>JAIXTE010000088.1 GCA_027484315.1 Burkholderiales bacterium | reverse complement strand
TGCAGACCGAACTCGCGGTATGCTGGGTGTTGTATTCAATTCAAAGTCAGACAAAAAACGCATGATGGACAAAAAAGCAGAAGAACCCGTCAACATCGAGATCTTACAGCAAGGCGAGATCTGGACCATTTCGATTAACCGTCCCGAGGTGCGCAACTGCGTGGATCGCTACACCGCGGATCAACTTGAACGGGCATTTCAGGCTTTTGAGACGGACGTGGTTGCCCGAGTGGCCATTTTGACCGGAGAAGGCGGCAACTTTTGCGCTGGCGCAGACCTGAAAGCTGTTGCATCCGGGGACCCGAGCAGGGTCAACCGCATGGAACGCCACGGCGCAGGACCGATGGGGATTAGCCGAATGGAGCTGAGCAAACCGGTTATTGCTGCCGTGTCAGGTTATTGTGTCGCCGGTGGTCTGGAGCTTGCGGCCTGGTGCGATATGCGTGTGGCAGACGACACAGCCGTGTTTGGCGTCTTCTGTAGACGGTTTGGTGTGCCCCTGATTGACGGGGGTACCGTGCGCCTCCCAAGATTAATCGGCCAAAGCCGTGCCATGGACATGATCCTGACTGGCCGCCCTGTTACTGCCGAAGAAGCTTTTTCCTGGGGTCTGGCCAATCGCCGCGAAACCACGCGAAGCGCACTGGAAGGGGCAATTGAACTGGCTGCATTGCTCAGCAAACACCCGCAAACCTGTATGCGCAATGACCGCCAAAGTGTTCTGACGCAATGGGGATTTGGTGAACGTGAGGCCCTTGAAGAAGAGTTTGAGTTCGGCCTGAACACCCTGACCTCTGGTGAAACAGTTGAAGGGGCCACAGCATTCAAGGATGGGCTGGGCCGCCACGGAGAAACGGTTTAATCAAGACTCAGAATGACGCCAAACTGTGCTGTGTTGGCTGTGCGCCGAAGATCCGAAGACCGAGCATAAGTGGCTGATTCAACACCCATGTACCAGTTGGCCTGACCACCATCGCCTGTCAACAAGTACAACCCTTGGCTACTTGCATCAAACCCCTCCCGGGACAGGCGTCCCGGTGAGTACACAAGGCTCAGGTTCTCTTTCAGGGCAATTTGCAAACCGCCATAGACGGCTTTGATCATTGAGTTGTCTTTCTCTGACTTTGGGGACTCCCGATTTTCACGGCTTTGAATGTCGGCATGGGCTGGTGGATCCAGATCCACCGTCACACCCCGAAACAACTCCAGACTGGAAAGCAAAGACCTTGTTTTTTGCATTGTGGCTGGCTTTTTTTCAGTGTCGTTTGGCCTTGTCAAGACCAGTTTCACAGAAGACCTCAACTCCAGTTTGTCGACTTGGCCTTCAGCCCAAACAACTGATGGAATAAACCAGCAACCCGTCAGTACGCCTGCTGCAAACAAAACACTGCTTTTTTTCAAGCTACACAACATATTGACCCCTTGTACTGACAGCAAAATGCTTACAACCATTGACGGTGTTTTAAACATTCCGCGCAATCGCAAAATTGGACTAGCCTCAAAGCGTGGTAGCTCAGCTTTCCCCCTGAGAGTCAAGCTTGGCGAGCATTTTAGAGGACGTTACCTAGTTCGACACTTGAAAGTAACATTTTTGAAGTTTGGTGATAGACTGAAATGACTACAAAAAAGTCACTACTTCAAGCTAATAACGCCGAGCCAGTGACCAGCCACGTTTTTCGGAGACAAAAACCATGCATTCTTCCGTCCGGAAGACGACTTCCCATTTTCTGTTGAAAAGAATTTCCGCCGCCCTCCTCTTGGGTACGGTGTCTTCCATGGCCTACGCTGGCGGTACCGCTTTCGATGCCAACAGCATCAGCGCCATGGGTAACGCATCTGCCGGTCAAGCTGCTGAAGCAGGCGACGCATCCGTGCTGTTTGCCAACCCAGCGGCCCTGACACGCTTTAAACGTGCTGAATTAACCCAGGGTGCGGCAATCATTACAATCGGCACTGATTACACCTCGAAACAAAACGGCGATGGAGCCAGCTCGGGAGCGCCACAAGGCCAGAACGGTCAAGTTTTCAGCCGGAAAGACGGTTTCGATTCGGCGGCCCTGGCTCCCAACCTTTTTATTGCCATTCCAGTCAATGAAAGACTGGTGATGGGCTTTGGTGCAGCTGCCTCTCACGGACTGGTGCTTCACTACGACGAGAACTTCCCAGGTCGCAACCAGGGTCGCGATTTCGACCTGAAAGTGATCCGACTTAATTTGGGTTTCGGCTACAAAGTAACCCCAACTCTGTCATTGGGCATGAACGGTTCCTATGAACGTTATTTCCAGACGCTCAAGCTCAAACTGAACTATCGCAAGGCGGTAGCGGACATCGTAGAGCGTGACTGCACAACCCTGTGTTTGTTGACCCCGGATTTGGCCAATTCAATTTTGCAAACACCTGAAGGTGAAGCCAACGGTGGACTGCGCATGTTCGGCTGGGCATTCAACACGCAGGTAGGCGGCCTTTGGGAACCCACCGCAGATACCCGAATCGGTATTTCTTACCGGCCCAAAACACGGTTCACCGGAAACAGGGGCAAATTTGTTCTGAATGATCCCCAACTGGCAGGGTTTCAAGACAGCCTGCGCGCAAACGCCGGACTGGCCGCCCTTCAAGGGATAGACACCATTCAGGCAGCAGACGATCTTGCCGCTGAACAAGTCATCAAACAGGACATTACGCTGCCCGATGAACTGCGCGTCAGCGTGTTCCACCATGCCACACCGAAGCTGGATTTGATGGCCACTTACACGCGTCAGGATTTCTCGGTCACTAAGTTGAATTTCGAGCGTGAGCGGAATGGCCGCACATTGGAAAATATTCCTCAGAACTTCGTAGCCACTGAATCGTACCGCGTGGGCTTGAACTACAAGCTGTACAAACGACTCACCTTGCGTGCGGGTTACGCGGTAGAGAACAGTGCCATTGACGATGCAACACGCGTCACTTTTCTGCCCGACAGCGATCGTCAATACTTTTCCTTTGGCGGACAGTTTGATTTAAGCAGGGACACCAGCATTCACTTTGCCTATCAGAAGCTGGACACTGATCCTGCACCCGTTGGCGCCAACAAAGGAATACGGCCGGAAGAAGTGCGCGGGGGCGATTTCAACGGCAACATACAGCTGGACACCCATTTCTTCGGAATCGGCTTTACCGAGCGATTCTGATGATTCGGATGCGTTAACCCTGAACACCCAAGGCCCGGAACAAGCTAGCAATCAGTGTGGCATAGCTGGTTTGTTCCGTGGCCAATGCCTGCTCTGCATTGGCGTATACACGCTGCGCATCCACCACATCCAGAAAACTGACCAGGCCGAGTTGGTATAACGCGTCCGCTTGTTCGAAGCTGCGCTTGCTCGACACGACGGCTTTTCCCAAGGCGGTTTGGCGTGAAGTGGACGCTTTAATGGCCAGCAAGGCATTTTCAACATCCAAGGTGACAGCACGCAGCACCTGTTCATAATCTGCCAGTGCCACATCGGCTCGAGCTTTGGCTGCATCCAGCCTTGCATCTCGAGCGCCGCCATCGTACACCACCTGGTTCAGCAAGGCGGAAAGTGATGCAATCAGAATGCCCGTGGCCGGGTTTGAGTTAAGCGCCGAACTTCCAATCTGGATGTTGGCCATCAAATCGATACTAGGATAAAAATCAGCCTGAGCCACACCCACCTCGGCAGCAGCCTGTGCAAAACGCGCTTGTGCCAGCTGCACATCGGGGCGTGCCTGCAACACTTGCAAAGGCAATCGCGCGGGAATACCAAGGCCGTATCGCGGCAAATCGCCAACGGGTGTCAACAGTGCATCATATACACCTGGAAACTGGCCAGCCTGAGTGGCCAGTTGATGCATTGAACGGCGTAAGGCCTGCTCCAGCGGTGCAATGCTGGCGCGCAGGGTTTCCACCGATGTTTCAGCACGGCGCACATCGAGTTCTGGCGACAAACCACTCTCAAAACGCGCCTTCACAATGGCCAGTGTTTTTTCCTGCAGGTCCACCGAATCGCGCAGCATGCCCAACTGCTTCTGGTTTCCGCGCAAGCGCAGGTATTCCTGGGCCACCTCGGTGCTGGTTGAAATGATTTGAGCTCGCAAACCGGCCTGTACAGCCATCAGGTTGGCTGCAGCAGCACGTACTTCCTGACCCACCCGGCCCGCAAAATCCACAGGCAACACAAAGCCCAAACCAATGATTGCATTTCGTTCATTCCGGTTGCCGCCACCTGCGGCATTTGGGCTGCTTGTTCCAGAGTTGCTGCGGTCGGTTTTCTGGCCACTGAGCTGGGCATCCAGTTCCACCAAGAGGGAATTTCCAGTATCGCTGAGCGCCAGAATTGCTTTGGCTTCGCGCACGCTGGCCGCTGCTGCAGCAATCTTGAAATTACTTTCAAGGCTGTTTTGAATCAACTGGTCGAGAATCGGGTCGTTAAACCCTTCCCACCAGCGCGCACCAGCAAGCCCTGCGTCGGTAACACGACTCAGGTTCTGCAAAATATCCTGTGCCACAAACAGGTCGGGGCTTGGCGCTGACTGAACAGGTGAAGTGTGATCGGGTACTTGCTCAGGTGGTACTGAAGCACAGGCCGACAGCACCAGCATTGAACCAGCAAGGGTCGCCACGGCTTTGAATCTGCTCATGATTCGCCCCTGTATTTTTTCAGGTTGCTCTCGTAGGCATCAATCTCGCGATCAAGTTCATCGGCAGCATGCGCCCTTGGCCTCATGTAAGGCGCAACAAAGGTGTAGCCCATCGGCGCAAGGTAAAGTGTGAACAAGGTCGACAGGCCCAGGCCTCCCAGCACCACCCAGGCGATGGCTTCCCTCGCCTCGGCCCCAGGTCCGGAGGTCAACACCAAGGGCAACACACCCAACAAGGTAGACAATACCGTCATGGCAATCGGGCGCAAGCGCAAACGCGCTCCTTCCCGCACAGCTGACTCGATACTGTGGCCTTCATCGCGCAACTGATCCATCAGCTCGACCAGCAAAATCGCATTCTTGGTCATCAAACCGATCAACAACACCAAGCCGATCTGGCTGAAAAGATTCAAAGACTGATTGGTTAGCAACAGCGCGAATACGGCGGCAGCCAATCCAAAAGGCACCGTGAACATCACCACCAAGGCGCTTCCGACACTCTCAAACTGGGCCGCCATCACCAGGAACACCACCACCAAAGCAACCGCAAAAGTGATGAACATTTCATTGGAGGTTTCCTCGAGCGTGGCCGCTTCACCCAGGAAAATCAAGGTAGAGGTAGTTGGTAGAACATTGTCAGCTACTGCACGAATATCCTGCATGGTGCGGCCAAGGTCTGTGCCAGGTGGAATACCAATATTCAATTGAACTGCACGTCGCTGGGCGTGTCGGTCCAATTGTGCAGCAACGCCGCGTTCCTGTACCTTGATTATTGAAGCCAATGGCACCAGTTGCCCCGTCTCGCTGCTGACATAAATGTTCAACAAATCAAAAGGTGATGTCAGGCTTCCCTCACTGGCTCCCAACATGACAGGCACGGCCTGATCACCCACACTTAAATCGAGCAAGCGGTATTCATCTGCCATGATCTGTAGGGTCTGCGTAATGCGGCTCACCGGCACTTGAAGGTCACTTGCTTTTTCCCGGTCAATCTCAAAACCCAGCTCGGGTTGTGAGGTGTCATATTCCACGCGCACATCTTGAACCACCTGAATTCTTTCTTTCATGGCGTCGGCAAGCAAATCTGCGTGGTTGGCAAGCAAGTCATAATCATCGCCCAATAAGGCAATTTGCAACCCACCGCCGCCGCCGCGGATATTCAAGCTGCTTTCATTCTGAAACCGCACCCGGGCACCCGGAATGCTGGACAACTCCTTACTCAACTTGGCCGCCAATTCTTGCTGGGTGGTGTCGCGCTGCCCCCAGTCGGCCAAGTTGGCTTGAATGGCCACGCGGTTCTTGTCGTATCGGCCCACGATGGTGAACATGTCAGTGACCAACCCCTGTTCCTGATAGGGCCGTATGATGTTTTCCGCAATCTGGCCCTGACGACCGCTGTACTCCAGAGAAGCCCCATCCGGCCCCGTGAAATCAACCACGAGGCGCCCGCGATCTTCGGGTGGAACAAGTTCCTGGTTCAACAGGGTGAATGCCAGGCCGCCGGCAACTGCAATGCCGACAAAAACCAGCAGAAAAACCAGTCGGTGCTTTAAAAACCCGTCCAGGGTATGAAAATAAAAATTGGCGACACGGCTGCCGAAACCTTCCATCACGCCCATAAACCGCGCGGAACGCCCTGTCAGGGGAATGTCGTCGCGAAGCAGGCGAACCGCCAGCATGGGGCACAAACTCAGGGCCACGAAAGTACTGATGATCACCGACATGGAAAGAACCATGCCGAACTCGCGGAAGAGCCTGCCTGTTTCCCCCGGAAGAAAGGCAATCGGTAAAAATACCGCTACCAGTGACGCTGTGGTGGCAATCACCGCAAAGAATACTTGCTGCGTGCCCATGACCGATGCCACGGTAATTGTCTCGCCCAGTTTTTTGCGTCGCTGAATATTTTCAAGCACCACAATGGCGTCATCAACGATTAACCCCGTGGCCAGCACAAGTGCAAGCAAGGTGAGCATATTGACTGAAAATCCAGCCATCCAGATTGCGGCCAAGGTACCGATCAGGGAAATCGGCATGGTTACCGCAGGTATCAACACCGCCCGCCACTGCCCCAAAAAAAGCGCAATCACAACCAGTACTACCAGCACCGCAATGACCAGAGACATCAGGACTTCCTGCAATGCGCCTTTGATAAACACAGAGTCATCGGAAATCAAAATAACCTGCAGGTCTTTTGACTGCGCATTGATTTCAGCCATGCGCTTTTTGACGTCGCTTGCAATGGCGATTGTATTGCCACCCGCCTGTCGTAACACCCCCATCCCCACGACTGCGCGGCCATTAAGCAGTGAATAGGATTCAGCCGACATGGGACCATAATACACTTGGGCCACATCGCCCACCCGCACACCGTTTTTGATCAAAATGGCATTGACCGATTCGGTGTCAATGGTGGAGGCATTGGCCCGCACCAACAACTCCTGTTTCCCAGACAAATAGCTGCCAGCAGGCACATCCAGATTCATGGTTTGCAAACTGGCCAATACATCGGTTGCAGCCATGCCATACCTGGCCAGTTTGGCTGGGTCCAGGAGCACACGCAGCACGCGGGGCTGGCTTCCATTCAAAGGAACGTCGGCAACCCCGTTCACAGACACGAAAGCTGGCACAAGGTCACGCTCAACCCGCTCCGCCAGGTCTTGTATGGGCAAGGTATTACTGACTACAGCCAATTGCACAACGGGCCGCGCATTGTCATCGGCCTTGATCACCAATAGTTGATCGAGGTTGGCAGGCAGTTGGCCAGCGATTCGGCTGACGGCCTCACGCACGTCATTGGCGGCCACATTCACGTCGACATCAGGAGAAAACTCCATGCGGACACGCATGTTGTTTTCTTCACTTGAACTTTGTATGCGCAGCACACCCGACACCCTGGCAACCGCGCCTTCCACCTTGGAGGTCACCTCTGCGTCCATGGTCGTGGGAGACGCGCCCTGATACACGGCGCGCACCACGACAACAGGCCGATCAATTTCCGGAAGCTCGCGTACCTCAACACCAAACATACTCACGAACCCGGCCAGCATGATCAGCAGGTTCAACACCACGATAAGTACCGGGCGCTTTAAGCCCAGCGCGGTCAAACCCTCGGTGGCTCGGCTCATTGCAAGGGGTCCTTGACCTGTTCCACGGCGATACCTTCAGCCAGCCGAAGACCACCCTCCACCACCACTGTTTCGCCTTCGCGGACATTGCCCACCAAAAATACCCTACCTTGGCGGCGATCGGCGACCCGCACATTTTCGCGGTCTGCCTTTCCGTCCCGAATCAGCCACACATAGGATCCTTCCCTGTCCCATTGCAAGGCGATCTCAGGTACGGCCGGAAGCAGTTGCCCTTTGACCGCCATTTGCACAGAAAACGACATGCCAGGACGCAGCAGATCATCCGGGTTGGGGATATTTGCGCGCACACGCAAGGTTCGCTTTTCAACGTTCAGTCGGCTGTCCAGTGCCACCACCTCTGCAGTGAACAAACGCCCTGGGACGGCCGGTGTGCTGGCCTTGACCTCAATCTGTTTCATGGCTGACGCATCAAGCTGCCCCACAATGGCTTCGGGCACTTCAAAGTCCACGTACATCACTTCGCGTGAATCAACGCCAGTAATCAAAACACCTGGGGCAATACGCTGACCCGGATCGATGTCCGTGATACCCACCACACCATCAAAAGGCGCTCGAATCTGGTGCTTGGAAATAGCCAGTTGTGCCTGATCCACGGCCACTTTGGCTGCATCCAGTTCTGCCTGCACGGAATCCACCTGGGTTTGGGGCACCGCGCCCTTTTCTACAGCTTGCCTGTACCGGTCGAGCAGACTTTGCGTGTTGATCAATTGAACCTGGGCCAACCGCAAGGCAAGTTGTTCTTCCCGATCATCCTGTTGAACAAGCAATTGACCACGCTTGACCTTTTGCTGAGGCTTGAATAATACCTGGGTGACTTTTTCATCGACCACCGCATACACCTCGGCAGACTTGTCGGCCCACCCGGTTGCAACTGCATTGAAGTTGCTTGCTGTGGATTCAAGCCGAGCAGGTTCAACAATTACCTTTGGGGCGCTTCCTTTATCGCCTCGCTGGCTTTTTTGATCGGGGTCAGTGGTGATCAAGGTTTGAGACACCGCAAAGGCGGCACCCAACAACAGGATGGCAACAAGAAGGTAGACAACACGTTTGAACAAGCCGATGACCCCGTAAGGAATGCAAGGTGGAAGATTATCACGCAGGACAGTATCTACTTGCAGACCCCAGTAAGGGCATTAAGTTCTGAAAATCAGTTGGAATGCAGGGAGTTAATTATCCACGTCGTCATCGCTGACCGCGTCGATACCTGCTTCGACTACGGCGCCTGTGACCTTGATGCCTGTGGACACTACTGCACCTGTGACAGAAATTGCAGCACCCACGGTTGCACTGGCTACCGCACACCCTTGTATCACTGGCAAACAAGACAACACGACTGAAAGTGCAATGAATTTGTTTAGTGTAGTGCTCATGGACATGCGAAAGGAAAGTTGAGACTTCTGGGTGAAGAGATGCTACACGCAATTGAAGTCACGTGTCACCACAACATTGAGGATGTAAAGGTTATTCCTAAGATTAAAACAGTTCTGTTCCGTCACTGCTTTACCAACAAGTTGGATTGACCGTCCCGGCGTTGCCACCTGTAATTGAAGTGTTAACTCTAGGTCGAGCTCTCTATCAACAGTTTGAGTTGTTTACTCAACTTTATTTGTTTAGTCTCGCCGTCAAATCAAAATCTCAGTCAGATTTAACATTTATTCAAAATCATTGCAGCAAATTGCGCATGCATGACCATAGCTCAAGCGATACCTGACTTTTAAGGAGTAAGTAATGCAGGTCGGAAAACTAAACACACCCAACGCGGGCGCCCAGGTTCTGAGAAACGGATCAGTCATTGATGTTGATCAGGGTGCAGCTTTCGCATGGAACGATGTGATTCAAAACAACAGTGCCACGCCCATGGAAGTGGCTTTGCCTCCGCTGGCCGCAGGTCAGGGAAATGGTTTGCTGGTTATTCAACCAGGAGCAAGTGTCCGACTGGAAGCCTTGTCTCCAGACGTGGCAGGTGGTGCAAACCGGACCAAAGTGATTGCCCTGGGCGATGGCGTTGAATTGTTTGAAGTGGCAAACGACATTAACCCTGCAGTTCTTGAAAAGCAGGAAGGCGACGAAGCGGCGGCCATGTCCGGTCTGTTTGGCGCGGGTTTGCTGGCTGGCGGTGGCGGTGCCCTGGCTGCACTCGGTACTGCTGCCGGTGCGGGCTTTTTGCTTCTGGATGACGATGACGACAATCAGAGCGCAAACACTGCCCCTGAAAACGGCGCGGGTACAGCCAATGGGCTGGCTGGTGGTGTGGAAAATCTCGGGGATGGCTTGAATGACACAGCACTGGCGCCCGTAACAGGCGTCACTGACCCTGTTGCCGAGGTGTTGGCCATGGTGGGAGGCGCGCTAGCTGGTGCTGATGAACCCACAGGTTTGGGCGATGTATTGGGCGCCGTGGTGGGAGACCCGAACAGCGCTGCCGGTGCAGCATTTGACGGCGGATTGGTGGGATTGGTCAATTCAGTCTCCACCGGTCTGGATGAA
This sequence comes from Burkholderiales bacterium, assembly GCA_027484315.1. GTDB lineage: Bacteria > Pseudomonadota > Gammaproteobacteria > Burkholderiales > Burkholderiaceae_B > Limnobacter. Next base: position 18,739 of record JAIXTE010000088.1, on the reverse strand, counting down.
GCCTTTGCAACACCGCCACTTGATGCGCTTGCACCAGTGATTGACCCACTCTCGCAAACGCTGGGTTCGAATCAGGGAATTACAGACGGTGTGGCGCAAGGCCTTGCCAACGTTGGTTCCTCGCTTACAGGCGACAACAGTGTCCTGAATCCACTGACGTCTGGTTTGCTGGGCCCGGTCGTGGGCGATTCCAGCGGCCAGAACGGCGGCATCCCTCAGACTTTGGATCAGGTTTCCGAAGGCTTGACAGACTTGACCAACGCCAATTCCGCGTTGGCACCGCTGGATGCCTTGACTCAGCCCGTCGGCGAGGCCGTGGAAACAGTGGCAGATGGTGTCAACCAATTGGGAGATGCCTTGGCGCAGGCGGCCCCTCAAGATCCTTCCGGATTACTTGGGCTGGTTGCTGATGTATTGGGAGGAGATGTTCAGCCTGTCAGCAGTGGTGCCGGATTTGAAAGCCCACTGGCCGGCCTGACCAGTTTGCTGGGACAGTAAATTCCGGATTGGCAGGAAACAAGAACCGCCTTTTACAAATGCAAGGGGCTGTCCTTCAGGGCAGCCCTTTTTTATTTCAGCGAGGAGAGACCATGAGGGACCGAGTAAACCAAAGGTCAAGGGTTCAAGCACACTGCCGTCATTCGTAAGTAACGAACCAACATTGGCTAGCCCGTGAGCAGCACCACTTATCACTCCGCCATCAGAAAAGGGCAAAAGTGTGGCAAAAGGGCTCACTTAGAGTGAGCCCTTTGAATTAAACGCCTTAAATCAAGGAATCGAGTCCCAGCGAATCGGAGTCAAACAAATCGCTGTCCGCATCGCGACGTCCAATTGAACGGCCACGGCCACGACTACCACCCAATAAGTCACCCACCAGTGAAGAAACATCGGAGGGGTCGTTTTGTGCGAACTCGCTGACTTGTCTGCCAATTCCACGACAACCATTAGAGACAGTTTTAACCACGGTGCTCACGCCTTCTGTCACTGGCGCAAGTGGTTGCAGGGCGCTGTCGCTCGTCAAGTCGGTAAGTCCGTTTGCAACTTTATCCAGAGTGGTTGGCAAGCCGCTCTCAACTCCTGAAGACTGACCAACTATGGGTGCAAGAAGACCGCTTGTTAGCGGGCTCAATGGAGAAGAGTCCAAGGCGAGAGTTGTTCCCAGTGCGCCTACTCCGGCAGCCACCCCGGATGTACTTCCCTCTTGCGAACCCAGTAAATCAGCTACTGGGTCAATCAGACCTTCCAAGGGTGTACCCGTCGTTCCTTCATCCAAGCCAGTTGCAAGTGAGTTGATGCCTCCAACCAGGCCAGTGTCTTCGCTGGCCTTCGTATCGGTGGTTCCTAATATGTTAGTTAGTAACGTAGCCAGTCCTGTGGGGTCTTGTTCAGCTACACCCCCCAGTGCGTCTCCCGCTTGAACCAGACCAGAAGCCAAGGCATCGGTAAGGCCTGCAACAGGGGCCAGTGGAGTTTGAATCAAGCCTGTGCCTACATCGTCCAACAAGCCGGCTACGCCGTTTGTTGTTTGTCCTTCAGGCTGTGGAGTTGGTTCAGATTTGACTACTTCCCCGCCCAAAACTTCAGCCAACAGGCCAAGTGTGCCTGTTGGGTCAACCGAGGCATTTTCCGCAAGTGCGTCTCCGCCCATTTCAATGCCATCAGAAAGTGTTGCCAACAAGGCACCTACACCGTCGGTGACTGGACTCAGGGGCTCCAGGGCGCTTTGATTGCTTAGTTCTTCAAGCCCCGATGAAACACCGTCCAACGTACCTGGCAGGCCATTGAATGAGCCGTCGTGAGTTCCGACCACAGGACCGAGCAACTCGGCTGTCAGGGGAGCCAGGGGGCTGACATCTTCGCTGAGTACACCACCAAGCTCTGAGAGCCCAAGCGCGACCCCACTTGTTTGTCCTTCGTCACTGCCCAGAGTTCTAGCCAACGGGTCTATCAGCACGTCAAGAGGTGTGCCCGCTGTACCCTTGTCCAAACCTGTGGCGAGTGCGTTTACCGCACCAACCAGCCCTGAGTCTGTCGAACTGCTTGTGTCATTTGTCCCTACGACATTTCCAAGCAATGAGGTAATTCCTGTTGGGTCCTGCTCAGAAACACCTGCAACTGCATCTCCCACCGTCAGAAGTACTCCAGCAACCGGGTTAGTCAGTGCGGTCAAAGGTTCAAGTGGCGTTTGAGCCAAGGCAGAATCCACATCACCAACTAAGCCTGCAAGGCCAGTTGTTGATTCATCCACTTGTGACCCTTCAGGTGTTGCACCAGCTTCCACGGGTGCCCCGAACACTTCCGCCAACAAATCGACAACACCTGTCGGGTCAGCATCTTTGTTTTCGTCCAAAGCTTGTCCTACCTGCGACAGGCCATCTGCCAGGGTATTCACAACTTCCGATACACCTGATGTGACAGGCGAGAGTGGTGCCAATGCGCTGTCGCTTGAAGTCAAAGACTCCAGACCGTCAGTAACCTGATTCAAGGTTGAAGGAAGTCCTTGATTTGCTGAACCAGAGCCACCCACGATTGGACCCAACAAGCCAGAGGTCAATGGGTTGAGCGCACTTTCGTCATTGGTCAACACGGAACCTAGCCCGGCCAGAGCAGAGGCCACACCTGTTGTCTTCCCGGAGTCTGAGCCTACAAGATTGGCCAAAGGTTCGACCAATGGCGCCAACGGAGTATCTTTGGTTCCGGCATCTAAAGCCGCAGCGAGTCCATTTACGCCACCCACTAAACCACTGTCAGAAGAGCCGCTGCCGGGTTGAGCAACACCAACCACCTCGGACACCAAATCAACGATTCCAGTGGGGTCTTGTTCTGCAGCGCCATCCAGTGCGGAGCCAACATCCGTCAACGCTTGGGCGACTGGCTCCAATACCTGAGTCAATGGGGCTGCAGGCGTTTGTGCTACACCCTCACTGACACTGTCTACAGTTCCAGCCAAACCGTTGGCTTGGTCTGCTTGTGAGGGAGGAACAGAGCCCACATTGGGGGAAGGTTGTGTGCCAGCGGTGGAATCATCGCTGTCTGATAGAAGCAGCAAGCCACCCGCCGCAGCCGCTGCTGCCAATGGCCCACTGCCCGCAGCAAGAAGACCGCCACCAACCAATCCGAAAACTCCGCAACCTTGCTGTTGAGCCAGTACGCCAGAGGCAAGCTCGTCTTCCTCGTTGCCCAGAAGAACACCTTGCTCACAGGTGGGTATGACCTCGGCCTGTTCGATGCCTGTGACCTCGTCGACCTTGCGTTGAATTTTGGCGCTGGCACCCGCCTGAAGCGTGAGGATTGAAGGAGTTTGCCCCTGTATGAACGAGCCAATTTCAACAATCGCATCTTGATTGGCCTGATTCAGAATTTCATCACCAAAGAGCACAGGCTCTCCAGGTCCAAGTAAAACCTTTTCCTCTCCACGGGATACAGCAAGTTCTCCTGCTTTGATTACAATTTGCGCCATGATTCCTCAGTAAATTAGCTAGTGTTGTCAGTAATACCTTTAATTGGTTTCGACAGATTCAATCGATATGAAGAGGGTTTGCTCTACATATGCCAAGTGGCAATACCTTAGAGCTCACAAACAGACCATGCCGGTCCTTTTGCATCCAACACAGCTACACAATGGCGTTGATGAGTTGTTCTACTGCATCAAGAACCGAAAGGGGTTTGCGTTGTTGTCAGCGTTTGGATATGAAGGGGAATTGTTGAGAGACTGCTTGCAGTCCTCGCCTCGCAAAAAAGCCGGCCGCGCTTGTCATCCCCTCAATTTGGTAACACTGTTACCTCGATTTTGGTAACAAATACAAATCGAAGGGGCAAATAAAAAAGCAGCGATTCCAACTTCTTGAAATCACTGCTTTTTGCCGTAACTGGCATCCCCAACCGGATTCGAACCGGTGTTACCGCCGTGAAAGGGCGGTGTCCTAGGCCTCTAGACGATGGGGACCTAAAACTGTGTGCTTTGGTGGAGGTAAGCGGGATCGAACCGCTGACCTCTTGCATGCCATGCAAGCGCTCTCCCAGCTGAGCTATACCCCCGAAGCGAAGACCAAGATTATTAACTATTTTGATTAACTTGTCAACACACTGTTGATTAAATTTAAACAAAACTTTTAAAACCGATTTGCCTTCTGCCTGCATTGCCTCAGCAATTTGAGCAGGTCGAATTATACACACATTTGTCGGGTACACTGCAAGTGATTTTTACAAAAAAACAGAAGCACACCACAAATGAAATATTGCAGCACATGTAGCACCCTCCTCGAACTTCGCATTCCCGAAGGCGACAACCGACCAAGAAGTTGTTGCCCGGGTTGTGGCGCCATTCATTATGTGAACCCAAAAATTGTCGTTGGCTCCATACCCACATTCGAAGGCAAGGTACTTCTGTGCAAACGCGCCATCGAACCGCGTTACGGTTTCTGGACCCTGCCTGCTGGCTTCATGGAATTGAACGAAACCACGCACGAAGGGGCGCAACGCGAAACCTGGGAAGAAGCAGGCGCGAAAATCACGCTCGGCCCGCTGTTCACCATGTTCGACGTGATTCGCGCCGAGCAGGTTCATATGTACTTTCGAGCAGAAATGCCCTCAGCAGAATTTTGTGCGGGCGAAGAAAGTCTGGATGTAAAGCTGTTCTCGGAGGAAGAAATTCCATGGGACGAGCTGGCCTTCAAAACCGTGTCGAAAACACTAAGCCTGTTTTTTGCTGACAGAAAAGCCGGGCAATACACCTTGCACACGGGCGATGTATACGACCACACCGACTGGGCCGCATCGCAGTTCAAGGTCTGAACCGGGCAATGAGTAGAACCACCATTCCATGGATCGACTCCCCATCCGATTTCCCGCCCACTGACGAGGCGTTGGAATACCCGCCGGGGCTTCTCGCAGCCAGCCACCAAATCAATGCAGACTGGCTGCAGGCCAGTTATGCCAAGGGTATTTTTCCCTGGTATTCGAACAATGAACCCGTACTGTGGTGGAGTACCAGCCCACGCGCAGTGCTGTTTACAGCCGATTTCAAACTACACAGGTCTTTGGCCAAGGTAGCCAGAAAAACAGCCCTTGATCCTGAACGTGCAATTCGACTGAACACCGCATTTGAACAAGTCATGCGGGCCTGTGCAGCACCCCGCGCGGGGCAGGAAGGGACCTGGATTACGGAAGAAATCATCGCAGCCTATGTGGAACTGCACAGACGCGGTTTGGCGCACTCAGTGGAGCACTGGCACGGCAACGTCCTGGTCGGTGGACTTTACTGTGTGGCCATGGGAAAAATGGTGTACGGTGAAAGCATGTTTTCTACACAAACCGATGCCTCTAAAGTGGCATTTGCCCATTTTGTGTATTGGCTAAAATCGCAGAATGTGCACATAATTGATTGCCAGCAGGCAACCGGGCATTTGATGTCCATGGGTGCCCGTACGGTGAGTCGAGAGGTGTTTGAAACTGAAATGGCGAATTCCATTGTGCAGCCCACCTTGAATTGGGAACCACGCGAACTGACATGGACGTATGACCAGACCTAAGGAACTGCCCTTTTCCACCCTGCAGTTTTATTCAACTGCACCCTACCCTTGCAGCTATCTGGACAATCGTCTGGCTCGCTCGCAAGTCGCTACACCAAGCCACCTCATCAATGCCGATGTGTACAGCGAACTGGTTCGAATGGGGTTTCGTCGCAGCGGGCTGTTTACCTACAAACCACATTGCGACGGTTGCAACTCGTGCAAGCCACTGCGCTTGAAGATTAATCAGTTTCAGACGAATCGCAGCCAGCGGCGAACCGCAAAGGCATTCTCGAACCTGAAACCCAGCGTGCAACGCCTGCATTTCAACCTGGAACACTATTCGCTTTATCTGAAGTACCAGTCGGCCCGGCACCATGGCGGCGGGATGGACGAAGACAGCCGCGAACAATACTCCCAGTTTTTATTGCAAACCCGCGTGAACTCCCGGCTGGTCGAATTTCGCAACCCGGAAGGCAAACTGGTGATGGTGTCCATCATCGACATCCTCACCGATGGCTTGTCTTCGGTGTACACCTTCTTCGATCCCGAGGAACGCAGTGGCCTGGGGGTTTATGGCGTGCTCTGGCAGATCGAGCAGTGCCGTGACCTTGAGCTACCCTACCTGTATCTCGGTTACTGGATCAGGGAAAGCGAAAAAATGGCCTACAAGGCCAGGTTTTCTGCAGCCGAGGTGCTGCAAGACAACGCGTGGCAGCCCTTGCCCGAGCCCAAACGCGAATAAGCCCCCGCAATACCCGTTACAATTCTCGCTGTTCTTTCCATTTGTAGGCCTTGTAGGCCTTGTTGACCATGCTGCTGCCCTATTCCCTGATTCGCCCCGCCCTGTTTGCCCTTGACCCGGAAAAGGCACACCACGTGACCTTCAGCAATTTGCAAATGTTGCGCAAGCTTGGCTTGCTGAAAGCCCTGTCACCTGCTGCCGTATCTGATCCAGTGAAGGTCATGGGCATCGAGTTTCCAAATCGGGTGGGCTTGGCGGCAGGCCTTGACAAGGACGCAGCCTACATCAGCGAACTGGGCCTGATGGGATTTGGTTTTCTGGAGGTGGGTACTGTGACCCCCAAGCCCCAACCGGGCAACCCCAAGCCTCGGCTTTTCCGCTTGCCGCAGGCCGATGCATTGATCAACCGCATGGGCTTTAACAACGAAGGTGTAGACACACTGATTCGCAACGTCAAGGCCAGCAACTACCCGGGCGTATTGGGCATCAATATTGGCAAGAACGCAGCAACACCAGTTGAACAGGCTGCAGACGATTACCTGAAAGCCCTTGAAGCCGTGTATCCCTATGCAACCTACATCACGGTGAATATTTCATCGCCGAACACCAAGAACCTGCGCGACCTGCAAGGCGGTGACAGCCTGGACATTCTGCTGGGCTCACTCAAAGAGAAACAAAAAGCCCTGGCCGATGAACATGGGCTATACAAACCCATGGCACTTAAAATTGCTCCTGACCTTGACGACGCCCAAATTGATGCCATTGCCCAGCGACTGACACATTTCGGTTTTGACGGGGTTATTGCCACCAACACCACCATCGACAAAAGCAGCGTGGCAGGCCTTGCGCACGGCGATGAACAAGGCGGATTGAGCGGTAAAAAAAAAAAAAAAAAATCTACCCATGTCATCAAGCGCCTGTATTCCGAATTGGGCGATGACGTGCCAATCATTGGCGTGGGCGGCATTTCAAGCGGTGAACATGCCGTGGAAAAAATTCGAGCCGGGGCAAAGCTGGTTCAGATGTACACAGGTTTGATCTACAAAGGTCCGGCCTTGGTCACTGAATGTGCAGCTACAATTCGCGTGAATTGCAAAAGGGAAGCCGCCAAACTCCAGCGGGGCTAAATACGCGAACATACCGGGCCTGCTGTAAACCACACGCCCGGTACGTCCCGCCCGGGTGCGTGGGTGTAACTGAATTACAGGTGCTACTTTTTATTGCGCTGTTGATACATGCTTGAAAAAGTCTCTCCGCTCGGTACTGGAAAATCCCGTTGATCTGTCCAGCCCTTGGCCATTGGCAGGCTGTGAATGCCGCCCTTGCGCTTTCCCCACCAAGCCATCGCCTTGATACCCACGCGGGAAAGAACGCGGTATAGCGCGGGACGTTGCGCCACAAACGCCCACACCTTGAATGCCGCCTTTTCCTGCCAAGGGCGCAGCCCGCGCGAGAACTGCTGTTCACGCAATTTGCGCAACAAATCAGGCAATGGAATTTTGACCGGGCACACCACGTGGCATTCACCACACAGCGTGGCGGCCTGCGGCAGGTCCAATGCTTTTTCAATTCCTGTGTAACTGGGCGTCAGCACCGACCCCATAGGGCCTGGGTACACCCAACCATAAGCGTGTCCACCAATCTTTTGATAAACCGGGCAGTGGTTCATGCAGGCACCACATTTTATGCAGCGAAGCATTTCCTCAAACTCACCACCCAGTAGGCCCGTGCGCCCGCCATCCAGAATCACGAAATACATGTGCTCTGGGCCATCCAGATCGCCTTCGCGCTTTGGGCCGGTCAACAGCGACACGTAATTAGAAATGCTCTGCCCGGTGGCCGAACGGGGCAACAGGCGCATCAGCGTTGCAAAATCTTCGAGTGTGGGTACCACCTTCTCAACACCTGTAATGGCCACGTGCACACGCGGATTGATGGTACACATGCCCTCATTGCCTTCGTTGGTGACCAAGGCGACAGAACCTGTGTCGGCGATGATGAAATTGCCACCCGTCACACCCATGTCGGCCGCCAGAAACTGAGGGCGCAAAATTTCACGCGCCTCGCGTGTCATCTCGGCAATGTCGGTTTTGCGGGGCAGGTGGTGATGCTTTTCAAACAGATCGGCAACCTGTTCCTTGTCTTTGTGAACCACCGGCGCAATGATGTGGCTGGGCCGCTCATTGTCATTGATCTGCAAAATGTATTCGCCCAGATCCGTTTCACGAACTTTCACGCCATCGGTCTCAAGTGCCTTGTTCAGCGCCATTTCCTCGGTCACCATGGACTTGGACTTGATCACTGTTTTTACGGCATGCTTGCGAGCGATTTTCACAACAAGCTGCGCAGCTTCCTGGGGGGTTCGGGCAAACAAAACACGGGCACCGGTCTCTGTGGCCTTTTGTTCAAACAACTCCAGCCACACGTCCAGATTCTGGATACTGCGGTTTCGGATATCCACAGCAGCAGAACGCGTGCCCTCGAAATCATCCAGCTCCAGGATGCTGTTGGCGCGCGCATTCACAAACTTGCTCGACAGGCGCTTGAGGTTTTCCTGCAAACGCGGATCGTTCAGTTTTTCGCTGGCCTTGCGCTCGAAAAACATGCTTTGTACTTGCATGGTGTTTACTGCCTTTGATTAAATTTGACCGGGCTTGCGGCCGCTCAACAATTCAGCCACATGCAGCACCTGGGTGTTGTCACCCATGCGGCGCAAACGGCCTTCAATATTCATCATGCAACCCAGGTCGCCAAGCACCACCGCTTGCGCGCCGGTGGCCTGGATCTGCTCACATTTGTCCGTGCAAATCGCGCTGGACACTTCGCCGTATTTCAAGGCGAATGTACCACCAAACCCGCAGCACTGACGGCTGTCCTTCATTTCAAGAATTTCAACGCCACCCATTTTCTGAATCAGTTCGCGGGGCCGCTTTTGCACACCCAGTTCGCGCAAGCCACTGCAGGAATCGTGGTAAGTCACCTGTTTCAACTCAGAAGCACCCAGCTTGACCTTGTCAAGACCCAGCACGTTTACAAGGAAATCGGTCAGTTCATAAGTACGCTCGGCCAGGCGCGCGGCACGCAGCTTCAAATCGGGGTCGTTGTTGAACACCTCGGTGTAATGTGTTTTAACCATGCCTGCGCAAGACCCAGACGGAGCCACCACGTAATCAAACTGTTCAAACTCGGACAGCCACTTCCGTGCGAGCTTGTGCGTGCTGGGCAAGTCACCAGAATTCCAAGCTGGCTGACCGCAACAGGTTTGGGCCTTCGGAACAATGACTTCGCAGCCCGCAGACTCCAGCAAATCCAACGCCGCAAAGCCGATGGATGGCCTCATTGAATCCACCAGACAAGTAACAAACAGACCAACGCGCAAAGCATTTCCCCGAACAAGCCAAAAACCACTCAAGTGTATGCAGCAAGCCCTTTTCAGGCCAGTAGTGATAACCATAACGAGTGACGTATTTCACAATATGGTTTAAACTTCTCACTGCATGAAAAGGAACTACCCCATATGAGTGAAGAGTCAGTTGGCCGCACCAGTATTCAGGTGATTGAACGAATGATGCAACTATTGGATGCCTTGGCTGAACACCAAGACCCCGTTGCATTGAAAGACCTGGCACGTGACACCAAGCTGCACCCATCCACAGCACATCGGATCTTGAATGATTTGGTGGCCTGTCGACTTGTCGATCGAACAGACCCGGGCTTGTACCGCTTGGGAATGCGTTTGCTTGAACTGGGAAACCTGGTTAAAGCACGCTTGAACGTTCGGGATGCAGCGCTGGAATTGATGCGCAAACTGCATCGACTCACCGGACAAACCGTCAACTTGTCAGTTCGGCAAGGTGATGAAATTGTTTATGTGGACCGCGCTTACAGTGAGCGGTCCGGCATGCAGGTTGTTCGCGCCATTGGTGGACGTGCTCCCCTTCATTTGACGTCGACAGGCAAACTTTTTCTGGCGGCTGAAAACCACGACACCCTTAAGCTGTATGCGGAAAGAACAACATTGCGCGGCACCACACTGAACAGCCTGACGACTCTGGAAAAACTGGAAAAAGAACTGATTTTGGTCAGAACCGAAGGCTTTGCCCGCGACAATGAAGAACTGGAAATGGGCGTCCGCTGTATGGCGGCAGGTATTTACGACGATTCATCGAAATTGATCGCGGGCTTGTCTATTTCCGCGCCGGCAGACCGCATTCAGGAAGACTGGCTGCAAGAACTCATCCACACAGCGCAGCGTATCAGCGCCTCATTGGGCTGGCAGGGCCGGGTCATTCCACCCAGTGGGCGGTTCAGAATATGAATAGCGAAATTATTTTTTGTCTGCAGTGGCAGACGCATAAGCCGTAGCGGGTGCCGGTGCGGGGGAATTCTGCGGAGTAACAGCCATGACATACTCCCGAATACGTTCGGCATCTGCGAAGCGGGCTTGCGAACCAAGAGCATCCAGCAACACGATCACCAAGTTGCGATCGCCCACTCGCGCCTTCATCACAAGGCAACGCCCTGCTTCATTGATAAAGCCTGTTTTTTGAATCTGAATATCCCATTCTTTGTTCTTGATCAACCGGTTGGTATTCCGGAAGTTCAGTTGCCCTTTGCCCGATTGAACTGAAAACTGCGGATCGGTTGAAAACTGGCGGATCAATGGAAATCCCTGCGCATGCAACACCATGCGAGCCAAATCATTTGCGCTGGATTTGTTTTCCACAGACAAACCGGTTGTTTCTGCAAAATTGGTATTGATCATGCGCAAACTGGCAGCCCGGCGATTCATTTGTGCCACGCAAGCAGCCAGGCCACCGGGGTAGCTTCGACCCAGAGCAGAAGCTGCACGATTTTCAGAGGCCATCAAGGCCAGGTGGATCAGCTCACGGCGGGTAAACTCACTACCTGGACGCAAGCGGGAACTCGTGTTCTTGTAATAATCAATGTCGGCGTTGGTGATAGTGATCACTTCGTTCAAATCCAGATCGGCCTCGAGGGTAACCACCACTGTCATGAGTTTCGTAATGGAGGCAATTGGCAGAACCGCAGACGGATTTTTTGCGTACAACACTTCGAGCGAATCGGCATCGGCCACCAAAGCCACTGAACTGTTCAACGACAAGGGGTCGTGTGCGCTTTTCAGGCTTGCGCGTTCAACCCCATTCGGGCCTGCGTTTGCCAGCGAGCAAAACACCATGGAACACGCTAAAAAACCTTTGATGGCAGATGCTTTGAGAGTCATGGTGTGTGTATGTTTTTATAGTCGCTAACGATGAGTGAATTCTACGCAGAATGGACCGGTCAGCCAAGGTGTTCCATCCAATAATAACAAGGTTTTATACAAGCTAATTCGAGCTATTTCTTGAATATACCCGCTTGGCGTAGTGTTCGCCATACTCAGCAAGGCGTTTCACCACGCCCAACTGCAAATCGGTGAGCCGTTCAAGGTCAGGAAAGTATCCCCCAGCCATAACCGCAGCCACGGGCAAACGGTGTTTTCCAGCCCAGTCCAGCACAACTTGATCGCGCAATTGGATGCCTGCATCAGTCAGCGCCAACTTGCCCAAACGATCAGCCTGATGAACGTCCAGACCAGCCACATACAAAACAAGGTCGGCGGTGAAGCAGGTTTCAATCTGATTCAGCGCATCTTGTAACTGAGTCATATAGAGTTCATCACCAGTTCCATCCGGAAGCGCAATATCCAGGTCACTGACTGCTTTGGTGAAAGGATAATTGGTCGCGCCATGCATGGAAAAGGTAAACACACTGGAATCGCCTGCCAGTATTTCTGCTGTGCCGTCTCCCTGGTGCACATCCAGATCAATCACCAACACGTTTGGAATCTGGCGTTTCGAGTGATTCACAGCACGTGCAATGTAGTCTGTTTGGTACACCCTTGCAGCGACCGCCAAGTCGTTGAACACACAAAAGCCACCACCTTTGGCACGCCTCGCGTGGTGTGTTCCACCTGCCAGATTCACCGATGCGCCATGCTGCAACGCACTTCTCACCGCCGACACGGTGGCGCCAACTGAGCGCAGTGAACGCTCCACCATTTGAGTGGACCATGGGAAACCAATTTCCCTTTGTTCATCCGTGGAAACATCCCCCCGTTCAATTCGCGCCACGTAATTCGGACAGTGCGCCAATGCGAGTTGACCTGCAGTAGCCACAGTCGGCACGGAAAGACTGACAGAACAATCACTTGCCAAAACCTTGTCGCGCAGGATTCGATACTTTTGCATGGGAAAGCGATGCCCTTGCGGCAAGGGCAGTACAAACTCATCGGTGTAATAGGCATCAATCATGGTTAATACAACAGAACGAACTCAATTTATTGCAATGCAACATTTTTATTGACAGGCGAATTTATTTTGGTAGAATTCAATTTGTGCACCGCATCAAACGGTGACAGAGATGTGATGGGATCAAAACGAAACCACGCCATAACAACCCAGCGGTAAAACCTGACGGAGCAAAAAATGATGATGACCCCCGAGCAAATTCTTGACGTTCAAAAGTCCAACCTTGAAAAAATCCTGGGTCTGAGCCAGAAATCATTCAGCAACGTCGAAAAGGTTGTTGAGTTGCACCTCAACGCCGTTAAATCATACATGGAAGACAGTGTCGAAGCTGTGAAAGCGCTGTCATCCGCCAAAGACATTCAAGACTTCATGGCCGTGTCCTCTTCAGTGGCTCAACCCCTGTCAGAGAAAGCTGTGTCCTACAGCAAGGACATGTATGCGTTGTCTTCAGGCATGGTTTCTGAAGCAGCGAAACTGGTTGAAGAACAAGTGTCTGAAAGCAACAAGAAGTTCGTTGAACTCTTTGAGTCAGCCAGCAAAAATGCGCCAGCAGGTTCTGAAGGTGCCGTTGCACTGATGAAGTCTGCTTTGACCGCAGCGAATACCGCTTACGACAGCGTAAGCAAGGCCACAAAACAAGCTGTTGAAATGGCAGAAGCCAACATGGATGCCGCAACCAGCGCAACCATCAAGGCCGCCAACACAGCCACTTCAAAGGCCCGCAAAGCCGCTTAAATCAAGCGCTTGCATGTAAAGGTGTCTCCTCGTTCCTCCTGGAACGAATTCTCAAAGCCTGCCCCTCTTTTGTGGCAGGCTTTTTTTTATCTTCAACCTGCTCATCTCAAAATCATCGAATCAGATCAAACTTGCACTGCATGCTTTCAAGAATTTTGAGCAGTTCTGCAAAAGCTTGTGACACAACATCCATTTTATCGACACCGCCCCTGGCTTTCACACCCAGCTCAATGTGTCGCGCCAGTTTGTTGTCGCCTACACTGGGCAGGCTGTATAACTTGCAATCCGGAAAACTGGATTCAAGGAGCTCCATGACCGGGGTAATGCGAGCTTCTGGGGTATTGAACAACAGCAACGCTTTCTTGTATTCGAGTTCCTGATGATGATATTCAGAATAAATCGTATCCAGCACCCATTCAATCATGGGCCAGGCCATCACGGGAAAGCCCGGTACAAAATGATGACGACCCACTGAAAACCCGGCAATGCGGTTGTAAGGGTTAGGAATCAGACTTGCGTCAGCGGGGAAATCGGCCATTCTCAGCCGAAACTCGTCCAGGGGTTGACCGCTCTCTTCGCAGCGCTGTCGAATCAGTTCTACAGCCCCGGGGTGACGAACAATCGGGCGCCCCAAAGCCTGGGCAGCGGCCTGGCGCGTGTGGTCATCAGGCGTACCGCCAATGCCGCCACAGCTCAATACGATGTGATCACTGGCAAATGAACGTTTCAAAGTGTCAGTCAGGAAATCCCGATCATCACCCACCATTTGTACCCAGGACAAATGAAGCCCCCTTGCGGAAAGCCGCTCGATTGTCGCGGGAATGTGCTTGTCCTGCCGCAAGCCAGACAAAATTTCATCGCCAACCACGATTAAACCAATTTTAGGTACTGCCATTTTTCTGCTCTGCTGTTGAATTTAGAAGGACTGGATCACGGGTGCGTCGATTGTTTTGCTTTGCCTGACCTGGACAAGTGCGCCCATGTAATGGCGCGTGAAAGCGAGGGCTGACATCACAGGCATGATCAACAGGATTGGTGGTATAAAACTCAGGAAAGCACACACAAGCCCGATCAGCCATGCGGAGGTGCTGCCTCGTTTTTTGACTTCGACCATTTCCAGCTTCGTGGCGTGGCCAGAGAGCGAATCAAAACGCATCACGGTCATGAGAAGGTAGGCCGTCAGCAAAACAGGCAATACAAAAGCCATTCCGGGTATCAACCACAAAGGCAAGGTCACTATCCATGCAATCAGGAACACGACCACCGCTTTGAGGGTGACCCAAAGACTCATGACAAACCCGGAATCACCCTTTTTTGCGATGCCCCTGAATTCCTTGCCAGTCAGGTAGTTAACCACTGGGGGCGTGACATACAGACCCGCCAGCAACACGGCGGATGTGGCTACGATGGGCCACAGCAGACCAAACACGGCAAGTGGCACCAGGATAAACTTCAGCCAGCCAAGAAAGGCCGCATCAGAGGCAACAGCTTCAGCAGAAAAATCCAGGCCGACATACGACAAAGCCCACATGGCTACATTCACCAGTGGATCGACCGACAACCAGATCACCACCAACCAGAATACCGAGGCGATGGCCACGGAGACCAGCGTCAACATCAGCATTTTGGGTCGAAAGGAATCGATAAACGCGTTGAATAAAATCGACATTGCACTGTTCATACAGCTTCCTGTAGTTGAAGGCCTATTGATGACGGCGCGCCATGGTTTCCCAAGCTTTTTGCAAACGTTTTACCGATACGGGCATGGGTGTTCGAAGCTCTTGAGCGAACAAGGAAACCCGCAATTCCTGCAACTGCCAGGCAAACTGGTTGAGGCTCTCGTCTTCCTGCCCTTTCAGTTGGGAACTGGCACGGACCCAGTGTAATTGAAGATCCGTGACATCTTTCATCAATTGCTTGTCGCGGTCAATCGAGTTGCGAACACGTTCAAGACGAATTTGAGCGGCTTTCAAATATCGTGGGTAATGGGCCAATTGCTCCCAAGGTTTTTTCAGCAGAAAACCTTTCGGCAATAGCCAGTTCAACTGGCTTTGGATATCGGCCACACACTCGGGGAATGACTTGGCCGAGGCCTGTAGTTTCTTGCTTAGCACAGTGTGCTCATTCAGAATGATCAACAAGATTTTGCCAATTTCCTGCGCGATTAAATTCATTCGTGCCCTGGCCTCTTGTGCCTTGGCTGTGAACTCCTGTTGAGAACTGGGCAGGCCAGATGCCAACGCGCTACGCATCAGTGTCAACTTGATCCATTGCAATTGAAGCTCTTCGGAAGAACCCAAGGGCATGTACAACATGGCCACTTTCTGAAAATCAATCAGATTCTTGGTGAGGTATTTCAGGGGCTCTTTCAAGGCGATATTGAATAGGCGAAGCACACCGTCCAGATGGACTTTACGGGCAATTTCTTCCTCGTCATACACTTCGATGATGCAATGCTCGCCCATGTCTTTCAGCGCGGGGTAGCCAAAAAATGTTTGCCCCCCGCGCTTGATTTCAAGCATGTCAGGCAGGCTGCCAAAGCTCCAGTCCGTGATGGGTTGGTCGGTAAACCCATTGTTATGCATCCCTTGCTGTGCAGAACCGGGCCCTGCATTGGAGTTGCCATTTGCAGGCTTGTTTGCAGCATTGGCACCCGCTGAATTGCCAATGCCGGGCTTGGCTGCGGCCCCCCCAAGTGACGAAGTGGATTGTGTGCCCACCTGGGCCCGTACCTGCTCCACCACCGCTGAGCTTTTGAAACTTTCCTGGGCTTTTCTGCCCCACTCTGCTTTGAGGGCAGACAAACTGCGCTGCATGTCCAGTTGCCGACCGTGCTCGTCCAGCAACTTGAAATTCATGAAGTGATGCGGTGGCAAGGTTTCAATTCGAAAATCGCTGAGCAGTGGGCGGGCGGGTGTCTCGCTGGCCACAAAGTCACGCAGGCGCTCAAGCATGGGCTTTTCATATAGCTTGGGGTCGAAATGGGCCTCGGCAAACTTCTCGGCGAACTGAGGAACGGGCACGCAGTGACGGCGAATTTTCTGAGGCAGGCTTTTAAGCAACAACAGGGCTTTTTCCTTGAGCATGCCGGGCACCAGCCATTCGGTGCGACCCACATTCACCTGGTTCAACAACATCAAGGGAATGGTCAATGTCACGCCATCACGCGGGCTGCCTGGCTCGAAGTGATAACTCAGGTCAAACGCCAGCCCGCCCATTTCCAGTTTCTTGGGATAAAACTCGGTGGTAATGTCACCTGCCTTCTTGCTCAGCAAATCTTCCTTGCTCAAGTGCAAGGCAGCCAGCATTTCTTTGCTGGCCTGGTTGGCCCAAACTTCAAGGGTTTGCTGGTTGTAAACGCCGGCTGGCAGTTTGTCGTCGTAGAACTGGGCAATCAAGCCTTCGTCCACCAGAATATCTTGCCGGCGTGCTTTGTGCTCCAGCTTTTCAAGGTCTTCAACCAGCTTGCGGTTGTGGACATAAAAAGGCACGTTGGTCTTGACCTGCCCCGGTACCAGGCCTTCGTGAATCATCAGCCTGCGGGCCTCGGCCTGATTGAAGCGGGCAAGGCTGACCCGGCGTTGCGAGTAAATTGGCAAGCCATAAATAGTCCCTGTTTCCATGGCCACTGCCTGGCCAGATCCCTTTTCCCAGTGCGGATTGTTGTGATTGCGTTTGACAAGATGGCTACCCACTTTCTCGATCCAGTCAGGCTGAATTTTGGCCACATTTCGCGCATACAGCCGGGTTGTTTCAACCAGTTCGGCCGCCATGATCCACTTGCCGCCCTTCTTGAACAGATTGGACCCAGGGTGTATCGAAAACTTGATGCTACGCGCACCCAGGTAGACCGGATCGGTTTCGTGTTTCAAACCGATGTTGCCCAGCAAGCCAGACATCAAAGCCAGGTGAATCTGGTCATAGTTGGCAGCCGCATCATTGAGGTGCCACTTTTGCTCTTTCACCATCGAAGTGAGTTGCTGGTGCACCTCGCCCCACTCGCGAAGGCGGTTGGCCGACAGGAATTTGCGTTGAAGCGTGTTCTTGATTTCGCGATTCGTCTGGCTTTTGCCTTTCAAATCGGTATAAAAGGCCCATAGTTTCAGGAAGGACATGAAATCGGATTCCGTGTCTTCGAATTGCTGCTGGGCGTTGTCTGCGGCTTCCTGTGCCTCAATTGGGCGATCGCGCGGGTCCTGAATAGACAGTGCGGCTGCAAGCACGAGCATCTCGCTCAAACAGGCGCGCTGGCTTGCTTCGAACAGCATGCGGGCTATTCGGGGGTCGAGCGGTAACTTCGACAAGGCACGACCAATCTTGGTCAGCTTGCCCGCATCATCAAGCGCATTCAATTCGCTCAACAGTTGATAACCATCGGCGATTGCTCGGCCCATGGGGCGTTGCAGGAATGGAAAGTCTTCAACCTCGGTCAGGTGAAGGCTTTTCATCCGCAAAATCACTGAGGCCAGGGATGAACGAAGAATTTCTGGGTCGGTGTAATCGGCACGGCCTGCAAAATCAGCTTCTGCATACAAGCGAATGCACACTCCATTGGCAACCCGGCCACAACGACCAGCCCGCTGGTTGGCTGACGCCTTGGAAATGCGCTCAACCTGAAGCATTTCCACCTTGTTTCGATAGCTGTAGCGCTTGACCCGCGCCACACCGGAATCGATCACATAACGAATGCCGGGCACTGTTAGCGACGTTTCGGCCACGTTGGTGGACAACACAATCCGCCGGCGCCCACTGGGTTTGAAAATGCGCTCCTGTTCCTGTGCAGTAAGCCTTGCAAACAGCGGCAGCACTTCCAGCTGCTGGCGCATGTTCTTGCTTAGAAAATTGGCCATGTCGCGAATTTCACGCTCGCCGGGAAGGAACATGAGAATGTCACCCTGCCCTTCGCGGCACAGCTCTTCGACGGCATCCAGTGTTGCGGCTTGAAATGCGTCTTCGTCCACTTCATCCGCCGGGTTCACTGGTGCATTTTTACGTCGACTGGTGTCAAAATCGTTGGGGTCTTTGTAACGCACTTCAACCGGGTACAAACGGCCGGACACTTCGATGACCGGGGCTGGCTGACCTTTTGCGTTTTCAAAATGCTTTGAAAAACGTTCGGCATCAATCGTGGCGGAAGTCACAATCAACTTCAAATCAGGCCGCTTGCCAAGCACGTCCTTCAAGTAACCCAGCAAAAAGTCGATGTTCAGGCTGCGTTCGTGCGCCTCGTCGATAATGATGGTGTCGTATTTCTTGAAAAGCGGGTCGGTCTGGCTTTCAGCGAGCAAGATGCCATCGGTGACCAACTTGACCGCAGTGTTTGCATTGGACGCATCCTGAAACCGGATTTTGAAACCCACCCACTGGCCAATTTCTGAATTCAGTTCCTGCGCAATCCGCTTGGCCGTGGCTGTGGCCGCCAATCGACGCGGCTGCGT
>JAIXTE010000086.1 GCA_027484315.1 Burkholderiales bacterium | reverse complement strand
GTCAGTATTTTACGTGATGCGTACATTGAATGGCCTGAAACCCAGACGCTGGACTGGACCGTGCGCTATTGGGAGGCTGCGCGCAAGGCGGGCTTGCCAATCTGTGAAGACCCGGGCGAGTTTTATCGCCAGTTCGATTTCATGGGGCTGCAACGCCATCTGAAAATTCTGGGCATTTTTGCGCGCTTGAATTACCGCGATGGCAAGGCCCAATATCTCAATGACCTGCCCATGGTGCTACGTTATGTGCGTTTGGTGGCTGGGCGGTACATTGCGTTCAAGCCTTTGCTGCTGTTGCTGGACCGGCTTGAAAACAAGGCTGTCAAAGTGGGTTACACCTTTTAAATGAAAGCGATGATTTTGGCCGCAGGGCGCGGCGAACGCATGCGCCCCTTGACGGACCGCTGCCCCAAACCCCTGTTGCAGGCTGGGGGCAAGCCCTTGCTTCAGTGGCATATTGAGGCCTTGGCGGCAGTGGGTATTCGTCAAATCGTGATCAATCACGCGCACCTGGGCCACCAGATTGAAAACCATTTTGGCGATGGTGCTGCCCTTGGTGTGCAGTTAAGCTATTCACCAGAAGCAAGCGCGCTTGAAACCGCGGGTGGTATCCGACAGGCACTGCCCCTGTTGGGTGACGCCCCTTTTCTGGTGGTTAATGGCGATGTGTCTTGCGACTGGCCGATGCGGCAGGCGCTGGAAATCGCTGACAACTGGAAGAACGGGCAGTCGGCGCATTTGGTCCTGGTGCCCAACCCGTCCCACAACCTCAAAGGTGATTTCGCGCTGCAAGGCAACACCGTACAGCTGCCCACAACCGATGAGGCGGCTTGGACCTTTTCAGGCATTGGCGTGTATCACCCCGATTTATTCAAAGGCCTGCAAGCCGGGCAGGTGGCCAAATTGGCGCCCCTGTTGCGTGAAGCCATGGCAGCAGGCAAAGTACAAGGTGAGTTGTTTGACGGCTTCTGGATGGACATTGGTACACCGGAACGGCTTGAAGAACTCAACCAACGATTGCATTCAGGAAGGACACATTCAGCATGAGCAGGTACCCCACCCACAACCCCTTGATCTACGCCAAGCGCCGTGAGCAACTGGCCCGCCGATTGAAAAAAATGGGCGGTGGCGTGGCGTTGATTCAATCGGGCATGGAAGTCATGCGCAATCGCGACGCGGACTACGCGTTTCGATCCGACAGTTACTTTTACTACCTCACCGGTTTTCCCGAACCCGAGGCCTGCCTGGCCTTGGTTGTGCCTCCCAACGGGGATTCCAAGGCTGTGCTGTTCTGTCGTGATAAAAACGAGGAGCGCGAAATCTGGGAAGGATTCCGCTTTGGTCCGCAGGCAGCCCAATCCGCATTCGGCATGCACGAAGCCCATAGCATTGAAGACCTTGAAGAACATCTGATCGATGCACTGGCCAACCAGCCTGCCGTATTTTTGCGCCTTGGCGAAGATGACAGCCTGGAGTCTGCCGTGGCCGATGTGCTCAAAACCCTGCGTGGCAAGGCGCGCATGGGCATTTCAGCGCCACATGCGGTGCTGGACCTGAGCCATTCACTGGACGAAATGCGCCTGATCAAGGACAAAACCGAAATCGAGATCATGCGAAGGGCGGCCAATATTTCGGCCCATGCCCACATGGCTGCGATGCAGGTTTGCCAACCGGGCAAGTTCGAGTTTGAAGTCGAGGCCGAGCTGTTGTACCAATTCCGCAAGAACGGCTCTGAAGCGCCGGCTTACGGTTCGATCGTGGCTTCAGGCGCCAATGCCTGTGTGCTGCACTACCGCGCCAACGACGCGAAGATGCGTGATGGGGATCTCTTGCTGATTGACGCAGGTTGTGAACTGGATTGCTATGCCTCTGACATTACCCGCACCTTCCCAGTCAATGGTCAATTCAGTAAGGCGCAGCAAGCCGTGTACGAAGTGGTGCTGAATGCGCAATACGCTGCGATTGATGCCACCAAACCGGGCGCCCGTTTCAATGATCCGCACGATGCCGCCGTGAGGGTGCTTGCGCAAGGCCTGATCGATTTGAAGCTGCTGAAAATGGGATTGAGTGAGGCTGTGGAGAGCGGTGCCTACAAGCGTTTTTACATGCACCGCACCAGCCACTGGTTGGGCATGGATGTGCACGACTGCGGCAGTTACCGCGACCCTTCGGCCAAACCGGAAGATGGCGTTGCCCCGCACACCAGCCGCAAGCTGGAACCCGGTATGGTGTTGACCATTGAGCCAGGCCTTTACATCCGGCCCGGCAAAGGTGTGCCCAAGCAGTTTGAGAACATCGGCATTCGGATTGAAGACGATGCCTTGGTCACTCAAAAAGGTTGCGATATTTACACGTCGGACGCACCCAAAACCGTGAATGAAATTCACGCCACCATGAAAGCCCACAAAAAATCAGGTAGCAAGGCGGCCTAAGCATGACTTCGCACACTGATTTTGATGTGGCCATTGTGGGCGCAGGCCCGGTCGGGCTGGCTTTTGCCGGTTGGCTGGCCAATGCCTGGGGCGATCGTGCAAACCGCATTGCCATTTTTGATGCAAAGCCACTTGAAGCATCGGCCCAGGATCCTCGTATCCTCGCCCTGTCGGATGCCACACGCTTGCGACTGGGCAGCCTGGCTTTTCCAGCGAATGCAACACCCATTCACCACATTCATGTCTCAGAGCAGTCCCGGTTTGGTCAGGTTCGCATGAAGGCCGAGGAGATGGGTTTGCGCGCACTGGGCTGGACTGTCCGTTACGGCGAACTCGTGAACTGCCTGTCTGAATCTCTTGAACGCCGGGGCGTCAAAATTTTTCGTCCGGCCAATGTGAAATATGCACACCGCAGTGCAGTCGATTCCCTGGAGGTGCTGGAACTCGAGGACGGCACGGAATTCACGGTGGGTTTGCGGGTGGATGCCGAAGGCGGTCTGTATGGCGAGGCGGGCGAGCGTGACCAAGTGGTGGACTACGGCCAATGGGCCTTGGTCAGCGAGGTCACCCTGAATGTCGAGCCCGGTTTACTCAGTGGCAGCAATACGCTTGCGTTTGAGCGTTTCACTTCTGAAGGGCCACTGGCCTTGCTGCCCATTGCAAGCGACCAACGCAAATATTCACTGGTGTGGTGTGCCCCGCTTGAAACAGTACAACGCCGCCTGGCTTGTACGGAGGAAGACTTTTCCAGAGAACTTCGTCAGCAGTTTGGCAGGCGTATATCCATTGAACACATCGGCCCCAGGAAGTCTTTTCCATTGGGTATGAATTGGCGCGACAAACTGGTACAGGGCAGAAGGGTAGCGATTGGCAATGCCGCTCAAATTTTGCACCCGGTCGCCGGGCAGGGCCTGAACCTTGGATTGCGCGATGCCATGCAGCTTTGCCGCAGTATTGACCCCTCGACTGTTGCGGTGGAGCATCGCTTGAGTACCGCCCTTCATGATTTTGAAAAATCCAGAGTGGCAGATCGGCAGGTGGTGGTTAAAATGACAGACTGGATGGTGAAGGGTTTTTCCAATCACAACCCCTTGTTGGGCGCTGGGCGTCAAATGGCCTTGAACGTGATGGAATTCACCCCACCGCTGCGCAAGCAGTTTGCAGAATTGATGTTGTTCGGCCTGGCTGTTTAATCTGGAGTGTTTTTCCCATGTGGTCTGCCGAATTGTTGCGGGCGCGCTTTGCCTTGGCTGATTTGCCCTGGCAACCCGAGCCGCTTGAAGAACGGTTTTTCAAAGACCGCGAGCCTGCCGAGGCTGCGGTGCTTGTTCCTTTGGTTCAGCGCGAAGACGGTCTGCATGTGCTGTTGACTCTTCGCACTGCCCACCTGAATGATCACGCAGGTCAAATCAGCTTTCCCGGTGGCCGTTGCGAGCCTGAAGACGGCAACCCGATAGAAACCGCCTTGCGCGAAACTGTTGAAGAAACCGGCCTGGCCCGAGACTACATCGAAGTATTGGGCACCCTGCCGGTGTATCAAACTGCAACCAACTTCCTGGTCACCCCGGTGGTGGCCCTGGTACAGCCTGGCTTTGAATTGCAGCCAGACACATTCGAAGTGGAAGAGGTGTTTGAAGTGCCGTTTTCCTTTTTAATGGACGCAGCCAATCACCAGCAACGCAGCCTTCACACGCCCATGGGTGAGCGTACTTTTTATGCCATGCCCTATGATTCGCCTGCCACGAAAAAGAATTATTTCATCTGGGGTGCCACCGCGGCCATGTTGCGCAACCTGCACCATTTTCTGAATGCAAAGGCTTGAATCGTGGCCTACATTGCCCTGTTAATGGCTGTTGTGCTTGAAACCTTCCTCCCCGATGGTTTCTTTACGCGCGTTCGCGACTGGTTTCGTCAATTCCATCAAGAACTGGAAATCAATCTTGAAGCCTTGGGTGCACCGCGTTATGCGCATTTGCAATGGCTGGCACCCTTGCTGGTGTGGTACCTGGGTGTGTATTTTGTTTACGAGGTGTTGTGGGTGCTATCACCCATGGCCGCAGGTGCGTTCAGCGTATTGGTGCTGGTGTATGGCTTGCGCTTTCGTCATTTTGCCGTGGTGTTCACCAACACCCAGTTGTTTTTGAACCAGGGGGACTTTTTTCGAGCTAGGGAAATGTTGCTGCTCTGGATGAAAGACTATGATGGCAGCGAACCCGTCATACACCGCCCAGGTGAGCTGGTGTTTCATGCCATTTACCACGGAACAGAAAGAGCGTTGCGTCAGTACTTCAGCCTGATTTTCTGGTTTCTGCTGATGCCAGGGCCCATGGGTGTGGTGGTCTATTTGATGGTGCACTGGAGTGTTGTTCGGGAAAGAGATGCCTGGCAGGCTCAGGCCTTTGCCCATGACCTGCCTTCCATGCAGGAGGCTTGGGATCACAACAAGTGGCGTGCCATTCAAACCCCCCGGTTTGTGCTTTTTGCCATGGAATGGCTGCCAGCACGCCTGTTGGCCTTGACGGTGGGCTTGGTCTCCCAGCTTGACGATGCGGCAATGGCTTGGCGTGCCACCAAGGCTCAAAGTCGTTTTTCAAACCGTGCACCGTTGACTGCGGTCTTTTTCACAGCCGTGGGTTTGTCTCAAGGGCTGACGCCGGATGTGCAACCCTTGAGTGACGAGAATCAGGTACAAGCTCTGCAACAATTTAGGCAACTGGTTTTCAAATGCGCGGTTGTCTGGTTGCTGTTTGCCCTGGTGTTTGCGCTGCTGGGTTGGTTGCCGGGTAACGTCATCTGATCGATCACTTTTCAACTGTGATTGTTGAAATAGCAAGGCATACTCAAACACGTGAGCCAGTTCCGGGCAGGAAGAACCCCCGCTTAATACTGCGCCTGCGCTTCTTCCAGCTCCGCCTTCAGCATCTGATACAACTCATAACGTGCAGGGCTCAAGGTGCCGTCTTCCAGCCCATTTTTCACGGCGCAGTCGGGTTCGCGCTTGTGCTGGCAGTTCGCGAACCGGCACTTGTTGCCTTCATCGCGCAGGTCTGAAAATGCATTCAACAAATCGACTTCGCTCAGGTGGTGCAAACCAAAGGCCTGAAAACCCGGTGAGTCAATCAGCTCCAAACCCTGTTCTCCAAAATGCATCTGGGTGTGGGTGGTGGTGTGCTTGCCTGCATTCAACGCCATTGAAATTTCATTGGTGGCTGCCAGCGCATCGGGAATCAGCAAGTTGATTAATGTGGACTTGCCCATGCCAGATTGGCCCAGAATCAGCGTTCGCTTGTCCGCCAGCAACGGTCGCAGAAGTGCTTCAGTTTCAGCAGGCCGTTCGGTCACGCTGATGTAATGCGTGGGCACCTCACCCAGTGTGATCTCGAACAACTCCTGTTCTACAGCGTCCAGCGTTTCCTGATCGCCTTCCAGAATATCCACCTTGTTGAACAAGATGGTCAGTGGTACATCCGCATGCTTGCAGGCGGTGAGCGTGCGTCCCAGCAACTCGGTGGAATAGGGCGGGCTGATGGCCAACATCAGCAACACCCCATCCAGGTTGGCTGCGAACATCTTGCTTTTCAGTGCGTCCGAACGGTACACCAGGTTTTTGCGGGTTTGAATTTCCTCGATCCAGGCCTGCTTGTCGCCACTCGGCAAAATCGAGATTTCATCCCCCACCGCAACGTCCCGGCGCTTGCCTTTGCCGTAAACCTGCCAAATTTCGCCTTCCGCATCGCGCGCCAAGAAGTGACGGCCATAACTGGCCACCACGAGAGCGTTCAGCAAGTCCGGGCTACCAACGTTTTTCGCATGCTGGGCGGTTTGTTTGCCTTTGGAAGCAAGGCGTACTTTGTGCAGGGAAGAATCAGCCAATGTGTTTCAGCGCTTCGTCAAGTTTGGCCGCGCAGGCCCAGTCGTTGTTGGTGATGCCATTGGCGCTGTGGGTGTTCCATTTCACTTTCAACCGGTTGAAAGTGAAGGTCACCTCGGGGTGGTGGTCTTCATCATCGGCCAAGTGCGTGATGGCATGCACGGCCAGCTTCACCCCTTCAAAATTGGCGAATGCATATTGACGCCAAAGCACTCGTGCATTCTGACCTTTCTCATCAAACTCTACAGACCAATGATCAAACTCGCGAAGCTGGCTTTCGATGTCATCCAGCGACCAGGCGTGCCCTTCACCAAGGTGTTTGCTGTTGATCTGCAACCAATCTGAAACAGGGAGTGCGGGATGTTGCGGCATTTAGTGTGCGCCTTGCAAAGCATTCAACCGGTTGATGCGAATCGAAGCTGGTGGGTGGCTGTCATAAAAGGCCGAGTGCAGCGGGTCGGGCGTCAGCGTGGACGCATTGTCCTGGTACAACTTGACCAGCGCACTGACCAAATGCTGAGGCGCACTTTGCTGGGCAGCGTAGGCGTCCGCTTCAAACTCGTGCTTGCGGCTCATCCACGACATCACCGGCCGGGTCGGGAAAGTGAAGTAGGGCAGAACCATCATGAACAGCACCAGTGCCATGGCCTGTGAGCCGTTGGCCAAGTCCGGATTCACGCCCAATTCGGTGTAAAACCACGGTGTATTGGCCAAAAGACCCAGCACAAAAAACATCACCAGGCTGCCGATGCCTGAAAAAGCCAGGTGCTTGAGAATGTGCTTTTTCTTGAAATGACCCAGTTCGTGGGCCAGTACGGCTTCGATTTGATCATCGTTCAGGCGCGAAAGTAGCGTGTCGAAAAATACGATGCGCTTGGCTTTGCCCATGCCGCTGAAGTAGGCATTGCCGTGGCTGGAACGCTTGCTGCCATCCATCACGAACAGGCCACTGGAATCGAATCCGCAACGGGTCAGC
Organism: Burkholderiales bacterium; assembly: GCA_027484315.1. Taxonomy (GTDB): domain Bacteria; phylum Pseudomonadota; class Gammaproteobacteria; order Burkholderiales; family Burkholderiaceae_B; genus Limnobacter. The sequence goes on along the minus strand of JAIXTE010000086.1, from coordinate 24,482 downwards.
AGATTCAGAATGCGCTGTCGGGTTGCGCCGTCTTCAAGCGGTGTGAACTTGTTGAAAATTGGCGCAATCACGGTGGGGAACAGCCACATCAACAGCAGGCTGAAACCGAACCACAGCGCCCAAGCGTAAAGCCACCACTGCTGGCCAGATTCCCGCATCAGGTACAACACAGCAAACACCAGTGGGCCGCCAATCAGCGCGCCCACCAACAAGCCCTTGAACCAGTCGCCCACAAACAGGCCTTTGCTCATCCGGTTAAAGCCAAAGCGTTCTTCCAGTACAAATTGCTTGTAATAGGACAAAGGCAGGTCCAGCACGCTGCCAATCAAACCGACCACCGCAATCAACAGCAGGCCGGCAAGAATGCCCTGCGCTGCATTGCTGGTCTGGCTTTGAATCCATTCAAGCCCACCCAGCAGTGTAAAACCAATCAGGATGACCGCTTCTAGCAGCACATTGAACATGCCCAGGCGGGTTTTGGCGATGGAATAATCAGCCGCTTTTTGATGGTCCTTCAGGCTGATCTGCTCCCTGAATTCTGCAGGCACCTGGGCGCGGTTTACTGCGATGTGACGCACCTGACGGCTGGCCAGATAAAGGCGAAGGGTCACACTTAACACCACAGCCAATACAAAAACCTCAGTAAAAACCATTTCCTGCAACCACCCTTTATTAAATTGAGCTGCACCGCCTGTGAGACAATGAAACTCATTTGTCATTCAACATTCAGCACCCTTTCAAATTATGTCACAAGCCACGCCAACTTCCACTGCCGATGAAACGAAGATTCCCCGGGACGACAACCGCCTGGTTTGGGTTGACATGGAAATGACCGGGCTGGACCCCTTCAATGACAAGGTCATCGAGGTGGCCGTGGTCGTGACCGACAGCGAGCTGAATGTGCTGGAAGAAGGCCCCGTTCTGGCCATCCACCAAAGCGATGAAATTCTCGCCGGTATGGACGCCTGGAATACCAGTACCCATGGCAAATCAGGACTGACTGCCCGCGTGAAAGAGTCCACCATCGACGAGGCCCAGGCTGAAGAATTGTTGATTGAGTTTCTGGCGAAATACATCGGCCCGGGTAAAAGCCCGATGTGTGGCAACAGCATTTGCCAGGACCGCCGCTTCATGGCCAAATACATGCCCAAGCTTGAAGCGTATTTTCACTACCGCAATCTGGATGTGAGCACGCTGAAAGAATTGTGCAAGCGCTGGAACCCCACCACTGCGCGCAAGTTCATCAAGAAGACCAAGCACACTGCCTTGGCGGATATTCACGAATCAATCGATGAATTGCGCTTTTACCGAGAGCACTTTATTGTGGCGCCAGAGGCGAAGGCTGGTCAGTCGACACCTGCGGCCTGACTTCCTGTGCATTGCGTTGGCGCATCACATGCGCCAGCAGCAGCGCCAGGCACACGCCAGCCAGCAGCAAACCTGCGGCACTGGCCATCCAGAATCCTTCTGATTTCAATGGGTTGGTTTGCCAAACCCCCAGCCACATGCCCCCACCAATGCCCACAAACCACAGGCTGACCAGGTAAATCAGCATGGGGCGCGCTGACACGCGGTAAGCCCGCAAGGAAAACGAGCACAGCGTTTGTATGGCATCAATGAAATGATAGGCAATCACCCAAGGCATCAGCCCCAGGGCCACATCAATGGTTTTTTCATCTTGGGTGTAAAGCGAAATCAATTCCCGGTCAAAGGCATAAAGCCCCAGGCAAACGCAAGCGGCCACAGCCACAGCGGTTTCCAGTCCGCGCTTGATCACCACACTGGCATGTCGGTTGTAACCCGCACCAATCTGCTGCGAGGCCAGCACCGTGGTGGCATTGCCCAGCGACAGGCACACCATGTAGGCCATGGCGGCCATGTTGGACACAATCTGATGGCCCCCCAGCTGATACACGTCAAAGCGCGACACCAGCAGTGCAATCACCGTGAATGAACTGACCTCGATCAGGTACGATCCGCCAATTGGTAGCCCCAAGCGCAGGATCTGCCCCAGGCGGGTCCAGTCTGGTTTCAGGCTATGGATGGATTTGAATGCAGTGTAATGTTTGTCGAACAGCCAAATGCATGCTGAAATGCCCAACACAAGCCACATGGTGGCCGCCGTGGCCCAGCCGAAACCTGCTGCACCCAGTGCTGGCAAGCCCCAGCCGCCATTCATGAACCAGATGTTGAGGGGGATTTTCATCGCCAGCATCAGCACCTGCAGCGCCACCACAACCTGGGGGCGGGAAATGGACTGGTTCAGCGCATAAAACACCCGGAACACCAATGCAGCAGGCAGCCCCCAAGCAATGCCCAGAAGATAACCGCGAGTGTCTTGGGCAATGTCGGCTGGCGTATTGGTCAGTGAGAAAATCGGATCGGGGTTCAGCAATACCAGCACCCCGATACAGCTCATGGTCAGCGCAAGCCAAACCCCCTGGACTGCATCCTCCCCCACCTTGCGATATTCACCGGCGCCAAAATGCGCAGAGCAGATCGGGGTCAGCCCGATAATCACGCCCATCAGGCCCACGTACAGGCTGACATAGATGGAAGATCCCACAGCCATGGCGGCCAGTACATCAGGCCCCGCTTGACCAGCCATGACTGTGTCCACCAAGCCATTGCCCATCACGGCCAGTTGACCCAATAAGATCGGCAAGGCCTGGTTCAGCAAGGCCCGGCGCGGCCGATTTTGGGCAAATAAAACCACTGTACTACTGGCCATGCGGCACCTTCAACAACTACTGCCCTGTGCGGGCGTACAAAAAGAAAAACTCGTGCCGGTCTGAATTTCGGTTACCCGTCCAGATCAATTCCCAGCGTTCGGACGCATTTGATTCAAAGGCCACCTTGACCTTGAGGTTCTGGCGGGTCGTGTCTTGCAGTAACAGGTAATTGCACTTGGGCGCTTCCGTTCGAAAGCCTTGGCGTACAAAAGTGACAGCCGCGTGGTATTGCAATGTCGCCCTTTGTGCATAACCCAGGTTGTAATCGGCCACACATGCAGACTTGTCCTGTGTCGGGTGATTATTGACTGCGCGCGTGACCGCTTCGCCGAGTGATTTGAAGCTTTTGGCGTAATCAATTCTTGGGATCCACAGGGTCATCATCAACAGCCACAGCAGAATCACCCCGCCGCTGGACAACACCATGGGGCGCCACAAGGCGCGGTTGCGAGTAGACGAGGTACGCCAAATGATCAAACGCGCCCAAGCCATGCTGGCTACAACCGCCAGTGCAAGTTCAAGACCGATCACGTCGGGCACATAACCCGGCGACAGCTTCTCGAAATTGGCTGCAATTTTGGCCGGAAACCCGAATGTGGCTGCTGTCCAGCCAAGCCACACGAGCACCGCTGCAAAGGTGAACCACAGCACGGCAAACCAGTCGATCAGGGCGATCAAGCCCCGCCGCATGGTGGACAAACCAATGGCAGCAAGCACCGACAAGGGTGCCAGCAATGGGAAATAGTTGGCTTCGTCGGCAGGGTTGGTGATGATCAAAACCACAATTCCTGCCAAAGTGCCCGCCAAGGGAATGCGTATGGAAGGTTCGCTCAGTGCCGTGCGGTAGCGCCACACTGTCCAGCAGGCCATCGGCAAAATCGGCCACAAAAACCAACTGAGGGTTTTCAAGGTCACGATCAATGCTGGTAGATCAAACGACTTGGTGGGGTCGAGGATCAGGAAGCGGCGTACGTTCCATTCATTCCACGCATTCCACCAGATTTCACCTTGTTTCTGGCTCATCAGCCAGAAAAACCAGATTGCGAAAGCGATGAAAAACACCGCAGCAGCCCGCGTCATGCGGCGCAACAAGCCAAATCTTAGTGAACTGTGTGTGGTTGAGCTGATTAAAAGCAACAACAGAAACGGCAACCAGTGGGCCCAGCCCCGGGCAAAAAAAGCAATTGCAATACCGACACCCAGCATCCAGCCAGCGCCGATCGGCCGATCAAGCGACCGTACCGCACCCAGCAGCATGATGGAAATGCCAGCCAATTCAGCCACTTCGGGCACCTGCATGTGCGATCGCACCAACAAGCCCAAGGTGCCCAACAGGCACAGTACCGAGGCATCCGCCACTGAGCGGGCATAATCTACCCGGGTGGGTGCTGTACCCAGTGGGTCTTCGGGTTGAAGTTCAACCCGTTTTGCCAGGCGGTAGGTGGCGTTCCAGATGGCCCACCCAGCCAGAACAAGCCAGAACACATTGCCCAGGCGCATGGCGTCATCCAGCCAGTTGTGGGGAATGCCCACGGCCATCGCCATTTTGCCCAGCAGGCCTGCCAGCCAGGCCGATAACAAGCCACCCTCCACGTACAGCCTGTCCCCAATTGAGGAAAAGGCCCATTCAGAGAAGGGGATTTGCGCAAACGTGAAGCTTTGCCCGAAACCAGTTGCATCGTCAGGTTTCCAGGGCGTGCGCGCGAAAAGTCCAGGCAAGATGTAGAGCAGAATCAAGCCCCACAGTAGCCTGCGTGACAAGCGTGTGTTATTGGCAGCAGTGATGACCATAGGTTCTTATTGTGTCTGGAAAAACAAAAGGCAGCCAGTTTTCCTGAGCTGCCTTTCTTGAGCGACTTTCCTGATTCAGCCCAATTTCAGTATTGAGCCTGCACAAATTACTTCTTGAAGCGGTCGAATCTGCGACGGAACTTCTCAACGCGACCTGCGGTGTCCACGATGGTGTTCTGTGCGCCTGTGTAGAAGGGGTGTGATTCGGAGCTCACGTCCAGCTTGATCACTGGGTACTCTTTGCCTTCAAACTCGCCTGTTTCACGGCTTGACGCAGTAGAACGGCAAATAAATTTGAAGCCATTGGACATGTCGATGAACAACATTTCGCGGTAGTTTGGGTGAATTCCGTCTTTCATGAGTTTCTCCGTTGCAGCCAACCCGGCGGTCTTTGTTCGACAAGGCCGAGTCACTTGCTGGTTAATTAGGTAACCGCAAATTATAGATTCGCAAGTCGAATGGGTCAAGCAATTGTTTACCCGCGGTTTTTTCCAGGCGCACACACCGTTCTTCGTTTGCAAAGGCGCAGGTTGCGTTCGTTGTTTGCTCAGGCGCATGCCACGTTCGTCGTTCACTCAGACGCATGCCACGTTCGTCGTTCACTCAGACGCATACCACGTTCGTCTTTCACTCAGACGCAGTCCCCCCTTCCGCCAGAAAGCCTGTATTTCCCTTTTTTGAATTCACCTCGACTCACCAGGTTCGGCAAAACACATGGCAGAACCTGGTGTCGGCCTGCAGCCGAACGTCGCGTGTGAATTCAAAAAAGGGCAGGCTTTCCTGAATGGCGGAGAGAGGGACATGACGCCTTCGCAAACTCGAACGAACCGCGCCTGTGATCCATGATGCAGCATGGCGACCTGCGATCCGCGGCGTTCATTGAATCAACAGCCCAGAACTGGCGCAACTTCGAAGCCCGGTCGGTGTTTCTTGCACCGGCCTTTAACCAGCGCAAGTTCGCAGCCTGTGAGGTGTTCGGTTGCTGCATCATCTTGCCGATTCAGGGCAAGGCTTCCCGGCTGATTCGCGGCGCGGGGCGATTGCGCTAGCAATCGATGCGATCACGCTTTAGCGTGGCGCATGCCCCAAGCCAGAATCATCACGCCGGGAAATCAGCCTTGTCCAAGGCGAGATGAGCGGCAACGAACATCAATCCAAAGGCCTGCGGAACGAAAGCAACGAACACCGACCCAAAGACCTGCGAAAAAAAACCGCCAGCCCGGTTCACACCAAGCCAGCGGTTCTCATTCCATCGGGCCCGAAAGCCCGAAGAAAAGCTGCAGGGGCAATTACATGCCCATGCCGCCCATACCACCCATTCCGCCCATGCCACCCATGTCAGGTGCAGAAGGCTTGTCTTCCGCCAGGTCTGCAACCATGCAGTCTGTGGTCAACATCAGGGAAGCAACTGACGCTGCATTTTGCAAAGCAGTGCGGGTTACTTTGGTTGGGTCCAGAACGCCCATGTCAACCATGTCGCCGTACTCGCCTGTGGCTGCGTTGTAGCCGTAGTTGCCTTCGCCGCCCATCACGTTGTTGGCCACAACAGATGATTCCTCACCTGCGTTGGTCACGATCATGCGCAGTGGCTCTTCCATGGCACGCAGAACAATCTTGATACCTGCGTCCTGGTCGGGGTTTGCACCCTTCAAGCCAGCAATCTTGGCGCGTGCGCGCAGCAGGGCTACGCCGCCGCCTGGCACAATGCCTTCTTCAACAGCAGCGCGTGTTGCGTGCAATGCATCTTCAACGCGTGCTTTCTTTTCTTTCATTTCAACTTCAGTGGCAGCACCTACCTTGATCACTGCAACACCGCCGGCCAATTTGGCCACGCGTTCCTGCAGTTTTTCACGGTCGTAGTCAGAAGAAGACTCTTCGATCTGGCCACGAATCTGCTTCACACGGGCTTCAATGTTTGCGCCGTCACCTGCACCGTCGATGATGATGGTGTTTTCTTTGCCCACTTCAATGCGCTTGGCCTGACCCAGGTGTTCCAGGGTCACGGTTTCCAGGCTCATGCCAGTTTCTTCGGCAATTACCACGCCGCCAGTCAAAATGGCGATGTCTTCCAGCATGGCTTTGCGGCGGTCGCCAAAGCCTGGGGCCTTGACTGCGCAAGTTTTCAGGATGCCGCGAATGTTGTTCACAACCAAAGTCGCCAAGGCTTCGCCTTCGATGTCTTCAGCAATAATCAACAGTGGACGACCAGCTTTGGCCACTTGTTCCAGTGTAGGCAGCAAGTCACGAATGTTGCTGATTTTCTTGTCGTGCAACAGAACAAACGGGTTGTCCAACGCAGCAACCTGCTTTTCCTGGTTGTTGATGAAATAAGGGCTCAGGTAGCCGCGGTCGAACTGCATGCCTTCAACCACGTCCAGTTCGTTGTCCAGGCTCTTGCCGTCTTCAACGGTAATGACGCCTTCCTTGCCTACTTTTTCCATGGCTTCAGCAATGATGTTGCCGATTGATTCGTCGCTGTTGGCGGAAATGGAACCAACCTGTGCAATCGCCTTGGTCGTTGAGCAAGGCTTTGACAATGCACGCAGTTCGCCGATAGCGGCTGTCACTGCTTTGTCGATACCGCGCTTCAGGTCCATGGGGTTCATGCCGGCGGCTACGAACTTCATGCCTTCTTTCACGATCGCTTGAGCCAACACAGTCGCGGTAGTTGTACCGTCACCAGCGTTGTCGGATGTCTTGGAAGCAACTTCCTTGACCATCTGTGCGCCCATGTTTTCGAACTTGTCTTTCAGTTCGATTTCCTTGGCCACTGACACACCGTCCTTGGTCACTGTGGGGGCGCCGAAAGAGCGCTCAAGCACCACGTTGCGGCCTTTGGGGCCCAAAGTCACTTTCACTGCGTTGGCCAGAATGTTCACGCCACGCACCATGCGGCTGCGTGCGTCGTCGCCGAAAAATACTTCTTTAGCTGCCATGATTAATCTTCCTTTTTCTATTCTGAATAATTAGGCTTCAATAACGCCCATGATGTCTTCCTCGCGCATAACCAGCACTTCCTTGCCATCCACCTTGATGGCTTGACCGGCATACTTGCCGAACAACACGCGCTGGCCAACCTGCACATCCATGGCGATCAGCTTGCCGCTGTCATCACGCTTGCCTGGGCCTACTGCAATCACTTCACCTTGATCGGGCTTCTCGGCTGCGGATTCTGGAATCACGATGCCAGAGGCTGTTGTGCGCTCGCTGTCGAGACGCTTCACGATCACGCGATCATGCAACGGACGAATGTTCATGGATACCACTCCTAAATTTGTCTTTAAAATGAATTGCTTGGTCAAACTGGCAGGTGGTTTGTTAGCACTCACCGCCATCGAGTGCTAATAATAGGGGCGAGGGGTGTCTATTTCAAGGGGCATGTCTAAAAAAAGTTGTCTGCAAGCGGCGCGTAAGTCACATTTGTTTACACTGTGGATCGATCCCAGCGCGTGTATTGTCTGATGAACAAAGCAAAGTCCCTATTCATTGTCTTTTTTTTGTTGTTAATTAATCTCAGCCTGCTACATGTGGCCACTCTCAGTTGGCACAGCCCCTTGGGCGCAGGCTGGATGGGTGTCTTTGTGCTGGCCTTGCCCAATTTCTACTTGTTCGTCTGGATGTTCATGGGTCGACGGGCCCGCACTTCACGCAATTTGCACCTTTTGATGGCCACTAACTTGATGGGTATTGCACTGGTGTTAACCGATCCTGCCATGGAGTCCAATCCATGGCCGCTCATCCTTGGCAACCTGATTTTCTTCAGCAGCATTGCCTACATTTTCTGGTATTCGCACTTGGGCGAACGCAACAATGTCCAGTTAAACGAGGGTGAAAAGCTGCCCGCGTTCGAGCTGAAAACACTGGAAGGTACCCGCTTTTCCAGCGAGCAATTCAAGGGTACAGCCTGGCTCCTGATTTTTTACCGCGGCAATTGGTGCCCCCTGTGCATGACCCAAATCCGGGAAGTTGCAGGGCGTTACATCGACCTGGACCGCCTGGGTGTCAAGGTAGGTTTGATCAGCCCTCAACCGGAAACAAAAACGCAGGACCTGGCCAAACGGTTCAACGTGCCCATGGCCTTTTTCGTGGATGCCGATTTAAAGGCCAGCAAAAAGCTGAATCTGGTTGCCGAGGATGGTGTCCCGTTTGGTTTGACATGGCTTGGTCATGGTGAAGACACCGTACTGCCCACCGTGTTGATCATCAACAAACACGGGCGAATTGTGTATTCGGATCAAACCTCGAATTACCGGATTCGTCCAGAGCCGGCGCAGTTTCTGGAGGTGGCGCGACAGAAATTGTCTGTGGTGAGCGACAACTGATTCAGGTTCTAATGTTCGGAATCAAGGCCTAGCGCAACTCGATGGCAGCCGATGCTGCAGCCTGGGCGGCGGCCGCCTTGCGGATGCTGTTGATCAGGTCTTTGCTGATGCGGCTCTCCATGCGGCGGTGGACAGGTTCAAGCGCCTTTCTCCACAGTTCAAGTTCCGCTGGACTCAATGTGTGAACCTGGGTGTTTTTAAACTGTTTCACCTTGATCAATGCAGTTGCATTCAGCTTCTCAGCCTCATCGTCATTTTTTCGGGTTGCGTCTGCAATACATCGTTCAAGAGTCAGTCGGAGATCCGCAGGCAGGCTGTTCCAGAATTTCCGGTTCACAATGACCGCGTACCCCAGGTATCCGTGATTGGTCACAGCCACATACTTCTGGACTTCATGCATGTTTTTTGAATACAGGTTGGAGGGCGGGTTCTCCGTGCCGTCCACCAGGCCGGTTTCCAGCGCGGTGTAAACATCGGAGAAGGCCAGCGGCAAGGGTGTTGCGCCCAGTGCTTCCATTTGGGCCTCCAACACTCGGGAAGGTTGTATCCGCATGCGCTTGCCTTTCAGGTCTTCCGGCATCCTGATCGGCGAGTTTGAGCTCATCACCTTGAATCCATTGTCCCAATAGGCCAATCCCAAAATGCCACGGTCCTCAAGCTGGGCCAGCAATTCGCGACCAATTGCGCCTTGGGTCACGGTTTTCAACACTTGGCGGTTCGGGAAGATGTAGGGCAGGTCAAACACTTCGAAGTCGCGCAGACCCAACTGGCCAAATTTCGCAAGGGAAGGAGCCAGCATTTGCACGGCGCCAAGTTGAAGGGCTTCCAGTTCTTCCCTGTCCTTATACAGTGAGGAGTTTGGGTAAACAAGCACCTTCACCCGCCCGCGTGTCCGTTCCTCGGCCAACCGTTTGAATTCCATTGCAGCAATGCCTTTGGGCGTGTTCTCATCCACCACATGGCTGAATTTGATCACAATGGGCGGGGCAGCCATGGCGGGCTGCAAAGTCAACATTGCAAATCCAAGTAATAGCCCAAAGACTGACAAAGCGTTCATAGAGTGGACAGGTTCTGTGTATTCATTGAAATTTGCAGAGTAAGACAAGCAACACCATTGTGGGTTTCCACATCCACCGAAAACTCTCTTGGTTTCGTGGCACTATCCTGCGATGCAAGTATTCGCCCCACACGAGCCCAATCTCAGGAAAATCAAGCGCAGACAGGCTGTGCGCTTCGGCGTACCCGTGCTCGTTTTTTCCCTGCTGATGGCGCTGTTGGTGGCGGCAGTGTACTACGCCCAGCAGGATGAGCGGGACGAAAATCAGGCAAAGCTGATAGCAGACGCGCTTTGGGCGCGCCAAAACATCCAGTTCCAGGTCGGTGGTTTGATCAACTCGCTCGAAGCCTTGACGAATGATCCTGTACTTTATCCGTCCAGCCGAATGGCAGCCAGCCTGAATCAACTTGGGCGCAGTTCCGGGGAACTGGTGGCCGTGTTTCGCGGGAGAGAACTGTCACCTTTGCTCAATATTGAGGAAACTTTCGATGAATACGATCTTGAAGCGGTCCGTCAACTGATTTCCGGTGCTGCCATTCAGCGCATGGAATCCGGTCTGGATGGCTTGGTAGGCCCTTTTTTGTTTCGGGGCCGAAACTACGTGGTCAATGTCAGCATTGGTCAGCGTGGCACCGCAGTCACTGCAAGCCTGATTGACCTGGATCTGATGTTGGAGCGCGAGTTACCCTGGTGGTTCGCCCAAGACAACCAGGTTGAATTGCTGGATGCAAGCGGAGCAATTCTTTCACGTTTGATCAAAGCGAGTCCCGGGGCAGGTGTCTACATGCACACCACCTCGCTGGAACTTGGTGGGCTTCAATTTCAACTCAGGGTCAACAGCATTCAGGAAGGACCCCGTTTGTTCAATTATGGCATCACTGGCGCATTGGCCTTCCTGCTCTTGCTTTTGCTGCTCAGTTTCGTGATGTTGTGGCGCGATTCCCGGCGCCGCCTTGATATTGAAGCCCGGCTGGAAGAAGAGAAGCTGTTTCGGCAATCGATGCAGGACTCCATGGCCGTGGGTCTTCGGGTTTGGGATCTTGAAGGGGTTATTCGTTACGTCAACCCGGCCTTCTGCAATATGGTGGGCTACAAACCCGAAGAATTGATTGGTGTGCTCCAACCTCTGCCTTATTGGCCTCGCAAAAGCACGGAGGAGTACAAGCGGCTGGTGGCCGACGTGATTTCCGGCAATGCGCCACCCGAAGGTTTTGAAACGGTGTACCAGCACAAAAACGGCAAGCTGATAGATGTGCTGATTGTGGAAGCGCCGCTGAAAGATGTCCGCGGTAGCCACACCGGCTGGATGAGTTCAGTGATTGACATCACGGACCGAAAACGTTCAGAGTCCCTGATTGCCGAGCAGCGGGAAAAATTGCAGTCCGCCTCAAGGTTTGCGCTGGTTGGTGAAGTGGCTTCCAATATCGCCCATGAATTGAACCAGCCGCTTGCAACCATGGTGTCTTATGCACAGGCCGGCATGAACCTGAGTCAGCGCGGGGGCAATGTGGAAACCTATGCCCAGCTGTTCGAAAAATTGCGCGATCAGGCTCAGCGTGCAGGGCGCGTGGTGGGCTCGGTGCAAAACCTGGTTCGCAAGCGCCGGCCCACCCGGGAAAATGTTCGGGTTTCCGATCTCATCGACTCCATTCGGTTCATGGTCAATTCCACTGCCGTGCTGCATCAGGTGCGCTTGCATTTCGACATTGGCACACCCAACTTTGATTTGTACATTGATCGCATCATGGTCGAGCAGGCCTTGGTGAACCTGGTCAAAAATGCATCCGAGGCCTTTACTGCCTCGCAGCGCATTCGCAATGTCTGGATCAAAACACGCTTGCTGGACCATTCTTTCGAATTTTCCGTGCGTGACGACGGCCCCGGTTTAAGCCTTAACAATGCAGAAAAAATGTTTGAAGCCTTGGTGTCCACCAAGCCTGATGGCTTGGGCTTGGGGCTAAGTCTTTGTCGCTCAGTGGCCGAGTCCCATGGCGGGCGTTTGAAGGCAGAAGCGGTACCCACCGGGGGCACCTGCTTTACAATGGACTTGCCGATGGCAATCAAGGAATCCATGGATGGGGAGCAGTCAGTTGGAGCAAACTAAGAAAGTGCAAGTGTTGCTGTTGGACGACGACGATGACCTTCGTGAAGGCATGAAATGGATGTTTGAAACCATGGACCTGCCGATGGAAGGTTTTGCAAGTTTCGAGCAGTTCCGTGTTCGTCTTGATGAATACGTCAACAGCACAGCGGAATTGTGTTTGCTGCTGGATCTGCGCATGCCGGATATGTCCGGGCTTGAGGTATTTGCGTGGTTAAAGCGTTCTGGCTACAGCCTTGACCGCCTGCCCGTGATTTTCCTGACTGGGCACGGCGACATTTCCACCGCGGTTGAGGCGGTTAAAAACGGCGCATTTGATTTTTATGAAAAGCCCACCACAGACCAGCGGCTTGTTGAGCGCGTCAAGCAGGCTTTGCAAAAGTCCGGGGAGTTTCTTGCCAATCTGGAAGTGCTCAAACAATGGTCGGAACGAATTGATCGCTTGTCACCCCGCGAAAGGGAAGTCATGTTCCTGGTGGCCAAGGGCAAGCTGAACAAAGTCATCGCGTCCGAGCTGGACATCTCGATGCGCACAGTGGAAGTTCACCGTGCCAATGTATTTGAAAAACTCAAAGTTCGATCGGCTGCGGAACTGGCCACTCTCTTAAGTCGCTTGAGCGACCGGCTTGGTTTCGACCAGTTGGCCGGGCTCGAATAAGCAGTTCACTTTTTTTCTACAGCTGGCGTTGAATCAGCGGCTGCGTCTTTCGGTGAATCTGTCACCGTTTGTGCCGGTGCTGTTGTTTCATTGGCTGCGAAGTTCACCTTGATCTGATTGGCCAGCAAGTGATAAATCGACGCTGGCAAAATCCGCTTGCTGACCTGGGTGGAAATTGCGGACACAAAAATCAGGGGCATCACCAGGTCATGGTTGTCCACCATCTCCAGCACAATGACGAATGCAGTAATGGGGCAGTGTGTGACTGCGGACAATACACCCACCATGGCGAGCAACATCAGGGGTGCTGTTTCGCTGTTGGTCAGGTTGGCAAAAAAGTGCCCAAAGCCGGCTCCAATTGACAGGGTGGGCGAGAACACTCCTCCTGGAGCACCACTGGCGAACGAGATCACGGTAGCCGCCATTTTGGTCAGCCAGAACATGGGCGACAAATCCTGACTGTCCTGTAGCGCAGCTTTCGTTTCTTCGTAACCCGCCCCAAATACCTCCACCCCGAATACCAGTGCCATGGCGGAAAGTGTCAGCCCGCAACACGCCGCGAACCGATACGGGTACTTGCTTCGAAGCGCACCCAGCCTGCTTTTACTGGAAACCAGGATCAGCATGCTTCTACCATAAAGCCCACCCACAATGCCTGTCAGTATGGCCAGAGAGAAGATGGTGAACCACTCTTCGCCCCAGTCGATGGTGGCATTCGAATACCCAAAGTACGAGTAATTCCCCTGCAAAATCAGCGCCACCAAACCTGCAAGTACAATGGCCATCAGCAGGGCTGAGGTGTGCCGCATGGTTTTTCTGCGGCCGAGTTCTTCAAAGGCGAACATCAATCCGCCCAGGGGCGTATTGAACGCTGCCGCTACACCCGCAGCTCCGCCAGCAATGATCAGCGAGCGCGTGTCAAACAGTTTGGCAATACCGGGAAACCGGCCCGTATAGGCCATGAGTGCCGCGCCAATTTGTACCGTGGGGCCTTCACGCCCGGCCGCTGCACCTGCTGCAATAACAAAGGGTGTTACCAGCAGTTTTCCGAAAAATGCACGAGGCCCCAGCAAGTGCTGAATCAGGCGGGGCTTGGGATGCTTGGTCACCTTGATCGCTTGCGGTATTCCGCTACCGCCAGCCCCCCAGAAATAAGTATTGACCAGCCACAATGCTGCAGGCAACACGATGGGCGGCAAGGCCAGCGCAATCCACATGTGTTCAGCAAACAGTTCCTTGTTCCATTCCCCGGCAAAATCTGACATCCAGGCGAAACCCACAGCCAGAAAGCCTACCAGCAGGGAGAAGGCGTAAATGACAGACACGATCATTCCCCGGTCGGCCATGAACCGGGAGAGGCGGGCGCTTTGTGCGATCCACTTGTTTTTTGTGTTGAACGGCACTGTGGAAAGAGGTCCTGAATTGGGGTTAATTGATATTGTTAACAAATTGTCGCATAAAAACAAAAAACCCTCAGTCATTCAACTGAGGGTTTTTGTTTGGAGTTTCCTCCAGCTTGCTTTTTAAAGTGCAGTTACTGCACCTTAAGTCAGCAATTAGTCTGCGCGACGACGGCTGAAGCCACCCCGGTCGCCCATGTTGCGGGCAGCCTGCTCTTTGCGGGCACCTGAAGCGTGTTCACGCTTGGGGCCCGAAGGTGCGGCACCTTCAGCACGGAACGCTGGGCGTGCACGCTCTTCCGAACGTGGGAAGCTGGGGCGCTCTGCATCGCGATTCCACTTCTTGGGTGCATCGGAATTGCCGCCAAAACCGGCTGGCTTGCGATCACCAAACGACTTGCGTTCGCCAAATGAAGGCTTGTCGCCAAATGATTTGCGCTCGCCAAAGGGCTTGCGGTCACCAAAAGAAGGCTTGTCGCCAAAGGGTTTGCGGTCGCCGAAAGGCTTGCGGTCACCAAAGCTGCGCTCTTCGCCTTGCACAAACGGCTTGCGGTCGCCGAAGCTGCGCTCTTCGCGGGCTTCAAAGGGCTTGCGATCGCCGAAAGAGGGCTTGTCGCCGTATGATTTGCGCTCGCCGAAAGCAGGACGGTCGCCGTAAGACTTGCGCTCACCAAAGGCAGGCTTGTCGCCATATGATTTGCGTTCGCCGAAGCTGCGTTCTTCACGGCCTTCGAAGGGCTTGCGGTCACCGAAAGAGGGCTTGTCACCATACGATTTGCGCTCGCCGCCGCCAAAGCTGCGACCTTCTGAACGGCCACCGCCGTTGCCGGCATAGCCGCCACCACCGGAACGTCCACGACCACCAGCAGGCTTGCCGCCACGTGGAGCTTGTGTGAAGTTGCCGCGTGGCTCGAGGCCTTCGACTTGCTCTTCAGGAATGCGCGAATTGATGAAACGCTCAATGCCGCGAACGCTCACGATGTCGCAGGCCTCGGCCAGAGTAACAGCCACGCCAGTGCGGCCAGCACGACCGGTACGGCCAATGCGGTGCACGTAGTCTTCTGACTTCATCGGCATGCCGTAGTTGATCACGTGGGAAATTGCAGGCACATCCAGGCCGCGGGCAGCAACATCGGTTGCCACCAGTACCTTGATGTCCCCTTTGCGTACGCTGGCCAAACGGCGGTTACGTACAACTTGTGGCATGCCTCCGTGCAGTGCACACGCGCGCACGCCTTCGTCGGCCAAATCGCGGGCCAGATTTTCAGCATCAATTTGTGTGCTGGTGAACACCACGGCTTGCACCATGTCTGGGTGTTCCAGCCAGTGGTTCAGCAGCTTGCGCTTGTGGCCACGGTTGTCTGCCCACATCAGTTTCTGCGCGATGTCGGCGTTGGCTTCGTTCTGAGCAGCCATTTCAATGCGCTTGGGGTTGTTCATGATGTTTTCAGCCAAACCGATAATGCGCTTGGCAAAGGTGGCGGAGAACATCAGGGTTTGAATGCGGTTGCCGCACAGCTGGTCGATTGCTTCCAGGTCTTCCGAGAAGCCCAGGTCAAGCATGCGGTCTGCTTCGTCAACAATCAGGGTGGTTACAGTGCTCAGGTTCAATTTGCCTTGCTGGGCCAAATCGAGCAAGCGGCCAGGTGTACCGACAACAATGCGTGCACCGCGCAGGCTGGCCATTTGCTTGCCGTAGGGCATGCCGCCAACCACGGTTGCAACGCGAACACCCTTGGTGAATTTCACCAGGTTGATCGCATCCTGGCTGACCTGTTGAGCCAGTTCACGGGTTGGGCACAGTACCAGGCACTCGGGGCCGGCCATTGCTTCCATGGGGCTTTGCTCGCCGGTCATCATGCGGTGCATGACGGGCAACAGGAAACCAAAAGTTTTGCCGCTACCGGTCTGGCTGGAAACCATAAGGTCGCCGCCGTCTTTGCCCAGGGGCACGACTTCTTGTTGTACGAGTGTAGGGGAAGTGATGTTCAAAGCATTCAGGGCTTGCAGCAAAGGCGCGGCAAGACCCATGTCATCAAATGACATAGACATGATAGAAGTTCCAATTCGATGTGGACTTAAAAATTCATCGACGAACAGAAATAAGACGACGCGGCTGGGAACTTAGTTGTTCCGGATGGTCGCAAGAGAACTGGCGGCGATGGGCAAAGCACAGCTTCAAAAGCTTGTGCCAACAAAGGCAACCCAACGCGGTCCAATGGTGAGAATCGTAAAACGACCCGTTGATTTGCAATCTGGAGCGAAGTCTACTGGTTTTAGGTGCAATGCACAAGAAAAGATTGGAGTTAAAACCACAATTAGAAGAAAAACACCAACGTACTCATTATTGCCTATCAATATTTTCCGAAATTGGACGTTATCACCTGCAGAGGTAGTCGATTTTTCGAAATGCATCTGCATTTCTGCCAGGACCGGAATATGAAAAAACTGAAGATATTGATGGTCGCCGGTGCGGCGACCATGTTGAGTTCGTGCGATCTCTCCCAGATTCCAGGGCTCGACGGCAAATTGTCGATTGAGGACAGCAAAGCTGTGGGTGCCGCCTGTCGACATTCAGGCAGGGCACTTGAAGATTGTTTTGTCATGAATCCAAAAACGCACCCGGCAGGGGTATTTGACGGCTGGCGTGACATGAACGACTACATGCTGGCCAATGAAATCGAGGTTGTAAAACCTGAGGTTCGTAATTCAGCGTACAAGCAGGATGAACCTTCTGGCAAGGAGGATGCGGGGCATTCATCCGCTTCAGCTGCTCAGGTGCCTGCTGTATCACCGTCGGGGTCAGCGGCTGAATCGGCTCCGCCAGTTGCAGGGCGACAACGCTGGACGCCAAAAGGAACTTCTGAACCCTCAGCCCAGGCACCTTCAGCGCCAGCGCAGGCCTCAGCCAAGGATGCTGCGGAGCTTACTCCCGAGAAAGAGAAGCCAGCCACGACAAACACACCTGCAACCGAGGCGCCCCCACGACCTTGGGAGCGCAAGAAGGACCCCAAGAAACACACCTGACGTGATCTTGCCACGCCCACCGCGGGGCGTGGATGCTATCCTGAACAGCTTCAATGGACTTTCAGGATTTTCAGCGTGCGCCTCCAGGTTTGCCGGTTTTCTCTCCGATTTTCTTCCTGTTGGATGCCTGCCGCGTTCTGTGTAGCTTCGTTGGTCTCAAGCCAGGCTTATTCAGCTGCGGCTCTTGAACCCACGATTCGGCCATTTCCGGTGTCAGTCACCCAGGCATTTGTAAAGAAAGGCATAGCCAGTGCAGATTTCACCGCGTATGCCTTGCCTGTTGCACCTTATGTGCAACGCAAACCGCAGGCTTTTGCGCATGGTTCGAGTCGCCTGGTCAACCCCGCATCTGTAGCCAAGGTGTTTACCACTGGGCTTGCTTTGCAAAGGCTGGAATCCACCTACCGCTTCAAAACAGGTTTTCACGCTCAGGCGGAACCAGTTGATGGCGTTCTCACAGGGCCCTTGTATATCAAGGGCAGCGGAGACCCGGCCTTTCAGACTGCCGATCTCTGGACTTCCTTGCGACAGTTGAGAAGCAAGGGCGTCGAGGTAATCAACGGACCTGTCGTGCTTGACGATTCCGCCTTCACCGAACAACTACCCAGTTTGGGTTTGACTGAAGACGATTCGTTTGATGACGCTCCACATCGCGCCTATCATGCCCAACCCGATGCGTTGCTTCTGAACTTTGGCGCGATGTCGATTGATCTGAAGATCAATGACAACACGGTGATAGTTGTGCCTGAAGAGGCGCCCAAGGACTGGGCTTTTGTGTCCGAAGTGGTTCTAACGCAAGGCGCCTGCGGTGCCTGGAAAAATGGGATGAGCGTTGATTTCTCCCGTTCAAAGCAAAATGTAGTCGTCACAGTGAAGGGCAACTATCCGCGCCGTTGTGGTCTGTCCCGCTTGCCCATACGTATTCCCCCCCAAGACTGGCTTTGGGAATCCTGGGTCAAGGAAATCTGGCTTCAGTTGGGCGGGAAGTTTGCCGCTCCGCAAGGCGGTCAGGTCATTAAAGGTGTTACTCCCTCCAGCACGATTGCCCTGTACACCCACTTTGGCAAACCCCTCAGCGAATTGATTCGTCAGATCAACAAGTGGTCAAGCAATGTCATGGCGCGGCATCTGGAGCTGGCGGTGGCCGGTACCCCGGAGGCATTCAACCGTCAAATGCTGGATTGGTTGAAATCACAGGGTATTGGTGTGAATGACTGGTTTTTCGAAAATGGGTCCGGTTTATCCCGAACTACCCGCATCGACGCCAAGGGCTTGGCTGAGTTCCTGGCCAACATGACAAACCGGGCAGACTTTCCTGATTTTCTGGCGAGCTTTCCGCGAGCCGGTGTTGACGGAACACTACAACGTCGGGTGGGTGGTGTGGAAGGTTTTGCGTATCTGAAAACCGGAAGTTTGAATGGAGTTCGTTCTTTGGGTGGTTACCTGCGCGACACGCAGGGGCAATTGTGGGCAGTGGGAGTTTTGGTGGAAAGTCCCAAGGCCAACGAAAGTTGGCCACCCATGGAAAGTCTGCTTGAGTTTTTGTACAGACCGGAATGAATCGATTTAAAAAAACAGGTCTTGCCTGCAAGCCTTGTGCAAGCAGGGTTTTCCTTTGTTAGACTCATTTATTGATGCCAACTACCTGTACGGAGCTAAGAATATGGACAACAACAAAGACAAGCTGTTTAGCGACATGAAAATTGTATTGAGTGACGCGGAAGATTTGTTGAAAGCTGCTGCTTCATCGTCGGGTGAGCGGGCTGTAGAGCTACGTGAAAAAGCGTTGATCAGCCTGCGTCGTGCCAAGGAAGTCATGCAGGATGCGCAATCCGCTGTTCTTGAAAAGGGCAAGGCGGCCGCCCGCGCAACCGATGACTATGTTCATGATCATCCCTGGAAAGCAGTCGGCATTGCTGCCGCGGTTGGCTTTGTGTTGGGTTTGATCATTAACCGTCGATAAAAAGGCGCAAGGTGCTGAATTCCAACGCAAGGGCTGCGCTAAAGCGTGTTGTTTCCAGTTTGCTGGGCATGGGCCAAACCCGCCTTGAGTTGGCTGGGGTTGAACTTGCTCAGGCGCGTCAATCAGCGGTGCGCACAGTATTGTGGTCATTGTTGACTGCTTTGGCGTTTTCATTTGCGTCGGTGTTTTTGTGCGCTCTGCTCATCGCGCTTACCTGGGAGTCTTATCGATTCACCGCAATCGCAGCCTGTGCCGCTTTCTATCTGGTCTTGGGTTCCTACTTTTATGTAAAGCTTAAAGACACTTTGTCTGCGCAGCCCCCATTGTTCGAAGCCACTTTGGCTGAATTGGGTCGGGATCGGCAAGCGATTTTGGATAGCTTGGCGGAAGACGCAGAAGCAGAACCAAGCCGGAGACCCCGATGAGCAAGAAGTTTGATGCCCTGGAGGCTCGCAAAGAACTCCTGATGATGAAAGCCGAACTTGAACGCATGGAATTTGGCGGGCAAGTTGACGCGCTCAGGAAAGAGTTTGCCTGGATTAATACCTTCAAGCAGCTTGCCAACTGGATTGGCCGTTTCAATTCCCGTGCATTGTCACCTGTGGCCAGCTTGGGTGGGCCAGTGTGGCAAGAACGTTTGAGAAGACACCCGCTGTTGGGCATGTTGGCTTCAACAGCTTTGTTGCGGTTCAGCAAGCCACTTTCAAAGTTGGCCATGCGGGCAGGTGTGGGCGCGGCAGTGTTGGCTGCAGGCGTGTTCTGGTTTCAAACGAAAAGCCCTTGGGCCTCTCGTTCGCGTATCGGGCACTCCCCTGACCACCATTCCGATTAAAATTTAGCGCCAGCCTACAGACCAAGTCGGGTCATCAGTTCGCGGACCCGCTCGTCCAGATTCGGGTCTGGTTGAATGCTCCGACCCCATTCCCTCGTGGTTTCGCCAGGCCATTTGTTGGTGGCGTCCAACCCCATCTTTCCACCCAAACCGCTGACAGGGCTTGCAAAGTCCAGGTAATCAATCGGTGTGTTTTCAATCAGTACGGTATCCCGTACCGGGTCCATTCGGGTCGTGATGGCCCAAATCACTTCTTTCCAATCACGGGCATTCACGTCGTCATCCACCACCACAATGAATTTGGTGTACATGAACTGTCGGAGGAAGCTCCAGGCACCCATCATGACGCGCTTGGCATGGCCCGCATAAGCCTTTTTCATGGAGATGACTGCCATGCGGTAACTGCAGCCTTCGGGCGGCAGGTAAAAGTCCACGATTTCCGGAAACTGTTTTTGCAGGATGGGCACGAACACTTCGTTCAATGCCACACCCAAAACCGCTGGTTCATCTGGTGGTTTGCCCGTGTAGGTGGAGTGATAAATTGCATCATCACGCAGTGTAATTCGGTCTACCGTGAATACGGGGAACCAGTCTTGTTCGTTGTAATAACCGGTGTGGTCACCGTAAGGGCCTTCCAGCGCACAATCCCAGCCCTTCAAATACTCAGGTACGGGGGGCGGTTCACGCAGTATTGTTACCTCGGCTCGAAGTTCTGGCACCTGCCCATCGGTTCGGCCTTTTCGGGCTGCTACCGCAACGGGGTGGTCATAGGGGTAAATATGACCTTCCAGGACCATTTCTGCTTCAGCAGGTACTTGAAGATCGTTGCCTTTGCAGGCAATCAGTTCGGTGCGGCTACCCCGCAGCAGACCAGCAAACTGATATTCCGACAAGGTATCGGGCACCGGTGTAACCGCCCCCAGAATGGTCGCTGGGTCGGCTCCAAGGGCAACGGAGATCGGGAAGGGCTGCCCTGGGTATTTCAGGGCATGATCGCGAAAATCAAGCGCGCCTCCCCTGTGAGCAAGCCAGCGCATGATGAGGCGGTTCTTTCCGACCTGTTGCTGCCTGTAGATTCCCAGGTTCTGTCGTTTGCGGTTGGGACCTTTGGTTACCACCAAGCCCCAAGTGAGCAGGGGCGCAGCGTCATCAGGCCAGCAGGTCCATATTGGGATCTGGTTCAGGTCAACATCAGGACCTTCAATGGTATTTTCCTGGCAAGGCGCTTTGCTGACCACCTTGGGGGCCATCGACAACACCTGCTTCACCAATGGCAATTTGTCCATTGCGTCGCGCAGGCCCTTTGGGGGTTCCGGTTCTTTCAGGTAGGCCAAAGTGCGCCCAATTTCCCGCAAGGCTTCAGTGTTGCTGGCCCCCATGCCCATGGCCACGCGCTTCGGTGTCCCGAAAAGATTGCCCAATACCCGGTGTTTGTAGCCAGCAGGTGCGTCGAATAACAAGGCTGGGCCTTGCGCTCGAAGCACCTTGTCGCACAAATGGGTCATTTCCAGGTTGGGGCTGACGGACTCAGGTACGCGTTGAAGCTCACCTTCTTTGTAAAGTAAATCAATGAAGTCTCGAAGGTTTTTGTATCGCATTATGAAAAAAATCGACCTGTTGTCGTCCAAAAGGAACAGTTGACAAGAAACTACAACCCACCGTTAGAGCGTTTCCCGATGCGCCCTGAGCGGGCACCGGGACAGTCTATGTGGGGTCAGTCCATGATTTGGGTAGAAAGACTCTACCAGATTTTGGATTGACCACCGATCACGTTGACCCTAGAATCCGCTCAGCTTAGTGACAGGCATCAAGCCGGTCACACAAACGCAGTTGGAGGGTGACACTTAAGGGAACTTAAGCAAACCTAACTTCATCTTAAGAGTGTTTTGACCATGCAGTGCCAGTTTTACAGGGTGGTTAAAGCAGAACGTTCTGCCTCACGGACAAAATGGAGGCAGATGCACCGCTGAGTCAAACAATGCAGGGTTAAGCCTGCGTTTGCGTAGCAGAGGAGGTTGCATGAAGCAGTACGAAACCGTTCTGAGCGTTAATGGCCAGCAGGCTGAACCTCAGAGTTTTATCCAATCATTCAAAAACGCGGTATCAGGTCTAGGTGTAGCGACATCAGTTCTGGCCGCAGGCGCAGTGGCAATTTTGTTGTCCAACGCCGAGCTTCGAAGTCAGGTTTTCTTTTCAGCACCTGTTCAAGCTGTTTTTGCCACCGAAATCGATTTGCTCAGTACCGGACTTGCAACCAGCAACAGCGTAGAGCCATCTGGCAACACGGGTTCCAAGAACCTGATTCCGGTGAAATTCAATTCAATTGATGTCAGCAAGCCGCTAACAGCAGGGCAACGTCAGATCGCATCATATCTGGCCAAGCGCTACAGCGTGTCTCCGGAGGCCGTTGAGTCCATCGTCCGGCTGGCCTACAAAGTGGGCAAGGAAGAGAAGGTTGATCCAACCCTGATCCTGGCAATTGTTGGCGTGGAATCTTCCTACAATCCTTTTGCTGCCAGCCCTGTGGGTGCACGTGGTTTGATGCAGATCATGCCCAAAATTCACAAGGACAAGTTTGAAGCCTTGTCCCCTGGCGATTGGTCACCATTGAACCCTGAGATGAACATGCGTGTGGGTGCGAAAATCATTCGCGAATACACCCGTCGCACAGGTTCGGTGAATGCCGCATTGCGCTGGTACGTGGGTGCAGCTGTTCATGGAAATGATGGCGGCTATCCCGACAAGGTCCTGGGCTTGAAGTCCAGAATTGACTCGGCGTATCAGCAAGGCCATTTGGTGGCGTCGCGACCTAAAGCCGAGAAGGTGACTGCCGTTACTGTCGTCACTCCTGATTCCGAAGGTTAATGAATTGCCGGCTAGGTGTGTGAATTAAGTTTTCAAGCTAAGTTTGCAAATTGAACCGGCGAATTCTCTCCACGGCAAGCTCCAGGTTATGCATCGAGTTGGCGTAAGAAAACCGCAGCATTGCGCCACCCCTGTGTTCGGAGAAATCTTTCCCGGGGACTGTGCAAACCAAGGCCTTTTCCAGAAGCTCCCGACAGAAACGTTCGCTGTCAAAGGGCGCTTTTGCATAAATATAAAATGCAGAATCTGGTGTGGATTGAATTTCGATTCCTGCAGTGGGTAATGCTTGCAACAGGAAATCGCGCCGGGCCTTGAAGGTTTGTCGACGTTCTTCGCAGATATTCAAGGAGTCACTCTGAAAGCAGGCCAGTGCGGCCCACTGGGTTGGTGTGTTGGGGCAAATATTCAGGTTTTGCGCCAAACGCTCAATGGCTGGAACCAGTGAATCCGGTACAACCATCCAGCCTAGCCGAAGACCAGTCATTCCAAAATATTTCGAAAAGCTGTTGATCACCACCAGTGGCCACTGCGCACTTGGTGCACCCGTGATCTGTAACACGCTTTGCGCAGCGCTGTCGTAACACAGGGATTGATAGATTTCGTCGATGATGGTGAATCCACCCCGATCAGTGACGCCCTGCACAATGTCTTTCATGGCGGTAATACTTAATTGCGTGCCTGTAGGGTTGTTCGGCGAGGCCAGCAGCACGCCAGCGGTATGGGGTTTCCACTCCCGAGCCAATTCATCCCAACTGGGTTGAAAGTTGTTTTCTTCGCGGGTTTGTACAAAGCGGGGAATGCCGCTGGCCATTTGTACGAATGTTTTATTGCATGGGTATCCGGGGTCGGCCAGCATGACTTCCTGGCCCGGATTAATCAGTGCGAGGCATGCATACATCAATGCGGTGGATGCACCCGAGGTAATCACAATTTGCTGGGCAGGTACCGTGACCTGAAAGGCAGTGCGATAGTAGGTACTGATGGCCTCGCGAAGTTCTGGTAGGCCCAATGCGGCTGTGTAACGGGTCTGGTTTTCGGCAACAGCCTTTATCAAGGCTTGTTGCACGGGTTGTGGCATTGGGAAATCAGGTTCCCCAATCGACAGGTGAATTACCGGTTTGCCCTGCGCTTCCATGGCATTGGCCTGTTTGACCAATTCCATGACATGGAAAGGTTGGACCAAGTGGCTGAGATCAGACTGCTTCAATTCATCACCCTAGTTAGTGAGAGGGGTCAACAAGTTCACCGATTTGTGGAAACCCCTAGCGACAGCCTCACTGGCTGAGCCTATAATTTTCGGTTCTGTTGTTCACCTCAAAGAGAAGATTATATGGCTCAACCAATGGATCAGCGCTTCAGGCAGGCCGCCCTTGAATATCACGAATTTCCAAAGCCTGGGAAATTGCAGATTTCGGCGACCAAAAGCCTAGTCAACCAGCGCGATCTGGCCTTGGCCTACTCCCCAGGTGTGGCAGCAGCTTGCGAAGAAATTGAAGCTGACCCCTCAACCGCCGTGCGTTACACCGCAAAGGCCAACCTGGTCGGTGTGGTCACTAACGGTACCGCGGTGTTGGGTCTTGGAAACATTGGCCCCTTGGCGGCCAAGCCTGTGATGGAAGGCAAGGCGGTTCTGTTCAAGAAATTTGCCGGTATTGACGTATTCGACATTGAAATCAATGAGAACGACCCCGACAAGCTGATTGAAATCATTGCCTCGCTTGAGCCGACCTTCGG
>JAIXTE010000142.1 GCA_027484315.1 Burkholderiales bacterium | reverse complement strand
CATCAGCCAATGGGCCAAGCACTGCATCCAGCGGGGTTCCTGTTGGGCCGTCTGTTCCGCCACCGGCGCCGCCTGCTGCGTCACCAAGCATGCCCAGCGCATCGCTCAACGGTTCTGAAACGGCAGCCAGCGGCGTACCCGCCAAAGCCTGTAGGACTGGATCAAGCACAGCATCCAGGGGGGTCCCTGTCGTTCCGCCCGTATCTGTTCCACCGTCTGTGCCACCATCATCAGTGCCACCATCAGTACCTCCGTCATTGCCGCCAACAGGAGTGCCACCGGAACTGGTTGGGCCAGAGCCTTCGTCATCGCTGGAGGCCAGCAAGCCCAAACCAATGGCACCAGCACCTACAGCGGCAGCAGCACCGCCCATCGAGCCACCGGCCAACAAACCACCACCAAACAATCCGAACATTCCACCACCGGTCTGGCCAACACCCTGCAATTCAACCAGGTTGGCAAAGTCCGGGTCCAGGTTCGACAAAGTCACTCCATCATCAGAAAGCGCTTCAAACACAAAAGCGGTTTGTCCGTTCTTGGTTGTGGTGTCAGCGATCACGCTTCCTGTGGGTGCTACCAGCAGGTTACCAATGGGCTCACCATAGCTGTTCGAAAGAACAATCGACGTGCGACCAGAGTCACTGGCGGTGATGACATCGCCAGCCAAAATGGAGTCCCCGCGCGCAAGCGAACGGGTTTCACCATCTCGCATGAGACTGACGGGGCCTTCCAATTCGTTGACTGAACCAATTACCTGACTCGACATGTTGCCTCCAAAAACTGTTTTTTTATAATCAAGGGGATATCGGTAATACTCCGGGCGATATCGGATGGATTCAAAAGCCGGTATTTAAAGCAGAACCAAAAGCACCGCGGCAAGAAGCGCACCCCAAACACCCCCAATCAATGGCATCATCCATTCATATCGAGAAAAAACCGGGCGGAGCGCTTTTTCAAATTCAAGCGCGGGCAAGGCTGACAAGCGTTCCACGATGACCTCTTCAATCCTCAGCGCGTCATTGAGATACACACGGGCGGCCATCAGATGCGCTTCCAGCTTGGTCGCAAAAATTGAGGCGGCATCCCGTTTGATGGCAACCCACTGCTCGGCACCCAGTATGGCAACCAGCAGGGGCTTGATTCCGCTGGATTCCATGTCCATCACGCGTTGAACATGGTAGTCAATGAGGGAGGACAAATTTTTCGAGTTGGGTCCTCTGCACAAAGCCAAAACAATGTTTTCTGTGGTCAATACATCTCTTGCGGCAGTCTGGGCGAACAATTCGGAAATGTGACGCTGATCCCGAAAGAAGAAACCTGTGAATTTTCCCAGACGGACGGTGCCGTGCTCAGGGTGGAAAAACAGACTTTCAAGCGCCAGCTCATTGGCCAAACCACCTGCAATCGCTCCCAGTACAAGCAGCCAATACCATTGAAGACCGAACAAAGACGCCACGACCAGCAACAGGCCAACGACGAGACCCGCAAACAATGAAAACCGTACAAGGTAGGCCATTGGATCTTTTCCCGCGCTTTTGAAAAGATCAACAACCAGGAAGGGCTTGCTGGTTATTACTTCAAGAACCAATGTCTTGAGGCTTAAGTAATATGCCGGCTTTTTCTGAAGATCGAGGATAATTTGGCGGGACACTTCAGGAACGATGGCTCTTATTTTGAAAATAATCGAGTTCTGAAGAAAGCTCGGCAAACTTTCCCACAAAGTGGGTTTGTGCTTGAGCATGACTTCCCGACAAGCAAAATCTGCTGTTTCCTGCATAGGCGGTGTCAAGCGATCCGACAACCCTTGTGCGGGAATGCGCTTGATCATTTCATCGAGAGGCAACAGTTTGTGGGTCATCAAACGAACGGCAATTTCCGCCATAACCGCCTTTTGATGCGGCACCAGCCCTTGCCAGCCCAGGCCTTCCAGACCCAACTGGTGCAACCCAAGCTTTCGAAACAGGGGTATTCGCCACCCCTTGAACTCCTTGGGATTGAACATCAGCCACAAGGCTGCCGCCTGGAAAAACCATGCCAGAAGCAAACCAGACAAGGCCATGAGTAAACAAACAGCCCACAGGGGTAAACCCAAATGAATAAAGGAAAAATCCAAAACGCTGTTCCTGAAGTAATTATTAAAATATTTGATCTAATTTTCGCCCCTATGGAGGGCTTGATTGATCGTTATACTGGCGAAGGAGACAACACAGATTAGAATTGGCCGTCAAAAAAATATATCAGTGGCTATATATCTGCACACTTTACCAACAAAAATTAAAATTCCAAGGGGACACCTTTAATGGATTGGGGAACTATTTACGCTGATGTTCAGCAAAACTATCTTTTCTACCTCTCGATCCCTGTTGTAGCGGCCATTCTGGGCTACATCACCAAAATTGCAGCGGTGAAAATGATGTTTTACCCCATGAAGTTTGTGGGTATTCGACCATTCTTTGGCTGGCAAGGCATTGTGCCGCGCAACGCACTGCGGATGGCGTCCATTGCAGTTGACACCATCACCACGAAGCTGGTTTCCGTGAATGAGGTGGTTTCAAAACTGGATTCAGAGCGCTTGGGCAAGGAGCTTGAAGGCCCGGCCATGGAGGTGATTGAGACAATCATTCGTGAGGTGATGTCCAAGCATCAGCCAAGACTTTGGGAAAGCCTTCCCAACTTTGCTCAAAAGAAACTGATCGACCGAGTGAAGAAAGACGTACCTGGCGTGATTGCCAGTGTTATGGAAGACATCAAAGGAAACATTGATGAAATTCTGGATCTGAAAGCGCTGGTCATTCGCATTCTGATGAAAGACAAGCACCTGCTGAACCGGATTTTTCAAGAGGTGGGTCGCGAAGAATTCAAGTTCTTTGGCGTATCCGGCCTGTATTTCGGTTTCATGATCGGTGTTGTGCAAATGGTGTTGTGGGTCTTGCTGAAAGAGCCATGGATCTTGCCGGTCTTCGGTTTCCTGGTCGGCTTCATATCTGACTGGATTGCGCTGAACATTCTGTTCGAGCCCAAAAAGCCGATTCCGTTTGGTTCGTACACCATCCAGGGACTGTTTTTGAAGCGTCAGCAGAAAGTGGCTGCAGACTACGCCAAGATTATTGCCCGTGACATTCTGACCCCCCAAACCATCATTGGTGAAATGGTGGCAGGCCCCTTGTCAGAACGGGTTCAAAAAATGGTGGATGAGCGTGTGCGGGAAATGGTCGACAGCAAGGCCAGCATAGTCAAACCGTTTGTAGTGATGGCTGTTGGCGCCGAATCATTCCAGCGCATGAAACAGGACACCTCTGAAATGCTGATGGCGCGCCTGGCCGATGTCATCATGCACGCAGAATCCTATGTCCAAACCTCGTTGGACATCGAAAACGTGGTGGGCAAGAAAATGCAGGCGATGACACCACTAGAATTCGAGGGCTTGTTGCGCCCGGTTTTCAAACAGGAAGAATGGATTCTGATCATGACCGGCGCCATTTTGGGTGGCCTGGTTGGTGAAGGTCAATTGATGGTGATGATCAAGCTGGGCATCATCTAAAATATCCACAGTTGAAATCAAAAAGCCTCACGGGGCTTTTTGATTTCTTTTCGTATTTTAGCCTTGCACTTTTGCCTTGGCCAAACCTGGGTTTTCGCGACCGGTTTCGGCAAACTCCACAAATTCAGACACGCAGTTGGCAACCCACTCCGAGTGGCTTTGCACGACCCAATGGTGTGCATCGATGTCCCTACGCCACACGTGATGCGCATAGGGATAACATGACTCCACCAAGTGAGGTGTCACAAACTTGTCTTTGGTAGGCACGAGCAATTGCACAGGCACGTCGGTTTGACGCAAACGCGGTTTGCCTATACGGGGCAGCATGTTGGCCCTGTACAGATTAATGCCGTTCACCCCGTCTTTGCGCTGGGTGGGGTTCACTGCATGTGCTACGCCTTCCATTTTCCTGACAATGCCAGGCCATGCCTTGTCCAGCCCAAGCTTCCAGAATGTGGGAGCCAAAAACGGAAGCTGAAAGGCATACACATACCAAGAGCTCAACATCTGCCCCAACACTGGGCCCAAGGCATTGCGGTTATTGCCGGAGAGACCATTGCGGATCCACATGCCAATGTGATCCAGGCAAGGACCGGATATGCTGGTGTAACTGGCGATACGGGATTTGAGCCGATGATCGGTCACGCTTTCCCAAGTCTGGATTGAACCCCAGTCGTGGGCAACCAAGTGCACCGGTTGAGTTGGGCACACGGCACGAATAACGGCCTGCAGGTCTTCCGACAACCTGGCCAGAGAATAATCCCACATGCTTGATGGTGCAGCAGACTTTCCACAGCCACGCACATCGTAAGTCACAACGTGGAAATGGTGCTTGAGAATATCAACCACCGGGTCCCAAACGCTGCTGGAATCGGGGTATCCATGAACCAGTACGATGGTTGGATTGTGAGGCTCACCGTGGCTGTTGACGGCCAGATCAATGTCACCTGAACGCACGGTCATCTGGTTTTTCAGTCGTTGTTTGTTTTTTGTCTCTGTCATGGGGTTTGCCCTTATTGGATGTTGTAACGTGCTGCTCTGCACCTTTATAACCCCCATTGCACGCCGATTCTTGCAGCCCGGTTAGAGTGGAAACTCCAAATAAGCAAATAACTAAAAAATAGAACAACTTACAGCGTTTTACGGTGCAGTGCGCTATCATTGGGCCGATTGAAAAACTCACGAGACTACACGCTGCAACCATGTCAAATCTAATTCAAGAACAAGTCACGGAAGTTCACCACTGGAACGACACCCTGTTCAGCTTCAAAACTACCCGAAGCCCGGGTCTGCGTTTTCACAACGGACATTTTGTGATGATCGGACTGGAAGTGGAAGGCAAGCCATTGCTGCGGGCTTACAGCATTGCAAGTGCCAATTATGAAGAACACCTTGAGTTTTTCAGCATCAAGGTGCCTGACGGCAAGCTGACCTCCCGACTGCAACACTTGAAGGTGGGTGATTCTGTGCTGGTGGGCAAAAAGCCAACAGGCACACTGATTCTCGACGACCTGAAACCAGGCAAGAACCTGTTCATGTTTGGTACTGGCACCGGCCTGGCGCCCTTCATGAGCCTGATCAAAGACCCTGAAGTGTACGAACGCTTTGAAAAGGTCATTCTGGTTCACGGCGTGCGCTATGTGAATGAGCTGGCCTACAGTGAATTCATCAGCGAGGAATTGCCCAACAACGAATTTTTTGGCGACATGGTGCGCGACAAGCTGGTGTATTACCCAACGGTTACCCGCGAAGAATTCAAGAATGTGGGGCGTATTACCACTTTGATGGAAAACGGCGAGCTGTGTAATGACGTTGGATTACCTCCGCTTAACCCCGAGACAGATCGCGCAATGATTTGCGGAAGCCCTAGCATGCTTGCCGACATTCGAAGCATTCTGGACAGCAAAGGCTTTGTGGTTTCTCCCGGTGTGGGCGAACCCGGAGACTATGTTTTCGAGCGTGCATTCGTCGAAAAATAATTCTATATACCCATAAAAAACCGGCTGCAGGATTTAATAACCTGCAGCCGGTTTTTTTTATCTGCAAACCTGGTGCTTACTTCGCAGCCTGTTTTTCGACTTCCAGCTCTTCAAGCAGTGCCTTGGCCTGACGCATGCTGTCCATGGCTGCCGGGAAACCACAATACACGCTGGCGTGAATGATCAATTCTCGCAACTCATTGGGTGTAACTCCGTTGTTGATCGCGCCGCGCATGTGCAACTTCAACTCATTGGGGCGATTGAGCGCGATCAGCATGGACACGGTTGCAATGCTTCGAATGCGTGGCTCAAGGCCCTCTCGAGGCCACACTGTGCCCCACGCATGCGATGTCACAATGTCCTGCAAAGGTGCCGCAAAATCATCCGGATTCGAGACAGCCTTGGCCACGTAGTCGGCGCCCAATACTTTGGTGCGCATGGCCTTTCCCGCGTCGTAGTTGACAGGCTTGTCACTTGCCATATTTTTCTCCAAGCTTTTCAATAAAGCGGTCTAGCAAGCCGTCAAACATTGTTTTGATAAAACCAGGCGTGGCGGCTTTCAACAACATGGGCACCTTGATGTCGCGCAACAAACCGTTGATTTCCACCTCAATGTCAACTTTGTCGCCATTGGGCTTGAACTGAAAATATCCAGACAGATTGGCATTGCCTACACCTTCCTTGGCCTTGAAACTCAACCGACCTTTGGCTTTGTCCACCTCGTAAGTGGCCGCATAGTGCACAGCGTGTGATACACCCATGGCACCGATGGGCTTGAGCTTCCACTCGTACGCATTGGGACCCAGCTTGGTGAGGCTTTCAAGTTTTGGAAAAATTGAAATCAAAGGTTCAATGGACTCCAGATCAGCCAGTACAGCGTCGTAATTCAGGGCTGCGCTTGATTTTTTGTCCAGTGATAGTTTGCTGTCCATTTCGAATTCTCCTCTTATTCCAGCCAGTGTCTACAGGGGTGGAGTACACTAGCCAGCACAATTAATTGATCAAATAATACTCATGAGTAACATACCAGCAGATCCACTGTTGCGGATCAAGAAACTTTCAGATTCGCTTGAAAATAATGAATTTGAAAACACCACCGAGTTAATTTTTACCTTCCGACAGGAAAAAGACTTGTTGCGAGAGCTGCCCGCGGTATTCGAAGGCGCACTGGAAAGTATTTTGGAGCGCCTGGAAAGTACCGCCATGTTCGGGGGCGAAAGCTGTTCTTTCAGCCAAAGTGATTTGTTGGCTGCCTTGAGCATCTGGCTTGAAAAATCGCGCTCTTACCTGGAAAAGCAACTGGGCATTCAGTGAACACCATTTGCTTTTTCTTTCAATATCTTGCGTGACAGCTCATCAATAAGTTGGTCCAGCCTGTCAAACGACACAGGCTTGGTCAGATGCAAACTCATGCCAGATGCGGTTGACTGGGCAATACTTTGGTCATCCGACAAACCCGACAAGGCACAAACAAAGCTTTGCCGCGATGCGCAAGCCGCATTGCTGCGAATCAGGCGGGTAGCGGAATAACCATCCATATCGGGCATGTCAATGTCCATCAGAATCAGGTCGAAATATTTTTCCTGAGCAAGATCGACTGCCGCCCTGCCCCCCGAGGCTGAACTCACGGTGTGCCCGCGCTTGCCCAAATACCGATCAAGCAGCTTGATGTTCATCGGGTGATCGTCTACAACCAGTACACTCAGGGCTTGTGACGCCTGCTGGATGGGCTTTACAGCCTTGGCGGAAACAAGAGGCTGCGCCACTGGCAAATTCAGACTGACGGTGAACACCGACCCCACACCAGGTTCAGAACTGACATCAATACGCCCGCCCATCAGCTCGACCAAACCCTTGCAAATGGCCAAGCCAAGGCCCGTACCACCAAACTGTCGATGAATTTCCCGGCTGGCTTGGCTGAACCGCTGAAACAAACGCTGGAAGGCAGTCTGACTGATTCCGATGCCACTGTCGGCGATCTCGAGGAATACTTCCACGCGGCCTTGACTCGGCAGGCTGGTGAACAGCTTCATGCGGACATAGCCACTGTCAGTGAATTTCAGAGCATTGGACACCAGGTTTTGAATAATCTGCAAAACCCGGTTTGAATCACCCAGCACCACACTGGGGCCCGAAAGTTCGCTTGAAACCGTGAACTCCAGGTTTTTCTTCCTAGCCAGGTTGAGATTCAAGGCATGCACTTGCCTGACCAGATCATCCAGATCGAAAGGCGATGCGTCGAGTTTCAAGCCATTGGCTTCAATTCGCGAGTACTCCAGAACATCACTCAAAATGAGGTGAAGACTGGTTGCAGAACTGGAAATGTTGCGAGCGTCACCGCGCATTTCGGAGTCACTTAGCTGCTCTTCCAGTAGCTTGGAAAAACCGATGATGGCATTCAATGGTGTTCGCAACTCATGGCTGATGGTAGCGAGAAACTCCGACTTGGCCCGATCTGCGCTTTCAGCCTGCTCTTTCGCCAGTACCAGGTCGCTGACGTCGAGACAAACTGCATACAGGCCAACGCCGGCAGATTTGGCTTCACGCTGCAGAGTCAGCTGATAATACTGCGCGTCGCCCCCACTGCGGCGCAAAGTCGAAAATACAAGGGATTCCCGATTGGGAAACGCCTCAGGGCGCGCCAATGCAGTTTTGAATGCGTTGTGGTATTTGGGGTCAATGTGTTTTAGCACTGTGGTCCAGTCTGCAATGAACTCAGCGCGTGTCATGGGGAAAAACCGCTCAATCGACGTGTCGACATTCTCAACCTGAATTCGACCGTGTTCAGTCACGGTGAATTCCACCACAAATCCATTCAGACAGCTTTCAACACTGAGCAACCTGCGCTTTTCTTCCTCGTAGCCCTTTGAAAGCACGGATTGCTGGTGGCCAAGCCGTTGAAAGGTATTGACCAGGGTTTCGAAAAAGTCAGCGTGCGCCAAGTAATGATCTTGCAGATCTGGCTCTCCGAGCATGAGCAAACGTTCCCGCAGCTTGAACTCAATCCAGGCACGGGTCAGAGCACTACCCACATAAGCAGCCAGACCTGCTGTAAACACCACGAGAATCAACTGACCGACCCAGGCCAACTCACCCAATTGTGTCCAAAAAACCAGAGAGCCCACGATACCGAAACCGAGGACTAGGCACAGCAAAGGCCTGGCTTGCCAGGTTTCCTTGCACAAATTGGACAGCAGCAGAAGTACTGACCGAATTCTGGGTGAGTGGGCGTTCAAGTACTACGCTCAGACCGACAGGGTTTTCGACAAAAACTCAAGAGTTCGCCCACGAGCCAAGGCAGCCGCTTTTTGCTGGTACATGGGGCGCCCCCAGCAATTGAAGCCGTGGTCGACCCCCGGGTAGGTGTGAATATGGACATTGGCATTGGATTCAAATGCAGCCTTGATTTGCGCAACCGCATCCATGGGAATGAAACCATCCTTTTCAGCGAAATGCATCAGCATGGGTATCTTGGCCTGGGGCGCACGATCAAGCGCCGTGTGAATTCCGCCACCGTAGTAGCAGACACTTGCGTCCACTGCACCGGGCGTTGTACCAGTGAGGTAAGACAGCATGCCACCCATGCAATAGCCCAGACTGGCCACTTTGCCTTTGACTTCGGGGCGCATCTTCAAGACCTGTGCAGCAGCGCAGATGTCTTCAACGGCTTTCGGAAAATCCATGCCTTGCATCAATGCGAAACCTTTTTGAAAACCCGCGTCATCGTAGCCAATATCAACACCACGTTCCTGCCGCCAGAAAACATCAGGCGCCAGCACTACAAAACCGTCGCTGGCGTATTGATCTGCCACATCACGAATGTGCTGGTTCACACCAAAAATTTCCTGAATCAGGATAATTCCCGGACCGGTGCCCGTTGGAGGCAAAGACAAATACGCATCAAATTGACCACCATCATTGGCATTGATCGAGATTCGTTGGGACTGCATAAAGCGCTTCTCCGTTTGTTAATGCAAGTGGAGTTTGAATTGTAACAGGCTGATTTTGTTCAACAGATGTTTGGCTGACAACAAAAAACCACACACCCACAAAATACTGTACAGAGTTACAGTGTTTATTGTACAGTTGTTTTCAAGGCGACATAAAAAACGGCAAGAGGAGTAATCAAGATGAGTATCAAGCGATTCGCAATGTTTTTCATACTGTGGGTTTTGGGTTGTGCCTTTGTACTGGAACCGGCCTTCATAGCCCCCCTGTTTGAAACAGGCGCAATAATCGACGTAGCGTTCAGTGAGAACCTGGCACAGGCGGGCGGACTTGGCCTGACGCAATATGACACTGCCGCAGTAGAATCAATGGACCATTTCAGGGTACTCTGTCTTGTGTATTTTGGCCTGCCTGTGGTGGTTTATCTCGCAACGCAGTGGAAGGAACTCTGATTTTGGTTGTGTTTGAACATGAAGCGTGTAGTACCCAATTTAGCCATCGCTTTAACAGCGCTGGCAGCCGGCATGTTGATACAGGGTTGTGCCGCATCTAACCCGGATTACGATTCAAGTAAGCCTCACCACAGGCCTGATGGCTTCGTCAACTCAGACGGCACCACCGTTTCAAAACCCCTTTCAGATCTTCTGCGCTGGTATCGAGAGCGCTATGGCAAGGAATTGCCTCCACCTCCTGGTGAATTTGTAGCCAGTTACGATGACTTTCCACAAAAGCCTTTTGACAAAAGCCAGTTAGACGCCTATTCCGACAAAACAGCCACGTGGCTGGGACATGCCACAGTGATGGTGCGTTCGAACGGCTTTACCTTGCTGACCGATCCCCACTTTTCCGTACGCGCTTTTCCGGTTCAATGGATGGGGCCCTCCAGAAAAGTACGCTCACCCGCACGCGTGGAAAATCTGCCAAAAATCGATGCAGTAGTGATAAGCCACAGCCATTACGACCACCTGGATTACAACACAGTCGTCAAACTGGCTGCCCGGCAACCTGAGACGGTTTTTCTGGTACCCCTGGGGCTGGAAAAGCTGCTGAAAAGTTGGGGAATCAAAAACGTGAAGGAACTGGATTGGTGGGATACCTACACGATTGGCGATAACCAGATCACATTCGTTCCTGCTTACCATTGGTCGGCTCGTACCCTGACAGACCGTAACAAATCCCTGTGGGGTGGCTGGACACTGAAAAACCCGGCACTCAACTTCTATTTTTCAGGTGACACCGGTTACAGCAAAGATTTCGCCGAAATTGGCAAAAGGTTGGGACCGTTTGATTTCAGTGCCATTGCAGTGGGTGCCTATGAGCCGCGCTGGTTCATGAAAGCACAACACATCAACCCTGACGAGGCAGTCACGATTCACAAAGAGGTGGGTTCGAAACAATCCATGGGTATTCATTGGGGAACATTTGAGCTGACCGATGAGCCACTTGACCAACCCATCGGAGATGTGAAGCGGGCTTTGTCCCTACAAGGGGTTGCCGAAGCCGATTTTCGGCTTCTCGGCCATGGTGACACCATTGACCTGAAGTGATTTGACCTCAACAAATGTTAAAAAATGAAAACTTTGTCTAGGTCAAATCAATTTGTTGAGCTGCGGCATGCAATGGCGAACCAAGGCCATGGTCAACACATCGTGCAGTTGATCATCCGTGGCACGGTCTGAGAGAAAATGAATACCGGCCACAGTGGCCCAAGCAGATTCAGACACCCTGAATGGTGTGTCTTGAACAATCAGTATCTGGGTGCCGGCAGCATACAAATCAAGCAAAGTGCTTTGCACCAAGGCGCTTGAACGCTGAAAGCTTGAGCGCACCAATACCAGGCCGACATTCAGGTTACCAGCTGCCAGGGCCAGTTCCTTGCCCGTTTGACGGGGAAGCACTTCATGCTGACCCCATACGCGTTCTGAAGACGCACACAACTTATCCAACAATTGCTTGTTAGGTTCGAGTACAACCACACCGATTGAATCTTGAGCTGCTGTCATTTGTTCGCCTTTTTTGTCTAGGACAACTTACAGCATTTCACCACAAGCCGAAGAAGGGAGCAACTTAAATTACGCTATATGCGCAATAAAGAAAGCAAATTGAGGCTGCGATAACTATTAACGCACAGTTGGAGACATTACAGGTGTAAAGGTTCAGTCTGTTTCATCACAAAACAGACATTCCCATTGACAATTCCGGACAAACTATGAGGAGCTTAATTCAAACCCAGATGGGGTTTTAGAAGCGCATGCAAACGCAATTCAGCACGCAGGGTTTTCAGTGTGACCAGTACACCACCAATTCGACGGTGAAGGAAGATGATTTCCTGCGGGGGTATCTTGAAATGCCTGGACATCATTTTGAGTGCTGCTGTTTGACCCACACGGGCAGGCAGGTCAGTGTCGCCAAAGCGGTAAGCGCCGCCCGGGGTGTAGAGTCGTTCGGGCACCAGGGGATCGAACGGCTTGCGGAAAGGCTCTACGATCAGTTCAGTCAAATCCGCGAAACCTTCAAGAAAATCTCTGGGTGTATCCTCTGACATCAATCCGATTTCAAGTACCCCCTGCGCTACTTCCTTGCGATTGCCCTGTAACGATCCCCGCACGATTTTGCCGTAGCTTTCTACAAACCCGGTTTGAAAGGTTCGTGTGGCACCAAAATCCAGGGTCACGATTTGATCGTTTTCGCCTTCAGGATCAATCCGTATCCGGTAATTGCCAAAATGAGGATCGGTTTGCACCAGCTTCCAGTCAAAAAACTCGGTGACAAACAATTCGGCAAATGCGTTGGCCAGCGCATTTCGGCGCGCCTGAGACAAGGCCTGGACTTCTTTGGAGGCCACCGAATATCCAGGCTCGTAGCGAGTGGTCAGCACCCGCTTCGCACAGAATTCCGGGTAAACCTTGGGCACGATGAAACGGGAGTTTCCCGACAGCCGCTCATGGAAGGTTTCCGTGAATTGCCGTTCCTGCACATAATCGCATTCACGCACCAGCATGTCGCGCAGTTCATTGAACACATCAGTGAGGTCCAATGCTTTGGGTGCAAGGCGTGTGGCAGAGATCAGGCGGGACAAGGTGCGAATGTCGGTATCAATCGCACTGGCCACACCCGGATATTGAATTTTAACGACCACCTGCTCGCCTGTGGCCTTGATGGTCGCAAGGTGTGCCTGGCCCAGCGAGGCGGCGGCAATTGGCTTGCGCTGAATGTCCAGCTTTGCAACGGTTTCTTCACCCAAGGCGTCGATCAATTGGGGCTCTACAAACGACCAAGCTACCGAGGGTGTGTTGTCCTGCAGTGAGGCCAACACCTCCACAGCCTCTTCCGGCAAAAAATACTGGCCATACAGGGACAACATTTGACCCGCCTTCATCACACTGCCTTTCAGACGACCCAACTCATCAGCCAGTTCACGGGCTTGGGCCCGGTAAAAATTTCGGTTGGCCTCATCACGAGATTCACCGCGCCTGAAAAAGTTGCGAACTGTATGGCCGGCAATTTTCGCACCTGCACCCACGCCCATGCGCGTCAAGGCCACGTTGCGCTCGAATGCGCCGGTCTTGATGCGATCCAGTGTGCTGTCGTCTGAATTGTCGGGTTTGTCCTGCTCAGCCATGCCTGAGAAAATCCTTGCAATTACAAATTGGGTTGGGCCACATTGTAGGGGCTTGCCGCCCCTGGCTGATGAAAAATCACTCTAATACGAACTACTTCATCAGCTTGCGCAGGGCACCTGGGGTGAAGTCGCCTGGGCGCACCGCCACATTGAATTCGGTAGGTGGCTCTTCGTTCTGAAATGCACTGAAAACGGATCTTCGCGCATTCAGGTCATGCTGAACCTCACCTGAGGTGTACAGGCCGGGGGCGTTATATGCCTGCATCAGGTACAACATCTTGACGCGCCAAAGCTCGCCCTTGGTGTCGTACTGGTCCATGAGGGCGACGTACCAGCTGTCTTCATCGATGTACATGGTGCGGCGGGAATAAATGTGTTCCGCACCCGGCTTCAGGGTGCCTTCAACCACCCAAACACGGTGCAGCTCAAAACGGGTCAACTCAGGCTTTAGAAAAGCATCGTTGACCATGTTCTCGTACTTGAGGCTTTTGTCGCTCAGGCGATAGTTGTTGTAGGGAATCAGCATTTCTCGCTTGCCCAACAGCTTCCACTCAAACCGCTCAGGTGAACCGTTAAAGCCATAAATATCATCCACGGTACGCAGCGCATCGCTGTTGCCCGCAGGCGCAGCATGAACCAGTTCCGGCGCGCGCAATACGCGGCGCTGGCCAGAATTCACAACCCAGGCGTTGCGTGCATCGTCCTTGAAGTTGAGCGTGTCCATCACGAGCAAGGCTTCGCCCGACTGCGCGGAAGGCCGGGTGGATTCACCAATCAGACCAAACAGCAATGTGGTGCCCGCCTTGCCAATCGCAGGCGCCCAGGCAATGGTCTGGCTGCTGGCAAAAGCCAGGGGCTTGGTGCCATTGCCTGCCACAAAACTGGCTGTATGGGAGCGCATGCTTTGGGCCGGACGGCGCAAGAGCGTATTCCACACGGCTTCCAGACCATTTTTGGGTTCAGGAAAAGGCACGCTCGTAGACTGCACCCCTTCCACGGCCAGGCCACCATGAGCCAGCTTCGGCTTGTTGCCCTCCATGTCGATGCTCATCATCATTTCAGGAGAAAAAGCGGCGGTTCTGTGGGTTTTGTAAACAGGGATGCTGTAACTGGAATAGCGTTTGAGAAGCGCGATTTGCCCTGCCGGCAACAACTTCTCATATTGCGCAAGGTTGGCCTGCGTGATGGTATACAAAGGCTTTTCTGCAGCAAATGGGTCGAGATACCCTTTTTTGGGATCAAACCCCACAGGTGCCTTGGTCAAGCCACCGGTCCATTCCGGAATGGTACCCGCCGCGTTGCCGGCCATTTCAGCACCCAAGGCATTGATCTTGGCACCTTGAGCCCAGGCGCTGTTGCTGCCCAACACAAGGCAAACCACTGAGGCAGCAAGGCCCCGCAATAACATCGACTGCATTTTGTCTCCTGCTTATATTTGGTGTTTTGTCTACTTTACCGCACTGGCGGGGCGCGCAAACAAAACCCGGCAAAAGTCAGCACCTTTGCCAGAACAAGCGGGTATTTGGGCAGCGTAATCGCTGGGCTTCAACACCTGGCAAGCCATCCCCAGGGATTCCATGGCCAACTGCAAATGGCCTGCCGTTTCAAAGTGCAGGTGCACCCTGCCCCTGACAAATACACTCAAACCTGCCACGAAGGCTTGAGCAAGTGGATCTGCGTTCTGGGCCTGCAAGTGAATATCCGAAAGGTAAACGCCGTGCTTGAACTGCGCCAGGGTGTGTGAAATGCGCGCCCAAAGATTCAACACGGAATCCTGGTCGAAGTAATTCAACAAACCTTCAGTCACGATGGCCAAGCCTTTTTTCGGATCAAGCTGGGCGACCAGCGCATCAAGGCTTTCAGGACCTGTGTCTGCAAAAGCGTCCACAACTTGCACATGATGATTGGGGCAGACACTGAGGCGCTGGGCCAACAGCTTTTTTTTCTGGGCAACCATGCCGGGCAAATCGGCTTCGATGTACGTGATTTTGTCGCCATAGCGCTCAACAAACCGGCTGCCACGGGGCGACAGGCCCGCTGCAATTTCGACAACCTGGCTCACCTTTCCAGACTCAATCAACTCGGTCAGGTGATGGTCTATCAGATCGTGACGAGCCAGTAAAAAATCTTCCAGCGTGGGGCCACCCAAACTTCTGGAAAGGAACATGGAAGGTGCCAATGCAATGTGCAAGGCGCTGGCCGGCATGGACTTCAACTCCGGGATTGATCGGCCACTGCTTTGCCAGACCTGCCCTGTGTACAAGGCAGTGGGGCTGATGCGGGCAGCAGTCAACCACTGCGAGGCGATATTTTTAACCAAGGCGACCACCTTTAGGCAAGTGCGTGTTCAAGCAGAGTTTCCAGGGGAACAAATTGCAACGCTGTTTCGTTGGTCCCCTCAAGATACACCGGTGGGGCCACACCTGCCTTGTATGCCTCCAGCCACCGTGAGGCACAGACACACCAGCGGTCGCCAGGTTTCAAACCGACAAAGCGGTATTGCGGCTGGGGGCTGACCAGGTCATTGCCCATGCGCAATTGAAATTCGAGAAACTCCTGGGTGACCTTGGCGCACACCAGGTGGCGCCCCACGTCATTTGGACCGGTGCTGCAGCAACCGTCACGCAGAAAACCGGTCAGGGGCGAATAGGAACAGGCCATCAGTGGTCCGCCCAGAACATTTTTGTCCTGCTTTTCAGTGACATTTGGCATGGTTTACTTTGACCCGGGAATTGGAACGACAGCCATGGTGAGGCGGGAAATACAAGTCAGCTTGCCTTGATCGTCGTGCAGTTCAATGTTCCAGACCTGCGAACTTTTACCAGCGTGCCACAACGTGGCGGTACCCGTGACTTTGCCGCTTCGCACGCCACGCACGTGGTTGGCATTCACCTCTTGCCCCACACAGTAAAACTTGCTGTTGTCCACCAGCAAATTGGCAGCCACGCTGCCCAGTGTTTCCGCCAGCACCACGTTGGCCCCGCCATGTACCAGCCCAAAGGGCTGAAACGTACGTTGGTCGGCGGGCATGGTGCCACGAATGAAATCGTGCCCTACTTCGGTGATTTGAATGCCCATGGCCTCGCAGGCCGTGTTTTTGCACATGGCATTCATGTGCTCCAGGTTGGGAGTGGAAAACCAGATAGGTTGCTGATCGTTTTGCATGCTGCGGTGTCTCTTGGGTTTGGTTGTTTTCCATTTTAGGCATGCAAATCAGACTTTGGGAGACACCTCGATGAGTTTGGCCACGGTATTGGACAAATTCAAACCGGTTTCTTCTTTCAGCACAGCACAATTGGCATGTAAATCGGCCTGTGCAGACGTGAAACCTGCGCCCACATGGGCCAGCGCAATCACATTGCCGCTGGTGCATGGGGGCAAGGCAATTGCATGACCATCAAAGGCATCCAGCAAGCGCTGTTTGCTTTGCGCAGAATCCTTTTGATTACTCAGCAGATTGGCAACCAGGTAGCCTTGTTCATTCAGACGTGCCTTGCAGTTGAGATAGAACGCGGTGGAATTCAGGGGCCCAACTTTGGCTTTGCCGTCAAAACCATCCACCATGATCAGGTCAAACTGGCGTGTGCTGGTGGCCATGTAATCGGCTCCACATGCCACTTCAACCTGAAAGCCGGGTGTGAACGGGGGCAACTTGAAATGCATTTGCGCGGCCGCAACCACGGCGTGAGAAATTTCAACCACCGTGATTTTGCAATTGGGCCGGTGCTTGTGCAAAAACTTGGGCAAAGCTCCAACACCCAAGCCGATGAACAAGGCACTGCGGGGCCAATTGGGGTCGGGGTTCAACAACAGCGGTGCCATCATTTCCCGCGTGTATTCCAGTTCTAGCGCGTAGGGGCGTGCAATGCGCATGGCGCCCTGCACCCAGTCACTGCCAAAGTGGAGTTGGCGAACGCCTTTTTCTTCGCTGATCAGTATGTCCATAGGGCGCAAGAATAACTGATTTGCGGATTGTTTTACTCGCCTGTTTATTCAAACAGCGCTTGCCCCATGCGCAATTGGCCCCCCTCTTCCATTCCTGGCACCAGCTTCCAGCTTGGGGGTACAAACAACACGATGGTGGAGCCATGTTCAAACCAGCCCAACTCCTCACCCTTGCGGATGGGTGCGTGGGTGTTTACGCGTTGTGGGCCCGTGTAATTCTGGTTGAACACCTGCCCGGTGCAATGCAGGCGAATGCCCGCCACCAGAATGGCGGCCACCGGCACGATGGCAAACGGTTCGCCTTGAACAGTGTGGCCACTCAACACGGCACGTTCATTTTTACAGAACAGCTTTTCAACACGCTTCAAGGCCACCGGGTTGACATTCCAGGTGTCGCCATGAATGTAATCCACTTGATTGATCACGCCATCAAGCGGCGAATGCATGCGGTGGTACATGCTCGCTGTGATTCGGATGGTGACATAGCGGCAGCCCTGAAATTTCAAGGCCAATTCGGGGTTCACCAAGAGTTCTTCAATGCCGTAGGCAAAGCCTTTCACCTGCAACAGCCTGCCATCTTCAACAATGCCGTGTGCCCCCAGAATGCCGTCGCAGGGGCTGGTGCCCAATGCGGTTGACTCAATTGGACGTGCGCCTGGCTTCAAGGTGCGGGTGAAGCAGTCGTGGATGGAATTGAATTGCTGCTTCTGGGCTTCCTGCAAATTCAGGTCAGTAAACTGCTTCCACAACCACAAAGCGGGCTGGGCAAACCACGGGTTTTGGATCTTGCTGATTTTGCCCATCAACCAGGAACTGAACAGCCGCGGAATGCGATTGGTCAACATGAAATTGACACTTTCCTGCAATTGAACGCGCGCAGTTTGAATAGAAGAATGTACCTGAGGATTTTTGTGCAATTTAATCAGCCTGTCACCGAGATGGCGTACAACCATACCTGTTGTATTTGACAGAAATGTGTATGAACCTTGACAACCTGACCTTGATGATTGGCGCCAGTGCCGGCGCTTACCTCGTATTGAAAGCCCACCAACGACTGCAGTTGTCACGGGCAAAACACCCCGGCCTGAGTGGCCATGTGCGAATGGCCAAGCGCGTATCCAAACTGATTCCGCATTACAGCCTTGAAGGGGATGCATTTTTTGACTGCGACAATGCAGGCAAAGTGATTGCCAATAAGCGACATGAAGGCTTTCATCGCCTGTCAGCCCGCCTGTTGCAGCGTTCGCCACAAGGCAAACTTTTGCTGGAGCAAGCCATTTCCAGCATTTCAGA
This sequence comes from Burkholderiales bacterium, assembly GCA_027484315.1. Taxonomy (GTDB): domain Bacteria; phylum Pseudomonadota; class Gammaproteobacteria; order Burkholderiales; family Burkholderiaceae_B; genus Limnobacter. Next base: position 30,961 of record JAIXTE010000142.1, on the reverse strand, counting down.
TGCACAGTTCACCCACCGCTACAGGGTGCCTTTTCAATTCCGCACCATGGTGAATGCACACCTGCTGCCGGCACTGTTCCTGAAAAAATCGGAAGGTGTGCGACTGTGGGACGTGGATGGCAACGAATACATCGACGTGACAGGTGCCTATGGCACCAATTTGCTTGGCTATGACATTTACAAATCTTTCATTCGCCAGGCCGCGCAGGACATGGATGAACTGGGGCCAGTGCTTGGGCCATACCACCCCGTGGTGCTGGACAACACGCGCAGAATTCTGGCCTTGGCGGGCCAGGATGAAATTTCATACCACATGAGCGGCACTGAGGCCGTGATGCAGGCCGTGCGCCTTGCCCAGTACCACACCGGAAAACAGCGGATCGTACGTTTTGCAGGTGCATACCATGGCTGGTGGGGCGATGTACAACCCGGCATTGGCAACCCGGTGAGCGCCGACCGCACCCTGACCTTGCAGGAAATGAGCCAGCGCACCTTGCAGGTGTTGGCCAGCCGCAAAGACATTGCCTGTGTCTTGGTGAACCCGCTGCAGGCCTTGCACCCCAATGCCAATGCACCGGGTGATTCGGCTTTGATCAGTAGCGGCCGCAAGGCAGGTTATGACAAGGAGGCCTACACCCGTTGGCTGAAGCAGTTGAGGCAGGTGTGTACCGCCAATGGCATTGTGCTGATTCTGGATGAAGTGTTCCTGGGTTTCCGCCTGGCCAAAGGGGGTGCGCAGGACTATTTTGGTGTGCGCGCCGACATGGTGACCTATGGAAAAACACTGGGTGGTGGTTTGCCTGTCGGGGTGCTGTGTGGCAAGGCCGAGTTGATGAAGCGTTACAGAACCGACAAACCTGCTGACATCTGTTTTGCGCGGGGCACGTTCAATTCCCAACCCTATGTGATGCAAACCATGAACCTGTTCTTGAAACACATTGACAGCCCGGACGTTGAGCGCATGTATCAAACCGTAGATACCCTGTGGAACAGCCGGCGCGCTGCCTTGAACAAACGGTTAAGCGAACTGGAATTGCCCGTGGAGGTGCAAAACATGACTTCCATATTCACGATTTTGTACAACACGCCATCGCGATTCAACTGGATGTTCCAGTTTTACCTGCTACAGGCGGGTGTGATGCTGAGCTGGGTGGGTTCCGGGAGAATGATATTCAGCCACAACTACTCGGACATTGATTTTGATGTGTTCAGCGACCGCTTCATTGAAGCGGCCCGCTGCATGCAGGCCGATGGCTGGTGGGAAACCGGCGAGGCCTGCAACAGCAACAAGAAAATTCAGCGTCGTGTACTCAAGGAAACCTGGCGAGCCTTGACGTCGTCCATGGGATCAATCAACTGGCCTTTGAGCAGGTAGAAAGGAGACTTGTAGTAAATCTTCACATCGTGGAATGGGTCGGTGATAATTTTCAAGGCCCAAACCAAACCTGTTTCGATGTCACGAATGAAAAACAGGTGAACGGTTCGAAACACCAAACCACCCAAGCCCAGCCACAACCACGATTCACCCACACTGCGCACAAAACTTGTCATGTCGGCACCCGTGGGTGGCAAGCCGAAAGTGGCCGGGCTGAACCAGATCAGAATCGGCAGTGCACCCCAAATGCTCAGCAGCACGATTTTGCGACGCAGGTTGTAGCCAACCTTGATGTCTTCCTTGTGATCGTGCGTGGCGTCGTTGACGTAATCGTATGTTTTGGGCTCGAAGAAAAAATGCCCGATCTGACGACTGGTCATGGCGACCAGCCAAGCCACCAATGCAGCAGACACTGGGTCAATGAACAACAAGACATAACCAAACAGGAAGGACAAGGCACTCAGCAAGTGCAGGCTTTGATTGATGCGGCTGTGGTGGTAGTAACGGTGGTCATCCCAACGCTGTTCGTGCAAAGTCTCGAAGATTTTTTTCATGTGGTCTGTCATAAAGAGAGTTTTAAAAAAGTGCTAACCTCTCTTTATGCCAGCGTGGTGTTGCGGTTTTATTTCGGGCAGACTTTAGACCAGAATGCTTGCATTGAGTTTTTCCACAGTGCTGGACAGATCAAGTCCTGTTTTTTCCCTCAACTGCTGACAATTCTGGGCAAGCTCGGCCTTCGTCACGTTGAATCCAGCGCCGACATGGGACATGGTGATGGTGTTGCGTGTTGCACCCGCCTTCAATGACCACGATACATTGTCAAAAGCGGAAATGAACCTGAGCAGCATGCCCTGAAAATCAGGATGCCCAATGATCCAGTTTGCGACAATATAACCCTGCGCACTAAGGCAAGACTTGCACTTTTGATAGAACGCCTCGGTGTGAATCGCATCTGACTCAAGATCTTCGGAGTAGGCATCCAGAACTATCAGATCATATTGCGTGGTGCAATTCTGGATGAACTCTGCACCGCATTGCACAACCACCTGGAAGTTGTCAGTAAGGGGGGGCAAATTGAAATGATCCTGGGCTGCCTTGACAACTTCCTGGGAAATTTCCACCGTTGTGATGGCACACCCCGGTTTGTAATGGTGCAAGAACTGGGGAATGGCACCCACACCCAAACCGATGACCAGCACATTGCGAGGCCAGTCAGGGTCCGAGTTCAGAAGCAAAGGCGCCATCATTTCCCTGGCGTATTCCATCTGGATGACATGCGGTGCATCGATTTTCATGGTGCCCTGCATCAATTTTGGACCGAACTGAAGTTTTCGGATGCCGTTTTCTTCGCTGATAATGATGTCCATGACACGCTCGAGAAAAATTCCGTGGAAAGAAATCAGCCTTTGAAAACAAAGCCCGATTTTCCCGAGCGCGGCTGAAATTACCTTCCCAATTCCCCTCTTGCAATCATCTCTTTCATGATTTCCGAAGTACCCGCGTAAATGGTCTGCACTCGGGCGTCAGTAAAAAAACGGGAAATGGGATATTCCTCTGTGTAACCGTAGCCACCAAAAAGTTGCAAACACTCGTGGGTTAATTTGACCTGCAACTCGGTTGAGGTGAGTTTCAGGATCGATGCTTCTTCGGTGGTCATGGCGCCCACCTTGAACCGGGCTTCGCATTGTTTCAAGTAGGATTTGGCCAATTCAAGCTGTGCCCGCAATTCGGCCATCTTGAAACGGGTGTTCTGAAACTGGGAGAGCGTGCTACCAAACGCCTTGCGCTGAGTAACATAGTCTGCAGTAATGGCCATGGCGCCTTCACAGGCACCAATGGCTTGTGAACCCAAGCCCAGGCGCTCGCGGGGCAGTTCCTGCATCAGGTAGATGAAGCCCTTGTTTTCTTCGCCCAGCAAGGCGTTGGCGGGCACACGCAAATTATCAAAAAACAATTCGGCCGTGTCGTTGGAATGCTGGCCCATTTTCTTGATGCCCTTGCCTTTCTTGAAACCGGGCAAGCTGCTGTCCACCAAAAACAGGCTGATGCCCTTTGCGCCTTTGGTGGTGTCGGTTTTTGCAGCCAAAACAATCAGCCCACAATGCAGGCCGTTGGTAATAAAGGTTTTGGACCCATTGATGACCCACTCATCGCCATCGCGAACAGCGTTGGTTCGCATACCAGCCAAATCACTGCCAGCACCCGGCTCGGTCATGCCGATGGAGCCGACCACTTCACCTGTGACCATGCGGGGCAGCCATTGTGCTTTTTGCGCTGCCGTACCCAGGTTGTTGATGTAAGGCATCACAATGTTGGCATGCACATTCAACGCGGTACTGAGAGAATGCAGATTCAGCCTGCAGGTTTCCTCGAGAATCATCAGGGCGACTTCAAATGGCGCACCTGCTGCACCAAATTCCTCAGGCATGTCGGGGCCCAGCATGCCAGCTGCACCCAGCATCAGCCAGGCTTCCTTGGGCATCCAGCCGTCTTTTTCCCACTGGTCGTAATGCGGAATCACTTCCTTTTCAAGACAACGCAACAGCATGTCCCGAAACAGGGTGATGTCCTCATTTTCAGCTGATTTGAATTGATCCAATGCGCCCATGATGATTCCTTTGTTCAATTGCTCTTGTTACTTGGCCTGCATGCGGATGCTGCCGTCGATACGGATGGTTTCGCCGTTCAGGTAGTTGTTTTCAACAATGCTGACGCACAGGCGGCCGTATTCTGCAGGTGCACCGAAGCGTTTGGGGTTTTGAACCATCGCGATCAGTGGCTGGCGGTATTCTTCAGAAACGCCTTGCATCATCGGGGTGTCGAAAATGCCGGGGGCGATGGTCATCACGCGAATGCCGTAACGGCCCAGGTCACGGGCCATGGGCAAGGTCATGCCCACCACACCACCCTTGCTGGCTGAATATGCCGCCTGACCAGTTTGTCCATCAAAGGCAGCAACTGAAGCGGTATTGATGATGACACCACGCTGACCATCTTCATCCGGGGCGTTCTTGGCCATGGCTTCAGCAGCCAGGCTGGAAATGTTGAAGGTGCCAATCAGGTTGATGTTGATGGTTTTTGCAAAGGCTTCAAGCGGCAATGCCTTGCTGTCGCGGTCCAGCGTTTTACCGGCAGTTCCAACACCAGCGCAGTTCACTGCGATGTGGATGGCGCCAAAAGCAGCCAGTGTTGCGTCAATACCTGCACGGGCTGATGCAGCATCAGCGACGTTCACTTTCTGGAAAATCACTTTGCCGGGGTGTGCCGCTTCAGCGGCTTTGCCCGCATCTTCGTTCATGTCAAACACGGCCACTTTGGCACCGGCAGCAACAAACTGCTCAACAGTTGACAAACCCAAACCAGACGCACCACCCGTGACCACGGCCACCAAATTATTCAAATTCATTGAAAGTCTCCTTGACTGCTGTTTTTGTAAAGTAAACAGTAGATTAACGCAGAATGAGTTGGCTTGGAGGGAAGCAGATTCGAACGAACGTTCGTTTTTTAATTTTTTTGTGATCTGCCCTTTTTCAACTCGACATTCAGGTAGCGCCAGAAGTCGGCCGCCACCGGCGAAGGTCTTTTGCCATTGGGCCGCACGGTGTACCAGTTGGCATGTATCGGAAAACTTTGGACATTCAATGTCGTCAAATCATGAGTGGCTGAACCTGCATTCAAGGCGTGTTCCGACAGCACAGCAAGGCCCATTCCTGCCTGCACGGCCTGTTTGATGGCTTCGTTGCTGCCCAACTCCAAACGCACGTGAGGCTCAAACCCAAGACTTTCAAAATGGGAGTCACAGGCCAGGCGAGTACCCGAACCCCTTTCACGCAGGATAAAGGCATGCCGCGCAAGTTCAGTGTGCTTGATCCGTTTGCGCTGTGCCAGAGGGTGCCCCAAGGGCGCCACCACCTGCAGCGAGTTGGTCATAAAGGCTTTGGCTTCCACGTCAAGGTTCGCCGGTGGTTTGGACATGATGTACAAGTCGTCCAGATTGTGTTCCAGCCTTTGAATGACACCATTTCGGTTCAACACCTCCAGGGCGATTTCCACTTCGGGGTAGCGCGCGCAAAAATCACCCAAAAGACCTGGCACAAAATACTCGGCAGTACTGACAACGGCCACGGTCAGTTTGCCGCGCCGAAAACCCTTGATGTCATCAATTCGCTGCTGAAAGCCTTCAAGTTCATTGAGCATGGCCCTCGCTGTGGCCTCCAGTTCAATGCCTGCAGGCGTCAGAAAAATGGCCTTGCCAATGACTTCGTACAAAGGCAAGCCCACCGATTCAGCCAATTCCTTCATCTGCATGGACACAGTGGGCTGCGTGACATGAAAATGCCGCGCCACCGCGGTGAGGCTTTTCAGGCGTGCCAGCGCGGTAAACAAATGCAACTGCCGAAGGGTCAGATTCATAATCTTTTGATGATGATTAATAGTGCTTTTCTGATTTTACATGATAAATACATTTGCTTAGCATGGGCGCACTTTCATCAAGGCAGACCCCATGAACAACTTCACCGACCCCGCAATCCTGTTTTTCCTGCTCGGCATTTTCAGCGGACTCGTTAAATCGAACCTGGAAATTCCCGCACAGGTCAGCCGATTTTTGTCCTTGTATCTGCTGATGGCCTTGGGCTTGAAAGGTGGATTTGCCTTGCACGAATCCGGGTTCAACACCCAAGTGCTGGGCGGCCTGGGGGCGGCGGTTGTATTGGCTGTGCTGGTTCCCCTGATCAGCTACCCGATTTTGAAACGCTGCACTTCGGCGTTTGATGCTGCAGCCATCGCAGCAACCTATGGCTCAGTCAGTGCAGTGACATTCATTACAGCGGTGCAATTTCTTGAAAAATCCGACATTGCGTACGGCGGGCACATGGCAGCAGCCATGGCGCTGATGGAGTCACCCGCGATTATTCTGGCAGTGCTGTTTGCCAATATGGCGAGGAAGCAGACTAAGGGCACAAGCGCGGCATCGCAACCTGGCAAAGGGTTTGCTCACCTGCTGCAGGAATCATTCACTGAAGGCGCCCAACTGTTGCTGTTGGGCGCAATGCTGATCGGTTTCATGAGCGGCAGTGCCGGCAAGGAAGCGATGCAACCCTTCACAGGCGACCTGTTCAAGGGCATGTTGGCTTTCTTTCTGCTCGACATGGGCCTGACCACTGCCAAACACCTGCCGAAACTGAAAGCGGTGTCCAAGTGGATGATTGCGTATGCGGTTGTGGCCCCAGTGGCACACGCCACGCTGGCCTGGTTACTTGCTCAGGCAATTGGTGCCGGTGTGGGCGACACCGCCCTGCTGATGGTGCTGGCGGCCAGTGCATCGTACATTGCGGTACCTGCGGTGGTGCGGTACGCCATTCCGGAAGCCAACCCCAGCCTGTACGTGGGCTTGTCTCTGGGCATTACTTTTCCCTTGAATATTCTGGTGGGTATTCCGGTTTATGTGCAGTGGGCAGGGATATAAGCTACAAAAGCAACAATCACCCCAACAACTCAATCCCATCCAGTTCCCTAGCGCACACTTCCCGCATCACCGCAACAAAATCTGCGGTGTAGTGCTTGCCTGCAATGGCTTTCGGCAAAGCGGCATACAGGGTTGAAGTCAAACCCTTTCTACCCAAAGGTACTTGTGCCACGTAGCCACGGTCTACATAACCCTTCACAGCCCAGGCCGGCAAGGCAGAAAGCCCGCGCTTGCTGGCCACCAGTTGCAGCAGGGCCACAGTCAGTTCACTGCTGCGGCGTTTAACCTGCACACCTGCAGGTACCAGAAAATGCTTGATGACATCGAGCATGTCGTCGGGCACCGGGTAGGTCAACAGCGTTTGGTCAGCAAAATCAGAGGGCTTCAGGTACGCACGCTTGGCCAGTTTTGAATCCACGGGCACCACGCCCACCATTTCAAAGCGAAACAGGGGAAAGGACACAATGCCCTCTTCTTCGCACAGCTCGGACACAATGGCCAGTTCGGCCTCACCCTTGTGCAGCAGGCCAACCGGGTCGGCGTGAAAACCCGACACGATGTCCAGCTCAACTTCCGGCCAGCGGTTGCGGTACACGTCCATCGAGGGCATCAACCAGTCGAAGCAGGTGTGGCATTCCACCGCAACCCGCAAGGGGCCGCCAGCACCCTGCTTCATTTGAAGAATGTCCAGCTCGGCTTGGTCCACTTGCCCCAATACCTGACCTGCCAGCTGTAGTAATCGCTGCCCCACCACGCTGAATCGGCTTTGGCCACCCTGCTTGTACACCAGCTCTTCCCCAAACCATTCTTCAAGCGCCTTGACTTGATGAGACACCGCACTTTGGGTGATGCACAACACATCTGCCGCACGGCTCAGGCTTCCGGTTTGTTCAATGGCTTGCAGTGTACGCAGGTGGCGCAATTCGAGAATGCTTTTTGACATGAATATAATTCACTATTTTTAGGAATATTATTCGTTTGAATAATACTCCCTCAACCTTGATGATGGTGTTTTTACTGAACAAAGAACACACATCATGATCAAGACACACACATTGGGTTTTCCCAGAATTGGTGAGAACCGCGAACTTAAATTTGCATTGGAAGACTACTGGCGCGGAGAAGCGAGCGAGGAAAGCCTGCAGGCTACAGCGTCAACGTTGCGCCTGAAGCACTGGAAAGCCCAAATTGATTCAGGGTTGGATTTCATCACTGTGGGCGATTTTTCCTTCTATGACCAGATGGCCGATCACATTCAGCTTCTGGGTTGCGAGCCTGCGCGCTTCGAATTCAATGCGGAACAGCCTGTACTGCAGCGTTACTTCACCATGGTGCGTGGAAAGGTTACCGGCCATGACGGCTGCAATCACGCCCAAGCACACGCTCACGCCCACAACCCAAGTTCGCATGGGTCAAGCGCATATGGCTTACATCCACAAGAAACCCATGCACTTGAAATGACCAAGTGGTTCGACACGAATTACCACTACATGGTGCCGGAATTCAATGCGAGCACACAGTTCAAAGCACACGCCGGCAACTTGCTTGCACAACTTGAGCAAGCCAAAACACTGAACCACCCAGTCAAGGTCAGTTTGATTGGTCCACTGACTTTCCTCTTCCTGGGAAAAAGCAAGCAGGCCGGGTTCGATCAACTGGATTTGCTGGATCAACTGCTGCCCGTGTATGGCCAAGTTCTCGGTACATTGAAGTCGCATGGCGTGGAATGGGTACAACTGGACGAACCGATTCTTGGGCTTGATTTGCCCGGCCCCTGGCTAGCCGCCTATGAGCGCAGTTACCTGCAATTGAAAACCAGTGGTGTCAAAATTTTGCTGGCCACCTACTTTTCAAGTACTCAGGGCCACACCAGCATCGCTTGCAAACTGCCGGTAGATGGCTTGCACGTGGATTGTGTTCGTGCTGAAGAAGACTTGCCCCTCATCATTGACTGGTTGCCCAACTACAAGGTGTTGTCGCTGGGCCTTGTGGATGGCCGCAACATCTGGAAAACCGATTTGAATCCGGCTCTTCAGCACATTCTCAAGGCTTTTGATGCAGGCAAGGGCGAAGTGTGGATTGCGCCCAGTTGCTCGTTGTTGCATGTGCCATACCGATTCAGCAATGACACCCGTGTGAATCCGCAGGTGTTGCCCTGGCTGGCCGGGGCCATTGAAAAACTGGAAGAAATTGAATTGCTGAAGCAAGCTGCCAAAAACCAATTGCAGGGAAAATCACTGACAGGTGCATTGGCCAATATCTGGAATACCCACCAGGACCTGGTGAAGCAGCGCAGGAACAGCCCTTTGTTGAACAACCCGGAGGTCAAAGCGAGAATAAGCAGCATTGCGCCCACAGCTGACCAGCGACACAGTGAATTCGCCGTGCGCCAACCCTTGCAACGGGAGCGATTCAACTTGCCGGCCTACCCAACCACCACAATCGGCTCTTTTCCACAAACCAGGAACATTCGAAACCTGCGTGCCCGGTTCAGAACAGGCGAGATTGATGAAGCGACCTATTGGCAACACATCAGCCAGGAAATCCGCCAGGCCATCGACTTTCAGGAACGCATCGGTCTGGATGTACTGGTGCACGGTGAAGCCGAACGCAACGACATGGTGGAGTACTTCGGCGAGCAACTGGAAGGATTTACCTTCTCGGCCAATGGCTGGGTTCAAAGTTATGGCTCGCGGTGTGTCAAACCGCCGATATTGTTTGGCGATGTAGCCCGCCCGAAACCCATGACAGTGGATGTGGCAGCCTTTGCACAAAGCTTGAGCGAAAAGCCGGTGAAAGGCATGCTGACAGGACCAGTGACGATTCTTCAGTGGAGCTTCGTGCGCAACGACCAGGCACGTGCAACCACCGCGCTGCAAATTGCTTACGCCATTCGGGACGAAGTGGCCGAGCTTGAACGGGCGGGCATTGGCATGATTCAAATTGACGAGCCTGCCTACCGGGAAGGCCTGCCGCTGCGCAAAGCCCGCTGGAACGACTACCTTGAGTGGGCCAGCAAGGCATTTCGCATCTCGGCCAGCCCGGTTCGGGACGACACGCAGATTCACACCCACATGTGCTATTCGGAATTCAATGACATTCTGCCGGCCATCGCGGCAATGGATGCGGACGTGATCACCATCGAAACCAGCCGTTCCGACATGGAGTTGCTGCGTGGCTTTGGTGAATTCGATTATCCCAATGAAATTGGCCCGGGCGTGTACGACATTCATTCCCCCCGCGTGCCCAAGCAGGCAGAAATTGTTCGCCTGATCAGAAAGGCTGCGCAGGTTATTCCACCGGAAAATCTGTGGGTCAACCCGGATTGTGGCTTGAAAACGCGAGGCTGGGAGGAAACGGAGGCAGCACTCACAGTCATGGTGAAAGCCACCGAGCAGTTGCGCTGCGAACTTGAGACTCAAAACAAGGCTGAAAAAACTGCAGCATAATTGCTGCGATGGGGGCCAAAACCCCCGGGGCCACGGGAAAATAGGACGAATAACACCTACTTTCCCGGAGACCCCACACCATGAACCACGACCCCATCGTGATCGTATCGGCCGCGCGCACCCCCATGGGCGGCTTTCAAGGCAGCATGTCCGGCTTTACAGCCGCTGAGCTGGGTGCACATGCCATTCAGCAAGCCGTACTGCGCGCCGGCCACCCTACCCTGTCTGAAAAAGTCGATGAAGTCATCATGGGTTGCGTGTTGCCCGCAGGCCAGGGGCAAGCGCCTGCACGCCAGGCTGCACTGACTGCCGGGCTTCCCTTGAGCAGCGCCTGCACCACCATCAACAAGATGTGCGGTTCCGGCATGAAAGCCATCATGATGGCGCATGACAGCCTGCTGGCGGGCAGTACCAACGTGGCTGTGGCCGGCGGCATGGAAAGCATGAGCAATGCCCCCTACCTGCTGCCCAAGGCGCGTGGCGGCATGCGCATGGGCCACGGCCAGGTGATGGATCACATGTTCCTGGACGGCCTTGAAGATGCGTATGAAAAAGGTCGCCTGATGGGTACCTTCGCGGAAGAATGCGCCGACCAATACAGTTTCACCCGGCAGGCCCAGGACGAATTCGCTATTCGTTCGCTGGCCCGCGCCAAACAGGCCACGGAAGACGGCAGCTTTCAATGGGAAATTGCCCCGATGGAAGTAGCCAGTCGCAAAGGCGTGGAACTGGTCAGCACCGATGAGCAACCCCTGAAAGCAGACCCTGCCAAGATACCCACATTAAAGCCCGCGTTTCGCCGAGATGGTGGAACGGTAACGGCAGCAAACAGTTCGTCCATTTCCGACGGTGCAGCAGCCGTGGTACTGATGAAACAAAGCCAGGCAGAGAAGTTGGGCTTGACCCCATTGGCGCGCATACTGGGACACAGCACCCACGCACAAAAGCCCAGCTTGTTTACCACGGCACCGGTTGGTGCGTTACAACGGCTGTTTGAAAAAACAGGGCTGAACGCAGCCTCCGTGGATCTGTTTGAAATCAACGAAGCCTTTGCCGTGGTCACCATGGCGGCCATGGCCGACCTTCATTTGCCAGCGGACAAAGTCAACATTCATGGGGGTGCCTGCGCACTGGGCCACCCAATTGGTGCCAGTGGTGCGCGCATTGTGTGCACGCTGATTGGCGCGTTGAAAAAAACAGGTGGAAAAACTGGCGTGGCTGCCTTGTGTATTGGTGGTGGCGAAGCCACGGCCCTGGCGATTGAATTGATCTAAAAAAACGAGAGACGCTATATGGAAAGTGTTGTTTACTTTTTGCTGGCCGCCGCCCTGGCTGTGCCCTTGTTCAAGAAATTGGGCCTGGGTGCAATTCTGGGCTACCTGGTAGCCGGCGTGGTCATCGGCCCTGAAATTCTGGGGCTGATCGACGACCCTGAAAAGGTACTTCATTTTTCTGAAATTGGTGTCATCCTGTTGCTGTTCGTCATCGGTCTGGAGCTGGAGCCTGCGAAACTGTGGGCCATGCGGGCGCAGGTGTTGCTACTGGGCTCGGGCCAGTTGCTGATCACGGCAGGCATCATTTATGGCGTGCTGGCTTACCTGTTTGAAATGAACAGCAACGCCGCATTGGTTATTGCCCTGGCATTGGGTCTTTCGTCCACTGCGTTTGCCATTCAGTTGATGGCCGACAAAGGAATCTTAGGCAACGAAGATGGCAGGCGTGGCTTTTCCATTCTGTTGTTTCAGGATCTAGCCGTCGTACCCATACTGTTCGTGGTGCAGGCCATGGCACCCGTTGAGCCTGACACCGACCCCAACCAATGGTGGCTTGCACCTGTGGCCGTGTTGGGCCTCATCGTTTTTGCGCGCTTCCTGATCAACCCGGCCTTGAATTTCCTGTCTCGCTACGGTGGCCGGGAAATCATGACCGTGGTCACCCTGCTGATTGTATTGGGCTCGGCCGTGGTGATGGAACATGCCAATTTGTCCATGGGCCTGGGTGCCTTCATGGCGGGCATGATGCTGGCCAACTCCTCGTTTCGCCACCAGCTTGAAGCGGACGTTGAACCATTCAAGGGCTTGAGCCTCGGCCTGTTTTTCATATCAATCGGCATGACCCTTGATTTCGCCTTGCTGGTGGATTCACCACTGACGGTGATGTTCGGTACGCTAGGCCTGATGGCGCTCAAGGCCGTGGTCATCATTGGCCTGGTGATGTTGGCGGGTGTGCCCTTTCCACGCGGCTTGATGCTGGGCTTGATGCTGTGCCAGGGCGGCGAATTCGGTTTCGTGATCATGGCACAAGCCATGGAATTGAAGCTGCTCGGCGAAGGCACTTCGGGCATGGTCAACTTGATGATCGGCATTTCAATGGCCCTGACAGCCCCTGCGGTGCTGTGGTTTGACAAATTCACCGACAAGCAGATTGCAAAGGCACCTCAAAACCTGCAGAAGTTTGACGCACAGGAATCGGAAGCATTGATATTGGGATTTGGGCGGTTTGGCCAGGTCACGGGTCGTATTCTTGCTGCCAACCAGATTCATTTCACCGCACTGGACAAGAATGCAGACCACATCGAGTTTGTAAAAAAATTCGGAAACAAGGTGTATTACGGCGACGCATCCCGCAGCGAGGTGCTTGAGGCCGCTGGCATATCAAAAGTACGCACTGTCATTGTTGCCATTGACGACCCAAAAATGAGCCAAGCCATTGTTGAATTCATTGTTCATCAATACCCAAAAATCATGGTCATTGCCCGCGCCCACAACCGGAATGATTATTTGGCCCTGAAAGCAGCGGGTGCTCACTCAGTAGTCCGTGAAGTGTTTGCAGGTGCACTGGAAGCGGCCACGGAGGCTTTGCACGCCTTGGGTTACAGCGACGGCCAGGCCATGCAAAAAGCGGAAGCATTCAGATTGCACGATGAAGGTTTGTTGAAAAAGCAGGCCAAGGTGTTGGGGGACAGCGAAAAAGTCATTGAAATTGGTCGCCAAGGCCGCGAAGAACTGGAAGCGATTTTCCAGCAAGACAAACAGGTAACAAGCAGAAGCTGACATGGAATTCATACAATTTTTCAAGGATCTTGAACCCGCAGTTGAACAGGTCTTTACTTTTCTGGAAGGTCGCCTGGGCAAATTGATCCTGTCTGTGACTTTGCTCATGCTGGCTACGCTGGTGAACCGGTTCATGCACTGGCGGCTGTTGAAGGAAACGCGGGCAGTACAGCCACAAACAGGAAATTTCCGCGCAACCTGGGTACGCCGCAAGAACATTGTCTGGGTCACCGCCCTGCTGCTGGTACTGGCTTTGTGGTCAGGACAAATCACAGGGTTTCTGATTTCACTGGCTGCAATTGGCGGTGCCTTGCTGATTGTCAGCAAGGAATTCATTTTGTGCCTGTGGGGTGCCCTGATCATTTCGCTGAACAAAAGCCTGCGAATTGGCAGCACCATCGAAGTGGGCCAGTTCACAGGGCAGTTGGTGAATACCGGGTTTGTTACTTTCGAACTGGCTGAAATCGGTCCCTCGAAAAAGCAGACAGGCAGGCTGTTGTCATTGCCAAACAGCCTTGTGTTTACACAGGCCATGAAGAACCTGTCGGTGTATGGCTCTTATGGCATTCACTTGATTGATTTCAATTTTGACAAGTTTGTGAAAATACAGACAGCAGAAACCCTGGCCTTGCGCCTGGCCAATGAGGCTGGCAAACACTGGATCGAAGAAGCGGAAAGACATTTCACAGCCGTAGAACGCGACAATTTTGTCGACTTGCCCAAGGCCAGGCCCGAAGTATTCTGGGCCAGCGTTGACGAAAAATGCCTTCGCATGACCTTGCGGTTTGCCTGCCCATTGAGCAAACGCGGCCATCTTGAGAAATCTATCGTCAAGCGATTCTGGGTGGAGTACGTCGAACTGGTGCCACATGTGCCGGCGGGCGCAACCAATCAACAAGTGGCAGATTCGACGATTTCCTGAATGCGTCTTGTTCGGTCGCTGTCTTGCGACAAATCGAAAGGGCTTTTCAGGCCCAGAAATCTGTGGCAGTTAATAGCGGGTGAAATCAGGTACCCTTGAATGTAATCGACACCCAGCTCTTTGACTTCCCGCAAGATGTGCAAATCCTCGACCCACTCCGCCACGCATTTGCAACCCAGGTCGTGCGCCAAACCCACGATGGCAGCCGTTACTGCGTGACTTTCAGTGCTGTGACAAATGTTCTTGATGATTGAGCCATCAATTTTGATGACATCGGCATGCAGGTCAATGGCATATCGGAAATTGCTGTAACCTGCGCCAAAATCATCGAGGGCAATTCGCACACCCAGGGTTCGAACCTGCTCAATGAATTGCTGGACTGCCTGCAGATTAATCACAGAACCCACCTCGGTGATTTCAAGACATAACTTGGCGGCCTGGGGCTGATGGGCCCGAATCAAGGCCAGGGTATCCTGCAGAAAAATTTCATCATTCAACGACCCTGGCGACACGTTGATGCTGAGAACACTCAACTTCTGGAGCTGATCCGCATATTCAGTTAAAAAACTCAGACTTTGGGTTAGCACCCAATTGTCCAGAAATGCGGTGTGACCGTCCCTTTCGCACGCCTCCAGTAAAAACCCGGCTGAGTTCAATGAACCATCCTTTGCCTGTATCCGCAACAGCGCCTCGGCGTACAGCGGCCCATCCACGGTGTCCAAAGGAAAAATCGGTTGCCAGGCGAGCGTCAGGCCCTCGGGCAATTTCTGGTCGCGCAAACCGCGAATTGTTCGGGATTGCTCCAGCAGCTTTCGGGTCTGTTGCTGCTCGAATACCACTTTTTCCAAACTGACATTGCGCTTGGCCTTGGATCCGGATTCCTGCATGGACACTTCCACCGTGTCCATCACATCCAGTACATTGTCCACCATCCCCTGCACCACAATGGTGGCCAGTACCGACACCTGAATGCTTCTGCCCTCAAGAAGAAAGGGAGCAGCCGAAAGACGCTCCAGAAACAGGGTGAAAGTTTCCTCCGCCGCCAAAGTTTCCTGCTGGTTAACCAACACCACAAACTGGTCCACATGCAAACGGGCCACCTCCCCTTGCGTATTCATGTAGCGGTACAGCTCCGTGAAAAAAGACTTCAACAATTGGTCGGACACCGTCACGCCGTAGGCGCCAATCAACTTGGTGAACTGCTTGATTTCCAGACAAAAGAAAGTGAAGCTGGCTGTCCGCTTTTGCAAAATCGTGTGGATACAGTTTTGCAGGCCACGCCGATTCAGCGCGCCAGTCAGTTCGTCGTGGGTGGCCTGATATTGCAAGGCCAGTTCACGGTCCTTGCGTATGGTGAAGTCGCTGACCACCCCAACCAGCTGATGCTGGTCGCGGCTGACCACCAGTTCAAACCAGCGGGTTTGCCCCTCACCTACCACCACTGGCAGCTCACGCCTTGAGGAGCGGCCCGGCTGCTCCAGAAGATTGAACAAGGCATTCAGATGTTGTGGCTGAAGAAAATCAAAATTGGGTTGCCCGGTTCGATTCAGAAAATAATCGGCGAACTGTTTGTTGTAGGTCAGCAGTTGGCCCCGGTTGGTGCAGGTAAACATGGACGACGGTGCAATGTCGAACACGCTTTCCAGGCGCTCGTGGGCCACTTCGATTTGCTGTGCAGCTACCTGTTGTTGGCGATGGGAATTGCGAAGAAACTCTGCGAGTGCCACCGCGGTCATCACACTGGCCAGCACGGTCACAGACGCACTGTTGAAAAATTGAAGCAGAAAAGTCTGATCAAACCAGGCAGCCAGAATTTCAGCAACAACTCCGGTGAGGGTTGCGATCATGGCAGCCATGTAATAAATGGCCACTCGATCCCGCCGTTCAAGAAAATACTGCACCACAACCCAAAACACGACAAATGCGCCCAACAAACTCATGGGCCAGAGCAACTCCAGAAAGGTGCTATACGATGAAAAAAGGGCAAGCAACATCAACACAATGCTGGTGCCTTGCAAAGCGCGCATCACACCCAGCCAGGACTCCCGTCGGACATTTTCAAACAGGTGAGTCAACATCAACAGCGTGGAGGCAAAATACATGGCCATGGCCATCATGCGCGCATGGGGAAGAAATGCGGAGGTCAGTTGTATTCCGAACAGGTGGTGATCCCACCCCTCTGACAAGGCGACAAGGCGCAAACTGGCGAACAGCCAAAAACCATAGCAGATGAACAGTGAACTGCGGGTCATGATGGCGGCCAGGGCCACCAGGCCAATCATCAAGTACAACACACCTTCCAGAAAACCCTGACGCCTTTCAAAGTCCAGCGTACTCTCCGTGAAGCTGGACCCCGTTTGCAATCCCATTTCCAGGCTGGCTGGGCCGATGAAACTGAATTGGCACAGCACGCCCAAGCTATCTACCTTGCCGTCAAGATCGGCCGAGATCAGGCGGCCCTGATTCGATTTCAAGGTCAACTGGATCAGGTTGCCTTGCTCATCATGTCGCCAGCAACTGGATTGAACCAGGTGACGGGAGCGAAAGTACATCTGATTGTTGTTGAACAACACACTGCTCGACAGCGTGGCGTAGACCCAATAAGGTTCTTCATTCAAGTGGGTACGCAAAATACTTTGTGTTGGAACAGCCTGAAGTTTGTCGATGATTTCAAAAAGTGAAGCCTTTATGTCATCTCGCGCAAGCACTGAAAATCGAACTGGCAAGTCCTCGCTGGTCTGGTGATCAACAACAGACAAATTGACAAATGACACCAGGAGAAAGCAAACCAGTAAGACGGCAGAAAAAAGAGGAATCCATGGTGCATCCTGAAAATTTTGCAAAAATCGAAAGATTCTTGTCGGGGCGACAACTGCATACATGAGGTTTATCCGTGAGAACGCAACAGACTTGGGGTCTCTTGCAATAAGGTACGGGCTTGCAGATTGCTTAACAGATCCGGATGTGAGGTTGATATGTACAGCGAATGCAGGGGGTTGGAGTTCAGTAACCAACGTGCCTCGATGTCACACACATCAAACCAGAAAATGCGATGGGGAATCATGCCGATGTGGGCCATGGGTATGAATTCGATGGAAGGCAGAACGTCCTCCAGGTCAAACCGGCGATATTGGCGGTCCACAGGATGCCTCACACACAGAAAAGCGCGGTCGACCAGATTCGATCTGCAATACCAATAAGCAGCCTTGATCAGCATCAGGCGCAGGGCCAAACCATTGGATCTCGCAGGAATTGCGAGCCTGGAAATTTCTGCAATTCGCCCTTTGCGCAGGGCTGTTGGCAAACTGAAGGATTGCTCCAGAGCCAGCGGATGATGCTGAGAAATCTGGATACGCACGGTGCCAATACAACTTCCGTCAAGTTTGGCGTAAGCGAGAAGTACGGCGAAATCTTCATTTTTGTCGTCATCATCGGGTTCACCCAATTTTTCTCCCAGCTGTGGCAGATGTTTGCCATAAGCAAGTTGGCGCGCCCTGGCAGCCAATTCAAATTCGTGGTCCGTTTCCGCTTTCGCGATCCAGAAGGGAAGTAAATGAGTCATGGATTCCGCAAGCAAATTGATTGCTGAAGGGGTGGTCATGTGGCTCTCCGGGTAATGGACTCACCTTAAATATTTCACATCCAGTTTGCTTACCCCCGATCGGGTTAAAGTTCCGGTCACATGCATCACTCGATGGGAATAGACAAAGTCATTATTCCGAATAGGCGTACAAGGTTTATTGAGTGTGAGAGAATCGGACAAAACACAGGCAAACAGGGAGACAACACGCCATGAAACAAAAGAATTTTGATCTGATCGTATTCGGAGCCACCAGCTTTGTGGGCCAGATTCTTGTGCAGTATTTGTGGAAAAGACATGGCCTGGACGGCGAAGTCAAATGGGCCATTGCAGGTCGAGATGCCAACAAATTGGCCACGCTAAAAAACCGGCTGGGCGAACGGGCACGTAATCTCCCCACATTACTGGCCGATGCATCGAACGAAACGGAGTTGCAGGCGCTTTGCGCGCAATCCAGGGTCGTGGTTTCTACAGTAGGACCCTACGCCTTGTACGGTTCACCCCTGGTCAAGGTGTGCGCAGAGACAGGCACAGATTATTGCGACCTGACTGGTGAAGTACAGTGGATCGCCAGAATGATTGAACAGCACGAAGAAACAGCTCGCCAAACCGGCGCACGTATTGTGCATTGCTGTGGATTTGATTCCATTCCTTCCGACCTCGGTGTTTACTTTTTGCAGCAGGCGGCCACCGCAAAATTTGGTGAGCCATGCCAACAGGTGCGCATGCGCGTTCGCAAACTGAAAGGTGAATTCTCGGGTGGCACTGTAGCCAGCATGATCAATGTGACGCGTGAAGTGGCAGCCGACCCGGCCTTGGCGAAGAAACTGGCTAATCCCTACCTGATATCCCCAAGCCGTTTGCCGGCAAGACAACCCAATGTCGGTTTTGCTGAATTTGACCCGGTTGCACAAAGCTGGCTTGCTCCATTTGTGATGGCGGGAATCAACACCCGTGTGGTTCATCGCAGCAATGCCTTGCAGGGTTATGGTTACAGCAAGGAATTCAAATACGACGAAGCGATGATGACAGGCAACGGTTTGAAAGGCCGCTTGACAGCGATGGGACTGGCCAGTGGTATGGCAGGCTTTCTGGTAGGCGCTGCCCTGCCGCCCACCCGCTGGGTACTGGAAAAATTCGTGGTACCAAAACCAGGTGAAGGTCCCAGTGAAACTTCCCAACAACGTGGGTCTTACGACCTGCGTTTTTATGGCAAGACCAGCAAAGAAAGCACCCTGTCTGCAAAAGTGACTGGAGACATGGACCCCGGCTATGGCTCGACTGGAAAAATGTTGGGTGAAGCTGCTGTTTGCCTGGCCAAAGATGTGGGTGACAAAGCAGGCGGTTTTTGGACGCCTGCCTCGCTGATGGGAGATCCACTGCTTGCCCGTTTGCAAAGCCACGCCGGCCTGAAATTCGATTTGCTGGTGGATTGAAACAGAACAGCTGCTGCACATGCCTGTCAAAACCAGCCACACAGTTTTGTGAGGCTGCTTGTTGAAAACTTGTTGTAATGATAACAATTATCATTTACGATTATTTCTCAATTGATTTAATCGGGAGTTCGACATGTTGCAGCAGAACTGCGCCACTCAACTGGGTCAATGGCTGGCCGGCAATGAAAATGGATCGGTCTATTACTGCCAGACCACCAACGTGGTTTCCCTGTCATTGCATTACATGACGATGCGGTTTGAAGCGACTGCGTTCAGGGATTTACTGGGAATGATGGGTTTCGCACAAGCAGAAATTCAACGCATTAATCAGGCACTTGATCACCCCGCATTGAGCAAGCAGAACCGCCATTGCCCCGATGGCGCTTTGCATTAAAAGTCGGGAGGCGCACCATGAAAGCGGCTGCCTGCGTGAACCAATCAATGGATGCCTTGCTGACGGAGAATGATGCTTTGTGCAGACAACTCGCCAAGTTGCAACAACGTGCGAGTGAACTGATTCAAAAAAGATCCGCTGAAGTCGAACAACTGAACACCGTGGTGGAGTTTCTGAATACGGAATTGCACGAAAAAGACGTTTTGATCCTGTTTTTACGCGCGAAACTGCAGGAATTCCGAAAAATCACGGAACTGCCTGCAGTAACAAAAACCGGCAATCAATTGGTTTGCAAGTAACCAAATTCAAAGTTGTGGGTGTCGTCATCAACCCGCACCGTGAGGGTGATGTTTTGCGCGCTGCGGGCCGAAAGCTTTTTGGCGATCACAATTTGGCCTTGAGTCTCCTCTCCTGGACGAACCACTTTCGGCTTCAAACTGAATTTCTGGATGCGCTCAAAATCAGCAAGGGCCTGCTGAATATCCAGCCTGTCGTTGAAATCCGTTCGGAACACCAAACCACCGTGACTACCTTTGTAAAAAGGCTGGTGGTAAAACGGGCTGTAAAATATAGGGGCCCGCATGCCATAGTAAGACAGGCGGTTTTGAACATCCTGAATCTGGGCTTCATAGCTGACCACGGTGGCGGGCTCACCGTTGAAGGTTACAGTTACATTTTCCGTTGAAAACTCAACTGGAAACTTGCCCTTGTTGACAAACGTGACATTGAACCTCGGGTTATCGAACTGGCGCTGGGAATTGTACGCAGACCCCACTTGAACCAGGTGTTTTTTGGTCGAGCTTAGAGACTCAAAACCCCGATTTTGAACAGGAACCTGGTTGTCAGCCACAACAGGCCGGACGCTGTACATTGAAACGCACGCGCTTAATAACAACGTCGAACCCACAACAAAGCCAGCAGACAAGCTGAATACCCGCATTTGAACCACCTCTGTTACTGCAAAACACATCCGATTTTATCTGTATTCAACAGACAACGACAGACGTCCTTTGTTCCTGCAACAACAGCCAACAAGTGCGGGTTTATATCTGACCCAGCAACAGACCGGCCCCTGCAATGGAAAGTGCGGCCCCCATGAACCGTTGCGCCAATGAGGCCAATTTGCCTGCATGTGCTGACCGCCTGAAACTGACAACCAAGCCAACCACCAGCATGACCGCGCCCAGAACCGCCAGCGACATCAGCGAATGGTAAACGCTGGTGACATGGTGAATGAATGCCTCGGCCAGGTCAGAATGCTCATGGTGACCGGGGTGGGCCAAGGCCATCGGGATCAACAGCAGGTTGAAAGCAAGGCAGGCAATGGATTGTTTGAGCTTCATGAATTGAATTCCTGTAAATCGGTTTTTTAGACAACGGCCACCGCGGGCGGCAGGATTTTGGCTTGCAACATGCCCTCTTTCACGATGAAGGCAATAATGTCGTCCAGGCCCTTGGCTACTTTGAGGTTGGAAAAAATGAAGGGCTTGGTACCTCGCATCTTCGTGGCATCGCGGTCCATGACTTCAAGCGATGCGCCCACCATGGGTGCCAGGTCAATCTTGTTGATGACCAGCAAATCCGATTTCGTAATACCAGGACCGCCTTTGCGCGGAATCTTGTCGCCTGCCGACACATCAATCACGTACAAGGTCAGGTCGCTGAGTTCGGGGCTGAAGGTGGCACTCAAATTGTCGCCACCGCTTTCAACAAACACCACGTCCAGAGGTCCATGGCGTTCAATGAGTTCATCAACTGCGGCCAGGTTCATGGAGGCGTCTTCACGAATGGCGGTGTGCGGGCAACCGCCGGTTTCCACGCCGATAATTCGGTCAGCCGAAAGCGCCTTGTTTTCAGTCAGAAACTTGGCGTCTTCCTTGGTGTAAATATCATTGGTGACCACTGCAATGTCGTAATGGTCGCGCATGGCATAGCAGAGCGATTTCAACAAGGCAGTTTTGCCGGAACCCACTGGGCCGCCAATGCCAACGCGCAAGGTTTGTTTGGTCTGTGTCATGGTGTTTTCCTCAGGATCGAAACAGTCGGGAGTATTGGGTTTCATGCAGTGCGCTGGCCATGGCCAACCCGGGCAGGCAACTGCCCAGTTGCTCGTCATGCACGGTGGCCGACAGGCCCACGGCTTCAGGCACGCTGCTCTGTAATCGCGCCACCAGGCTTTGTGCCTGCGTTTGCCCCAGTGGCACCAGCTTGGTGGCTGCAGCCACCTGGTTTTCCAGCCAGGCCCAGGCAAAACCCAGGCAGGCGGCATCGGCAGAAATTTGCCATTCGCTGCAAGCCTGGGCGAAAAGGGTCACAAAGCTCACAGGTTCGGATTTTGCAAACAAGGGGTTCACACCCAGGGTAGGCAGCAGGCGTTTCAAGGCCTCGCCCATGGCCAGGTCGGTCATTCGCAATTCGCGGGTTTCACGGCAGGCAATCAGGTAATCATTCCACTGTTGAAGCTGTGCAATGTCGTTCTGCTTCAAGGCTTCCATGCAGCGGGCCAGCAGCGGCAGATCCACGCGCGCAAGGTTGAACAGCAACTGGCATTCAATCCAGTCGTGAACCTGGTCAGTGGACTTGACCCAGCCTGCATCAATGGCGTATTCCATGCCCTGTGAAAACGAGTACGCGCCCACCGGCAAGCTGACGCTACACAGGTGCATCAGCTTTACCAGTTCCATCGGTTTCAATTCGAAAGGCTTAGTGGTCATGCGCGTCATCATGGTGGTGACCATGGTCGTGATCGTGGTGGTGGTGATGCGCAGCCGCCTTGGCGTACGCCCCACTTTCCGGCACAAACACCGCTTGCTGCAGGTGTACGGTCAGGCCCAATTGGGCCAGCATGTCGCCCAGCACGTGGTCGGGTTTGATGCGCAACCACAGTTCACCCACCT
Organism: Burkholderiales bacterium; assembly: GCA_027484315.1. GTDB lineage: Bacteria > Pseudomonadota > Gammaproteobacteria > Burkholderiales > Burkholderiaceae_B > Limnobacter. The sequence goes on along the minus strand of JAIXTE010000142.1, from coordinate 8,388 downwards.
GCACTTTCACATGGCGGTTGCCCAGGTGGTAACAAGCCCGCGCAAAGGTAGGCCAGTCGGTGCACTGCGCCATCATCACGTCTTCCACTGCGCCTTCAATGCGCACAATCTGCCCGCACTGGCTTTTCAAAAACTCGCCCACTTTCAGCGGCTTGCCCCGTTCCAGGAACAGGCGCACTTCCATGCCTTCTGTGCTCTGCAATCGAAGGCGGCCGCGCTCGCGCTGTTCATGGCTTAACACCACCGTGGCATTTACTTTGGCATGGCAGTGGGTGCCCAATCGTTCATAAATATCCAGCATGGGTGGCTCCTTAAAACAGGCTGTACAGTTGGGCCAGGGGCAATACCTTGGCGGGTTCACAGGTCAACAATTCGCCATCGGCACGCACTTCATAGGTTTGTGGATCCACTGTGACCACTGGCAACCAGTTGTTGTGCACCATGTCCTGCTTGCTGATGTTGCGGGTGTTCTTGCAGGCCACCAATGTGCGTTGAATCCCCAGGCTTTCAGCCAACTTGTTGTTGATGGCCGCTTGCGAGGTGAAGGTGACCGATGTTTTTGCAGCCGCCAAACCTTGGGCGCCAAACATGGGTCGGTAGTGCACCGGCTGGGGCGTGGGAATGGAAGCATTGGGATCGCCCATGGGGGCGGCTGCAATCATGCCGCCCTTGATGATCATGGCGGGCTTGACTGCAAAAAAAGCAGGCTTCCACAACACCAGATCAGCCAGCTTGCCGGGCTCAATGGAGCCGACTTCATGTGAAATGCCATGGGTGATGGCCGGGTTGATGGTGTACTTGGCAATGTAGCGCTTGGCGCGGAAATTGTCGGCACCCAGGGTTTGATCTTCAGCCAGCAAACCAAACTGTTCTTTCATTTTGTGGGCAGTTTGCCAGGTGCGCGTGATCACTTCGCCCACGCGGCCCATGGCCTGTGAATCGGATGAAATCATCGAGAAGGCGCCACGGTCATGGAAAATGTCTTCGGCTGCAATGGTTTCCTTGCGAATGCGCGAATCCGCAAAGGCCACATCCTCCGGAATGTTGGAATCCAGGTGGTGGCACACCATCAACATGTCGAGGTGTTCATCCACGGTGTTGACTGTGTAAGGCCGCGTGGGGTTGGTGGATGAAGGCAATACATTCGGAAGGCTGCAGGCCTTGATGATGTCGGGCGCATGCCCGCCCCCTGCTCCTTCGGTGTGGTAGGTGTGAATGACCCGGTTTTTGAAAGCAGCCAGTGTGTCGTCCACAAAACCGGATTCGTTCAGCGTGTCGGTGTGAATGGCAATTTGCACATCATACTTTTCGGCAACACTCAGGCAAGTGTCAATCGAGGCGGGTGTGGTGCCCCAGTCTTCATGCAGTTTCAAGCCGCAGGCACCGGCTTCCAATTGCTCTTCCAGGGCCTGTGGCAGGCTGGCATTGCCCTTGCCCAGAAAGCCCAGATTCATGGGCATGCAGTCGGTGGCCTGCATCATTTTTGCTAGGTACCAGGGGCCGGGTGTGCAGGTGGTGGCATTCGTTCCTGTAGCAGGTCCCGTGCCGCCACCAATCATGGTGGTGACACCACTCATCAGGGCCTCTTCAATTTGCTGTGGGCAAATGAAGTGAATGTGTGCGTCGATTCCGCCGGCTGTCAGTATGCAGCCCTCACCGGCAATGACTTCCGTGCCGGGGCCAATCACAATGTCCACACCGTTTTGTACATCCGGGTTGCCAGCCTTGCCCACCTTGAATATACGACCGTTCTTGATGCCCACGTCGCCTTTCACAATGCCCCAGTGGTCCAGCACCAAGGCATTGGTAATGACGAGATCAACAGAGTCTGCACACGACACCTGGCTTTGCCCCATGCCATCGCGAATCACCTTGCCACCGCCAAACTTCACTTCCTCGCCGTACACGGTGAAGTCTTTTTCCACCTGTATCCACAAGGCTGTGTCGCCCAAGCGAACACGGTCGCCGGTGGTGGGGCCAAACATTTGTGCATAGGCTGTGCGGTCAATTGTTGTCATCAAGTGCTCCCATGACTTCTCCGCGGAAACCGTAAACATGGCGTCGGCCTGCATAGGCGACCAGCTGCACCTCGCGGCCCTGGCCGGGCTCAAAGCGTATTGCTGTACCCGATGCAATATTCAGCCGAAAACCACGGGCCTGGCTGCGGTCAAATCGCAAGGCCGGGTTGACTTCAAAAAAGTGGTAATGCGATCCCACCTGCACCGGGCGATCGCCCGTGTTCTCTACCCGCAGGCTGCGTGTTTCCAGCCCCACGTTCAATTCAATGGCACCGTCGGCCACCTGTATTTCGCCTGGAATCATCTTGGGCCTCAATCAAACAATGGGATGGTGAACAGTGACCAGCTTGGTCCCGTCCGGGAATGTGGCTTCAACCTGCACTTCCTGAATCAGGTCTGCCACACCGGGCATGACACGGTCGGTAGTCAACAAGGTGCGGCCATAGCCCATCAGTTCAGCCACGGTTTTTCCATCCCGTGCACCTTCAATGATTTCCATGGTGATGTAGGCCACCGCCTCCGGGTAATTCAAACGCAGACCCCGATTCAGGCGGCGTTCGGCCAGCAGTGCGGCTGTGAATATCATCAACTTGTCTTTTTCGCGGGGTAACAATTCCATCGCAGTCCTCTATTTTCTTGGGTCTTTCAGGTTCGCCAAATTCTGGGTTCGCAGGCAGGCCGGTTCAGCAAGGCCGGGCGCAAGTGTTGCCAGCAACGCGTGAACAGTTGCCGGGCCCGGTTGCTGCAGTGGCCCAGGTAGCGCAACACCACAAACTGCCCCACCACGGTGCTGGCGGCCAAATCGCCTTCACAGGTGCTGCTGCACAGGGCCTGCAATGCCGCTTCAAGTGCTTCGCCAGGCGCAGTGCTAAACAGCGCAATGTCGAAGGGCCCGGCGATCATCAGGCCGGCCACTGGCTTGCCTTGAAAACCAGCCATTGCAGCGTGGGTGTCGCGGCTTTGCCTATCCAGCAGCATGCGTTCACGCAGCACCAGGCGGCCTTGAATGTGGACTTGCATGGTTTGCTGCAAGCTGCCGGAACTGAATGGCTGGGCTGAAGCAGGCAAACCCAGTGAAATCACATCCCAGGCAATGCACTTTGCACCTGCCTGCAAGCTGATGTGGGTATTCAAACTGGCCTGCGCATCGGGGTACACAATGGTTTCAAGAGGCAGCCATTCCACTGTGGCCTGTTCAGCCACCTCAATGTGATTGTGCAAATGCTGCAGGCTTCGGTCAGCGCGAGCCCGATACACACGGCCGGCACCCGGTGTGGTCACCAGCACATGGCTTTGGGGTGCAGCAGAAACCGACACCTCCAGGTGATCACCTGACACCATTCCACCCGGCGGATGCAGCAGGTAGGCATGCGCCACATCCCGGCCTTCCGGGTAAAAAGCCTTTTGCACATACAAGGGCCCCGTGTGGGTGCAATGCCGCAGCACGGTACCGCGCAGGCCATGCTCGAAACCCAGCCGCAGACAGGCATGCCATGTGGAAGGCAACAGGCGAAGGTCCAGTGGGTGATTCAAAGCGTGGCCACCTAAACCGCCAGGTGCTGGGCAATCAACTTGTCGCTGAGTTTGTCCATGGTATCGCTGGCTACAACGCGCCCTTTTTCCATCAAGCGGAATTCCTTGCCCACGCGGCGTGCAAAGCCCAGCTTCTGTTCCACCAGGATGACGGTCATGCCCTCTTCCTCATTCAGCTTCAGGATGACGTCACCAATCTGCTTCACGATATTGGGCTGAATGCCTTCATTGGGTTCATCCAGGATCAACACCTTGGGGTCCAGCACCAAGGCGCGCCCAATCGCAAGCTGCTGTTGCTGCCCACCGGACAAATCTCCACCGCGGCGGTGAAGCATGTCGGCCAGCACGGGGAACAATTCAAAAATTTTGTCAGGGATTTGTTTGGCTTTGTCTTTGCGAACAGGCAGACCCAGGCGAAGATTTTCTTCCACGGTCAGCATGGGAAAAATTTCACGGCCTTGCGGCACATAGCCAATACCCAGGTAAGGTCGCTTCTCGGCGGCCTGTGAATTCAACACCGTTTCTTTCAGGCGAATTTCACCAGTGGCCACGGGCAGCAAACCCATGATGCATTTCAGCAAGGTGGTTTTGCCCACGCCATTGCGGCCCATGATGCAGGTGCAGGAGCCTTCCTGAATGTCCATGTTCAGGTCCCACAAAATCTGGGTTCCACCGTATTTCTGATTCACGGCGTTCATGTGGATCATGCCGGTTCTCCCAAATACACTTCAATCACATCCTTGTTGTTTTGCACCTGTTCCATCGTGCCCTCGGCCAGCACACTGCCCTGGTGAAGCACGGTGACTGTGCGGGCAATGCTTCGAACAAACTCCATGTCGTGTTCCACCACGATCACGGTGTGGTCGCCTGCAAGGCCATTGAGCAACTCGGCTGTGCGTTCGGTTTCCTGTGCGGTCATGCCGGCCACTGGCTCGTCAATCAGCAACACCTGCGGGTCGGAAACCAGCAACATGCCGATTTCCAGCCACTGTTTTTGCCCATGGGACAAAGCACCTGCCAGCATGTGGGCCTGTGGTGCAAGGTTGATCGTGTGAAGCACGGAGTCGATCCGGTCTTGCTGGGCCTGTGTCAGTTTGGCGAACAGGGAATACCAGATTCCCTTGTTGTCCTTCAGTGACATTTCAAGGTTGTCGAGTACGCTGTGGGCTTCAAACACGGTGGGTTTCTGAAATTTGCGGCCAATTCCCAGCCGTGCAATTTCAGGTTCGCTGCGCTCAAGCAAGTTCACGTTCTGGCCAAAATACACATTGCCCACATCCGGTTTTGTTTTGCCAGTGATCACGTCCATCAAGGTGGTTTTGCCTGCGCCATTGGCACCAATCAGGCAGCGCAGTTCTCCCGGCTTGATGTACAGGTTCAGATCGTTCAAGGCCTTGAAGCCGTCGAAGGTGACGCTCAGCCCTTCCACGTACAGAATCAGGTCGTGCGAGATATCGATTTCTTCCTGCTCGGGCGCCCTGGGGAAAAACCGGGCCTGGTGCAATACTTTGTCGCGCAAGGTGTTCAAGGCATTCATGCATGTTTCTCCTGCGGCAACGAATCGTTTGAACCTGACTTCTGCCTGTCCTGATATTTGTCGATCAGTTGGTTGAACACACCGGCCAAGCCTTTGGGCAGGTACAGGGTGACCAGCACAAACAAGGCACCGAGTGCGAACAGCCAGGCGTCGGGCATGATGGCGGTGAAGCGGGTTTTTGCATAGTTGACCAGCAAGGCCCCGGCGACAGCACCATACAAGGTGCCGCGCCCGCCCACTGCCACCCAGATCACCACTTCAATCGAGTTGAGAGGAGAGAACTCACCCGGATTGATAATGCCAACCTGCGGTACGTACAAGGCACCCGCCATTGCTGCAACAAGTGCCGAATAGACAAACAGCCACACCTTGTAGTGGTCGGTGCGGTAGCCCAGAAAACGAACGCGGGGTTCGCCATCGCGTATGGCCACGATGACCTTGCCATAGCGGCTTTTCAAAATCGAATGACTGCACACATACACCAGCCCAAGCAACAGCGCCGTGACCATGAACAGGCCCACGCGGGTGGTGTCAGCCTGCAAGTCAAAACCCAGCAGGTCTTTGAAATCGGTCAGGCCGTTGTTGCCACCAAAACCCATTTCGTTGCGGAAGAAAGCCAGCATCAAGGCATAGGTCAATGCCTGGGTCATGATGGACAAATACACACCCGTCACCCGTGAACGAAAAGCCAGCCAGCCAAACACAAAGGCCAGCACACCGGGCACCACCAGCGCCATCAACATGGCCACGGGAAACATGTCCATTCCAAGCCAGTACCAGGGCAATTCATTCCAATCGAGGAACACCATGAAGTCAGGCAGGTCGGGGTTGCCGTACACGCCCCGTTCGCCGATCTGGCGCATCAGGTACATGCCCATGCCATAGCCACCGAGTGCAAAGAATGCGCCATGCCCCAAACTCAAAATGCCGCAGTAACCCCAGATGACATCCACGGCCAAAGCCAGCATGGCGTAGCTGAGGTACTTGCCCAGCAAGGTGATGGTGTAGGTGCTGACATGGAAAAAGGAATCCACGGGAATCAGCAAATTGGACAAAGCTGCAAACACGGTGAGAACTGCCAACACCAACACGAATGGCATGACCGAACTGCCCTGTTCGCGCGTTTTTGAAAATAATTGAGTCAGCCAGTTCATTCAGCCGCCCTCCCTTTCTGTGGAAACAGTCCTTTCGGGCGCTTCTGGATAAACAGGATGATGAACACCAGCACGATGATGCTGGCCAGCACAGCGCCAGTGACCGGCTCCAGGAACTTGTTGGCAATGCCCAGTGAAAATGCCGCCACCAGTGTGCCCAGCAAATTGCCCACACCGCCAAACACCACCACCATGAAAGAATCAATGATGTAGTTTTGTCCCAGATTGGGGCCCACGTTGGTCAGCTGGCTCAAGGCCACGCCGGCAATGCCTGCAATGCCAGAACCCAGGCCAAATGTCATCGCGTCCACCCAGCCGGTGCGAATGCCCATGGATTTCGCCATGTTGCGGTTTTGAGAAACCGCACGCACATTCAAACCCAGCGAGGTTTTTTTCAAGATCAGTTGCAGTACAAAAAACACGATCAGCGCGAACACGAAAATGTAAAGACGGTTCAAGGTGATGGACAGCTCTGGATTGATTTCAACAGAACCGCTCATCCAGGAGGGCTGTGACACCTGCCTGTTCAGCGGTGAAAAAATCGTTCTGACTGCCTGCTGCAAAATCAGGCTGATACCGAAAGTGGCCAGCAAGGTTTCCAGGGGGCGGCCGTGCAAAAAGCGGATTACACAGCGTTCAATCAACACACCCACACACCCTGCCACCAAAAAGGCCAAGGGAATTGAAACCCACAGGGAATAATCAATCAGGTTCGGCATGGCCAATTGCACCACGTAGGTGGTGTAGGCACCCAGCATCATCATTTCGCCGTGGGCCATGTTGATCACACCCATCACCCCAAAGGTAATCGCAAGGCCAATTGCAGCCAGCAACAACACCGAACCCAGGCTCAAACCAAAAAACAACTGGTCCACCACACCGTAGAAATCGGAACGCAGTTTCATGCTGCGAAGAGATTCATTGATCGCTGTCAGCAGTGCGGCATCTTCTTCACTTTGCTTCATTTGATCCAACAGGTTGCGCACTTCGGCATATTGGCTTTCACCCAGGGTGCGCACTGCTTCAATTCGAATCAGCGGATCTGTGGAACCTTGCGCCCGGTTCATCGCCACAGCCGTTTCCATCGCGGCTTTGACCTTGGCATTTCTCTCTTTCAGCAGCGCTTTTTCTATGGCAACAACCGTATCGGGCGTCAAATCCCCCAGCAGTGAAACTACAGCCTGCTCGCGGGTGGTGGCGCTGGCTGCGGAAATTTGAATGCGTGCAACCGCGCCGCGCAGGTAAGTGCGCAAGCGGTTGTTGACGCGTATCTTGTTCAGGCTCGTGGTCAGCTCATCACCAACCAACTTGTTACTCAAAGGATTAAGGTAGGTGGTCGCGCCGTCTTTGCGCAGTTCAATAAGAACCAGTCCTGATTCTTCATTGGCATACAGATCACCGCTGATCATGGCGTTGAACACAGGCACCAGTGTTTCGGAACCTGATTGCTCAAGTTGTTCCAGAATGGGCAAGGCTTCCGAAAGACTTGCCTTGGCCAGTTCGGAAAGCAGCGCTTCAACTGACTTGGGTGGCAACTGTTCTGCGGAATCGCTTTGTGCAAAGGCAGCGTTCAGCAGCAGACACCAGCAAGCAATGATGTGTATGACAAATTTCACGGGGCTATCCTGAATTCAATTGAACGTGAACAACAACCCTGACCACCTGGGTCAGGGTTGTGTCGCAGGGCTTAGTAGTTCTGCCCGGAACACTTCTTGGTCTTGGTGTTGTAGTTGCCGCAATTGATTGGCGCTGTCCAGTCGGCTGTCAGGTCTTTGGAACCTGGCAGGAAATCAGACCATGCGTCACCTTCAACCAGGCCCTTGGTTTCTGAAACCACTTCGAACTGGCCGTTGGCCTGAATTTCGCCAATCAGCACGGGTTTGCTGAGGTGGTGGTTCTTGCCCATGACTGCAGTGCCGCCAGTCAGGTTCTTGGCTTTCTGGCCGATCATGGCAGCGCTTACCTTGGCCACATCTGTAGTACCGGCTTTCTGCACAGCCTGAGTCCACATCTTGAAGCCGATGTAAGTGGCTTCCATGGGGTCGTTTGTTACGCGCTTGGGACCAGCAAATTTTTTCCACTGCTTGATGAAGGCATCATTCTCGGGACTCTTTACGCTCTGGAAGTAGTTCCAGGCAGCCAAGTG
>JAIXTE010000051.1 GCA_027484315.1 Burkholderiales bacterium | reverse complement strand
TTTCGTTCTTACCAGACGCGGGGTGGAGCAGTCTGGCAGCTCGTCGGGCTCATAACCCGAAGGTCGTAGGTTCAAATCCTGCCCCCGCAACCAAATTTTTATCATTAAAACCAATCACTTAGCAGTGGTTGGTTTTTTTGTTTTCTGGGCCACCAACTGCGTGTGCCCAAAATGTGCCCAACTGGTGCCCAACCCCGATTTAGCCCGTCTTCCCTTTCGTGACCTTCGGTCAAACCCAATAACGGTCAACAGGGCACATCTGTAAAAATTTCCTGAATTTTCCGATTCACATTTTTGTGCCCAATGACCGATTGGGAAATCAACCCGAAGGTCGCAGATTTTTGTGCTTTTGAAGAGAATTTTTGTGCGGAATTTTCGGAAATTCGTGACCTTCAGGATGGAATTTGATTATTTCTAGAATGTGCCTAAGTTGTGCCTTGTTTGTGCCTATGTATTCGCTGAGATCGTTTACCAGACTGGGAGAGCGCCAAAAGGCCATGGGCTAATATTTGTTTTTTTTAGTGCTAAGCATATTTTTTGGGCACAAAGATATGAAGTTACGCGGTTACAAAAGAACCTAACTAAAAATGCTGCATTGACCTTCGGGAGGCGATTTTGGAGCTTGGAAGCCAGAGATGATGCGCAATGACAGGTAATGGGTCGAAGCGGACATTAGAACTGATGGTTGAAACATCTGAGTTATTAGCGAAAGCAAACTTCTAAATGTTGATTTGAGCCCCCTCTTTCACCCCAAGTGGGTCGAATTTGGATGCAACTCGACACCCATGAAATTTAACGTTCGTAATGTTTTTTTTCATGCCTAACGCCCAAGATAAGCGGCGCCGGAAGGAGCGCAGCGAGTGGAAGGACCAACAAGGCCCATGAAAATGGCGAAGCCATGGGCCTTGTTGGCGTCCGCTTAACAGTAATATTAGGCATTGCCATTAGTGCCAAGAGCTTTGATGAACTTAGACATGCGCTCACTTTGCTTTCGATCTTTGATGATTTCGAGGAGCTGGCGCAGATTCTCGGAACGCAGCAGCTTTCGACCAGCCTCTACTGCAGACCGTGCTTTTTCAATATTGAGCTCGACGCTGCTAGCCCACTTATTCCAATGGGTAAGCGCTCTTGAGGAAAGTTCATCAATCTTTTGTTCTTCGAAGCTCCGAAGCTCCTGTTCGATGTCGAAGACAAGCAATTGGCGTACGTCATTGTCTGGATAGAGGCATTCAATGCCTTCCAACTGACCAACGGGCTCCTCAACATAATGCGGGCGAGGTAGTTTCCGTCCTCGAGCGGCCTCTAGTTGATCGACCTCTGCCTCCGTTGCTTCTCGCTCGACTGTGATAACGTTCTCGCGGTTCTTGACCATAGCCGCGAGCTTTCGAACTACCTCAGTCGGGACGGCTTTTCCTGCTTCAAGAAGGGGCCTTGTGCTGTGAAAGACCCAATCGGCTCCTTGTGGTTGACTTCTTAAGTCTTGTACTGAGGCTTTGATTTCTTCCGAGCGGAACGAAAAGCTCCAGAGCCGTTCTCGGTTTTCTTTGTCTGTGATGTCCTGATCGAACTGTCGAGTAAGGGTCTCGAAATCCACCCCGAAGTAGTTCTTTCCGCAGTCCTTGCCGATGTTCGTTTCATGCCAATCTTTGGTGGCGACAACATAGCCCTTTGCATGCGGAGTGTGGCAGTTTGACAGCCCGCAGCGGATTCGATTAGAGAATGCGTAACGTCCAATAATTGAGGCTAATTCAAGGTTTTGGGGATTAAGGTTGTTCGTAAAGCCAGGCCTAGCCTCGATATCAGCCCAATTTTCAACTCGGATGAGTTCTTTATTGATGTTTAGAACGATCATGACTGTGCAGTGCAGATTTTGGTGATGCCTAACGTTTGACGTGAGGGGCCGCCGCAGCGGAGAAGCCGCGAAGGGAACCCAAAAGCGAAGCTTGTGGGCGGTCCCTCTCGACGGAATTGTTAGGCATTGCCTGCTTCATCCTTGAGTTGCCCTCTGAGGAATTTGCCGGAACCACCTTTTAGCTCGCTACGATTAAATAACTTGCCTGTGAACTGAAAATCCTCATCAATGCGAACGATGAGCAATTGCTCGAACCCTCCTTGGCTCTTAACAAGGACTTGATCGTTGGCTTTCTCTGGAGAGATGGTTTTTACTTCGACTAGTTTTCCTGCAATCGTGCCATCAGAACCCTCTTTGTGAGAACCATGACGGCAAAGGCCAAATTTGATCTCGGCGTAAATCTCTCCGAGCTCCCCCCAAATTTGCAAGTACCTGCCAGTATTTTCAAAATGGCGCATAGCACACTCAATCAAATCGTGAAAAATCTCCGCTTGTTCGAGTGTGCTATACGGGAACCCATCTCGACTCTTAAATGCTTTTTTCGGTTTGTCTGCTGCGGGGTCTGTAAACTCTGAATCAACCCACGCTCGATCAATTTCAATGTAGTCGCACTCCCAAGGGTTATACCCACAGGCGGCGGCATCAGCTATTTGATCTGGGTTATAGCCGTCGTTATGCATGTCGTGAAGAAAGTCCCAATCACTCATACTATTTGCCTAACGTTGTAGGTAAGGGGCGGCCAAGTGCAGGACGTCCAGTGGAGGCCGAAGGCCGCAACGGCCTTGACCGTAATGTTAGGGGTCATAGGGAAAGACGACGCCAAATAGCAGGGCCTACGACGAAGGCGACAGCGCCAACTAAGAAATTTGCATAAGTAGCGTACATGATGGAGTGCGATGCATCCGGAACCTGGAGTAGTTTGGCGACAAGCGTAGGGACGGCCATAGCGCCGAAAAAAACTACCAACCAAGTGAGCATAAGTGCGACAAAGACAAGTTTTCCGAGGAGCGAGTAGCTGCCTGGAGGAGAGGCTGCTAGCTGAACCCACATATTGGAACCTTTTATCGCTGCGCCCCCTCGGTTGTATCGATAGGCGGCTAAGCCGACCCCGCAAGGAACCCACTGGACAACTCCTGCTAGCAAGCCAGACACAACGACGAGAGCTTCGTGCATAAAGAACTGACCCCTAACGCTCGCGGTAAGCTGCGCCGGAGCGAAGCGGAGGGTACCAACATGCTGAGCCTGTTGGCGTCAGCTTGACCAACCAGTTAGGCCAATGTGCCTTGCATGCTGCTTTAGTTAGAGACTTCACTGCGGAGGCTCACTTATTAATGAATCCATCATCGCCTCATAAGCCTGAAAAATTTTCTGATCGCTACTGTTCAGCAGAAGCTTAGCAAACTCACTTAACGCGTCACGCAACCTTTCTGGGTCGTTTTTATGAAGCTTGACGGCTGCTTTCGCCAATACTTGAAGCTGCCCCTCAATCAACGGTGCGATTTCTTCTGCCAGTACCTTTGCCGAGTCGAAATTTCCTTCGGGTACGTAATGCAGCATCGCATCAGTCAAATAGAGCTTCAGTTTTTGAAGCTCCTGTTGATATGTAAGTGTGGGTGCAGACATGGTTTCCTTCTTATAGCGACTAATGCATAAATATGCTGATTTATTGGACAGGCCTAACGATTGAGCTAACCGGCGCGCGACGGTAGGACGCCGAAGGGCCAGAATGAAATGAGGCCCGAAGACGATATGCCGTTGTGGGTCCAGTTGAGCGATTGGTTAGGCCTCACTGCGTTGGCTACCGATGAACTGTGGCTGCAGACCACATTTGTTCATAAGTTCCATGTACTGCTGGTAGTGCATCAGTTATCTCAGTAAATATGGTCGGCGCCAAGCGTGCACCGTCCTTGAATGAAGCGCCAGAGCTGAAACCGCGAGCGTTGTCGAGGAAGATGAAGCGGTCGTGTAGTGCTGAACTGGATCTAACTTCAATTTTTAGACTGAACTGCTGTACAGCTAGTTCGACAGCCGGCGCGAGCGCGGCCATGCCCTTCTTACCGAGCATTCTCACGGTCACACCAGTTGGAACCTGGGGTAGGTACCGCGAAACGAACTCCGCATCAAGGTATGGATCGACGAAGAAGAGCTCACTTCTCGCCGTGACGAGCAGCCTGCGCACTTCTTCAAAGTAGTCGAGCACCGATCCACGATCAATAGCTGTTGACAGTGGGCCGACTTCGTTCAGGCGGAGGTCGTGACGAGCCTCATGCAGCAACATAAGTAAGCTAGAAAATTCGCTCGATGCGAGCATATCGCTGACTCCGAGCGCCCCGCGGGCATGTGAGTCGATGATGATCGAACGGCCTGGTGCCCATCGCTTCAACAGTGACGTAGATCGTCCAAGCCAAGGAATTGCGGTTGAGCTCGAGTAATCGGCTGGAGTGGTGCGGATTGCGTCTTCAATTTCAGCTAGTAGTTGCGACGGATCGAGTGTTTGCATTTGTGAGGCCTAACGTTTGACATGAGGGACAGCCAGGGGCGATAGCCCTTGGACGTCCCTCTCGATGGAAGAGTTAGACGGCACGCACTTGTACAATTACTGCCTCCTTCAATTTCTCTGCCGCCGCTTCAAGGCTCAATTGGTCTGTTGTGAATGCCTTGAGAAAAACGGTCCCGTCGGTTTCGCCTCGCTCGTAAGCTCGTTTGTGCAAGAGAACGTGCCTATTGGCCGCCTCACGAAGGGATACGACACGGTCGTAGTGCTCTCTAGACGTGGGAAAGTAGACATCGATAAGCATCTGAATACGCCCAAAGTTTCCACGACTTTCCTCACCATTTTTCAACTCAATATCGAGCCCTTGGTTGTAGCTCAGCTTTCCTTGCATGACTGACGCCTTGACCATGTAGTAAACAAACAGGCTATTCAACCATTTGTCGATGAGCTCGTAGAGTTCTTCACCGCGAGCCCGCAACAGTTCTGCGCGCTCACTGTTGCTCTGATGAACAAGTTGCGCGTTTAATCGCGCTGCGTTTCCCTTGTTGGTCAAATACACGCCGATAAGCGCAACTGAGCCGCCGACAGCAGCCGAAGACAGAGTGGTAATTAGGGTGACGTAGGATTCGAGCATAGTCTTGCTGGCTAACGTTTGAGATGAAAGGCGCGTAGAGGCATTGCGCCGCTAGACACAGGCTGATCTACGGAGCTTGCGGCGCAATGCCTCTGCGGGTCGGTGTCGATCGACGTGTTAGACCTCATTCAACTCTCTCGACACGCCCGCGACTTCCACTGTTCGGCACCGCCAGCGGCCCTCGAACCCGTAGATGCCCGTAACCTCTACCGAAAAAGGGGCACCGCCATCGATTTCTGAAAAGGCGATCTCCTCAAGGACATTCTGATGGTTGAAGTCCGACGCTGAGAGATCTTCCACTCCCGTGAAACGGAAATCAACCACCACGCTCTTGACCAGAGCCAGGTGGTAGTTCACGGTGCCAACCCCGCGAGCCTCAAACCGGCGCAGGTGGACTGCAAGGCTGACTACCACCTCGCCGACGTCGACGACTGCGGCACGTTCGACCGCAAATCGAAGAACTTCAGCGTCATGGAAGTTGGGCCACTCACCGCCAAATTCAGCAAGAAGTGCAGTTGCGCCTTGGATCATTCTCGGTGTCCGCATGTGAGGTCTAACGTGAAAATGACCGGACCACCAACACAAGCGACGAAGCCGCCTTCTTCAGTTGTGGGTCCGTGTCGATTGACATGTTAAAGCTCATTTCACACATCCCACTGATCGAGCAGGCATGCAGCAAATTCGACGCTGCCCGCGGCGACAATGGCTCGGTTAGCCTCAACGGCATTTAAGAAAGGGATGCGCTCCTCACCGTCGTCGCAAAACTCCGACATCTGCAATTCTCCAAATTCCTGTTTCGCCGGGGCATAAAGCATTAGGTGCAACTGCTCGTAGTGCGAAAACTCGCCGTCTTCAAAATGACCAAATTGGCGAACGAGATCGATGGTGAACGCTGGACGAATGGGTTGAAACTCAAAGTCGTTCGTTCCAACTTCTACCATCACATAGTCCGACACACCTTCCACCGGGACAGACAAGTGCTCCCGAAATGCCTTCAAGGCAAGCTTTAGGCTGGGCTGACTGAAATCAAACCCCAGAGCGAGCAGTCGTCGTTCGAGGTCAAGAGCAGCTTGAGAAGGTGTCAAGAGCTTTAACGTCGCAATAAGCGGTGGTTTTTAAGTTGCTCTTTTGCCGTAAAATGGAACGAAGCGGAATGGCAAAAGAGCAACTTAAAAACCAACCGTTTGATTGCCTTGTTAGGCATTCGTCACCAGCGAAGCAACATAATCATTTAACTTGTGCGTAAAGTGAACACCGACTTGTAACGCAACGTTCAAATAATTCGCGTTCTCGGATAAAACGTCGTAGCACATAACCTTCATTGAAGACGGGTGTACTAATTTGGAGCTGAGTTTATATATAAATAAATAATCGTCTAAATGACCATACTTCTCAGACAGGTCTTTCATATTAAAGGGACCTTTTGACTCAAAAGGACTAGAAGCTAGATTCCGATCTTCAAAATTTTGAATTTCTCGCAATTCAGTCGCATCTAAATTTTTCTTTTCTATTAACCTTATAAAGCCGTCCCTAATATCTTTGGAATCTTTATGGGATTGCCCATACCAGCTATGAAGGGCTTTCTGGTCGGCGCCAACATGCATTAATATCAAATATACCTCGTAAATATTTCTTATTGAAAGACTAACAAAAGTTAGATCACCTAAAGACGCTTGCAACCGATTCAGCTCCCGATGAGCTTCTTTGAGTAAAGAAACCTGAGCTGAACTCAGCGTGGAATATTCCCTCTTTGACAGAAATACAATCGCATTTTCTACACTCTTAGAAATAAGTAAAAAATGTTTTTTGGCAACACAACCTTCCATCGTAAGACCTTCCAAGTTGCCTAACGTTCAGGTTAAGGACGCGGCTCCGCCAAAGGCGGAGACCTCGACTCTTGAACTAGTTATTAGGTGCGGCATGACTCTTACTCACCGATTAATGTGTATAAGTTTCCAGTTTTCGTGGGGTTTACGCTTTAACGTAACAATTAGTATCGCGGCGGGATCATTGGCCGAGACAGTTGTTTTAAAGCAAGCCCGCTGGATAAAAATGTGCTGGCTCCAAGACTGTGGAGTGTAAAGCGTCTCTAACTCTACGTAGTTCTTTCGGTCGGGAGTAAGTTCGAAGCGTTTGACCGTGTCTATGCGATGCTTGGCTCTCAGGCTCCAAAATGATGGACCGACGTAGATGGTCTTGTCACTTCTAGTCTGTGCTTCCCTGTAGACGCTATAGTAAAACCACGATACGACACCGATGACAACCGGTGTCATAGCCTGCATTGCACCAGCGTAGTTGCTGTTGAAATCTTTCAGCCACGCTAAAAGTAAATCCATGTGACAGACATCCTCGAATAGAGAAAATGGAAAAAACACCTAACGCTTGAATTGGGCTGCGCCGCGAAGCGGCGTCGGCTTGAATGAATTGTTAGGCGCTCACGCATGGAATGCAAGCGCCAGAACTGGAGCCTGACCAGCCTCAACCCGTCGCCAGTTGACGAAGGCAGCGCACTCGACAAGAGCGCAGAAAAGATCAGGGCAACGGGCCTTGAACTCTTGAGCATGCTCAATGACGAGAGCTAGGGTCCGGCCAGATTCAACGTGCACAGTGGTCATGCCTGAGCTTGGATCATCCAGGTCGGAAAGACAATCGATCCAAGCGTCCATGTTGCAGCCATAGAAGGATGGGAACCCAAAGGCCGCAGCAAATACGGAATGGAAGGATTCAATGTCTACGATACTGTTCGCGTCAATTCGCATCATCGTCTCTGAGCCGCCTAACGTTGTAGGTGACCGGCAAGAAGCGGTAGCGCGTTGCGGGGTGCACGATCGCCCGCGCGCCACGCGGCGCGCTGCCGTTGCGTGTCCGTATCGACCAAATTGTTAGGCATCACTCTCCCCTATGGAAACCATGGGGCCTAGCCCCGCTTCTCGCATCAGAACGAGAAGAGCCATGTTAAAGGTGAGAAAAGCTCGTGCGACTCCCATGACACCATCAACCGTCAAGTTCTTCAACAGGCGCACTTGTTCTCCGACTTCGGCGTCGTAGTGTCCCGCCGCTTTGTTCCGGATCACCGACCAGCCGCGGAGTTGCTTGAACTCGGCTTTCCAACTAGAGCGAGCGTCACGAATAGCCTGCGATTCAGCCGGCAATCCCCTGCGCTGCGCGAGTGCTAACAGCCGCGGAATCCAGTGATCATTCAGCGCGACGTCGTACTCAAAGAGCCTCAGTACGAGACCTTTTAGTGCAACTGAGCTCGCGAATCCGCTAGCTTGGTTCCGTACAACGCTCACCATCTCGGAGCAGACGTCGTACTGGAAGATACAGGACTGTAACTTCAGTTCGACAAACGCCTGCGCATCTCCACCTGGGTGCTGCTCAAAGTGACGCAATGCGTCGTTCAGATTCCGCTCGGCAACGCTCAGCATTTCTTCGAGCTGCATCTGTGAGGCCTAACGCCGTGGTAAGGGGCACCGTAGTGCGTCAGCACGGAGGGCACTAACAGCTGCAAGCTGTTGGGGTCCCCTTGACCGCCCTGTTAGGCTGCGGACCAAAGCACTACTGTTCATTTTTCGCCCGGCCTTCCGAGAAACGTGGCAGGCCACGCAAGAAACGATCACGGCGATATGCGCGCTTGATGTGCCGTGGGAACCAGGTGTTTGGCGTTAACAGGCTCTCAGCGAATTTATATTCAGCGTATTTGTAGTCGAGCATTTCCTTGCGCACAAATTTGCAGCCCTTTGCGCCCTCCTCTCGAACCAACCTCTGTAGTGCGCAACCAACCGCCCACACAGCTAGCTGATGCCAAACAGACCAGTTCTTGGTTTGCACTTCTGCCTGCTCCCAAGCCGCAGCAAGATTTGACGACCTGGCGATTCCGTCAGGGGAGCGCACGCCTTCGACAACAATCAAGTTGGAGGGGAAGAATCGAAGGGCTTCGCGAAATGCTTTGCGGTAATTCATAGCTTTGTTTAGCAGCCTAACGTTTGAGCTAACCGGCCCGCGACGGCAGGACGCCGCAGGGCCAGAATGAAAAGAGGCCCGAAGGCGGCATGCCGTTGCGGGTCCGGTTGAGCGATGGTTAGGCCTACTTCTTGCGACGGGCGATTGCACGGTGTAGTTCTGCTGCCTTCTCAGGCAGCTCGTACAGCTGTTCGAGTACGTGCTCCACGATCTCGATTGCGAGCTTCAGTTCGTCCGCGGATGGTCGAGCTAGTTCATGAACAGCCGAGTTTCCTAGGTAGCGGTGCTCATGCAGCGTCTGTGCGCTGGGCTGAGTCAGCAGACCCTTCTCCTGGAGGCCTGCTATGCGGCCTTCCAAATTGTCGCGCCGAATGACTTGCGTGCCACCACCTTTTGCTGGTACCTGGACCGGTCCGTCAGCTATGCCCTGCTGAGCACAAACACCCTCTACTAAGGCTCGAAGCCCGGCGGCGCAAAGCGTTGGACTATCGTTATTGAAGCAGTCGATCAATTCGGTGTATATGCGACGCAGATTCGAAGGGACATTGTGGTATGGCCGCGGGTTGATTGCATCCTTGTTTCTCAGCGGATAGATTCGCTCAGTGGTTCCGTCGTCGTCGAAGTCTTGAGCCTCGGAGAACCAGCTTTCATGACGAAAAGATACGGTCTCGCACCCTTGGCACTCGATGACCTGATATCGATCACTCCAATCGACGCTCCAGCCTTCGCGCTCGTCGCTTTCCGATCCGGTATTATCCAGAGAAACGGTTACCAAGTGGCGAGTGGGTCGCTTGCACTCAATGCAGTGGACCGAGACTATCTTTCCCTTGGTGCCGTTCTCAGCGGTCTTCGTTTCAGTTATCGACATGGTTTTGGTTTTCCCAGATGGTTCCAGTAGGCCTAACGCTCGGCTCATCGGCGAGCGTAGCGAGTCCGGTGGAGGCCGCAGGCCGGAACGAAATGCAGCCGCTTGTTAGATGATTTAATGTTCAATAAGATCTTCCCAACATGCAATAGTGACTGATTTGGGTAATGTCACTTCTTTTAGGAAACGTTCGTAAAAGCGTTCTCCTTCTTGTTCCCTTG
>JAIXTE010000118.1 GCA_027484315.1 Burkholderiales bacterium | reverse complement strand
TGTACTATATATTTTTCCGAGCTATAGACACCACCGTTAATCTCAATAAACTTATTTCCTGACTCTAATGAATCAGATTCCTCCTGAACTGAAGAAAAAGTCTGGGGATAAATAATTGCATTATTTTCAATAACTAAAGAACTTCCCCATGAGTTTATATCCTTAAATCTACCGGATGAAATCTTATTTTTAATACTTTCATTAAATGAAAAAAAATCAGTCATAATTAATTCATCTGAATACAATTGAAAATTTTACCTGCCTATAATTTCAAACTCATCATCATAAATGGGCACGATAACTTGCCAACAAAACCTTTCAAATAAGACGGTATACTGAGTCTGTAGATAAGCTATATGAAGTTGGAGTTAATGAAACCAACTTTAATACCTTACCAGACAATTGATAGGCATCTAACAAGGTTTGAGTCTCGGTAGCAAGCTCTTGCTGGGATCGAGTGGCATTCGAATAGCCATCGAAACCAACCAGATAAATGGACTTAGAATTAATATCTCTTGCAGCCGACAATGCTAGAGCGAGCGGTCCTGCGTCAGAAACAGGACCCAACTTCTTATCAGCTCCTTGATTAAACAATATTGTCTGATAAACACGTTCTTTGAGTTCAACTGGCAGCGTACCTTTGAACCTTGGCGCCGCCTGCACAATAAAGGCAGTATTTTTTCCGATAACATCAGGAGCTTTTTCGACCTCATGGCCTGGGAGACAGACTAAACTCAAACTGCTCCCTTCTCCCAATACTGCGAGGTTTTTTAAACTTGAATGAAGAACGGTGGCATCTGATTTAGCTATAAAAAGCTTAATAGCACTTAAGTGCTGCAAAACACTTTGTCCACCACCCACAATTAGCACTGGTTTGTCATCTCGATTGGATGGTAATGAAGGGTAAACGGTTTGATCAACAAACTGTTCAGAGGATGCACTGCGAAGCGCGGCAACAATGGCTGATGTGGAATAGCGGGCTTTGCCCAACCAGTCCATTACATCTTTTTGGGGCAAACTGTTTAGTCCTGAAATAATATATGGCAAATTCGAACCCCAGCCAAATACCTTCTGCATTGCTTCAAAACGCTCTACTAATGCCCCCAAAGCGGAAAGGTCCGAAGCACCGCCTTTGCCAACCGCCTCCAGATAACTTACGATCATTTCGGTTTTAAGGTTTCCAGCACCGCGGCCCATCCCGGTAATCGTGCTGTCTAAGTAATCCACACCCGCTTCCATGGAAGCCAGCGCATTGGCAAATGCCAACTCAACGTTGTTGTGGCCATGAAAGCCAACCGGCACAGACAAGAATTCTTTGGCCTGCGCCACAGCCGTTTTAACCTGTTGCGGGAAACAGCCGCCATAACTGTCTACCAAGCTTACACAGTAGTAAAGAGACTGATCAATATCTGCAATAACAGACTCAACTTTGTTGAAGTAAGTTGACAGATACATTAGGTTCAAGCCCACTTGGAAACCGAATTTTTGCAGCTCAACTGCAATTTCATTGGCTTCCTTGACCTGTGAAGGGGGAACCGCCATGCGAACGATATCCACCTTCCCCACGTACGGCTTGAAACGCTCTGCAATTTCAGAAGGCTTGAATTCCTTCAAGTTAATCATGACGCATATTTTCTGCTCAGCCCGAATCTGGCTTTTGTAAAAAGTGCAATCTTCTGGGGTCAGGTAATAAAACTTACCCAAATACTCTCCAGAAGCATTTCCTACATAGCCAATTTCCAGCGTATCGACAGCTGCACGGGAAATTGCCTGAAAGTATTGCGAAACAAGATTTTCTTCAAAATCCCAATTAGTATAATACCCGCCATCACGGAATGTGCAATCCAAAACTAAAGCCATATAACCCCCAACTTAAATTGTTAAAACCTTGACCTGATTGTACCGATAACACAGCAACCCTTAGATGCTAGATATACCCGTCTTTCAAGGCCTGAAAAATCATTTACAAGCACACTTAAATCCAAACTACCTGCATTTACATGGAATATCAAATAGGTTGCATAGGCCATTTGGCAACTGGCACTGTAATCATCAACTTCCTGATCAGAAAATGACGGAATATTGTGAGCAACTTTTTTCAATTGGCCAAAACAGCTTTTAAACTGCCCCTGAATATTTTCCTCTAGCTTCCCGGAAAAAATTAAAACATTAATGTGCAAAAATACAACTAAAAAAAGCCAGTTATCCAATACATTCGAAGACTTTATTGTTGAGGTCAAGAGTTTTTTAGAAACATCAAAAGCACCGTCAACATTCAGGGTAAGAGCTGTGTTTAATAATAATGCATATTCCCGAACACCTACGTTAGCCGGTTTTAATTGCAAATATTTTGGCAAATTTTCCAAACAAAACAGATAAAGAACAGACGTGTTCGACAACTTTTCGTAACGCAATCCAAGCAGAAGCGCAGCGCCGGTAAGTAAATCCATCGTGGTTTTTTTATCGCCAGGATTGTAGTCAACCAGCATCAAATTGCATACTGAAAACAAAAGATCTCGTCTGACAACGTTGTTCAACAAGACATCCGTCTCGCGCACCATCTGGTTTAATTCAGATTTGACATCATCGAACTTGATCCCGGGCACTGAGTATCTTGCAAGATATTCCTCTTTACCGATGGTGTTTACCAACTTGACGCTTTTGCCCAAGAACACCGCAGCAGCCTGCGCAGCAGTTAATTGAAGACGGAAGCCTGCCATGCGTGCTGAATCCCCCATCTTTTCAGCTAGATCAAGGCGTTCACTGCGCTCAAATTTAAGTGCATCCGCTTTCTCACCGTACTTCAGTGCAAAACCATCTGCTAGAGCTTGCTGTTTCTTGTCATAACACCACCCGTTAACAATGTAGCGATCACCATCAAAGGCCAGGGATGTAATGGTAGCCTGACTCATCAGATTTTCCCCCTTTTATAAAGCGTATTGACATAACCGGAAAGGGCTCCAATATTGTAAATGGAAGATGCCTTTTGGTTCTGTTCAATCAGTTTCTCCAACCCACGAATCGCCACTCTCGATTCTTTTACAGCTCTCATGCAGGCAATGAACTCGCTGAATTTGTGCCGTCCCGCCACAGGTGAACTGAGGTCGGAAAAAACCACACCTTCAATGGCGACTCGATCCACCTGACTGAACAAAACAATAGCTTCTTCATACAAACCTTCTTTGACCTTGATATCGGCAAGCAGAAAAAAAGCGCGTGCAATGTTGATCTGGATCATTGGCCTGTATTTGACCATGTTCCGGTAATGAAGACATTTGTCCAGAAAAGGCTGAACGCATTCATTTCTTCCCCGATTCAATTCCTTGTATGCGTTCAATATGGCCACAGAAGACACCCATCGGGCTTCGTCCCCTGCATCAATCGGGGCAATCCAGTTAAACAACTTTTCCGTGTGTTGTTCAAACCACTCAACATCCTGGTCTGCTGGGTCCTCAAGATCCAGAATGCGATAACCCAAGGCACAGAGCGATGCGCCCAATACATTGAAGTCATTTGGAAATTGTGCAACAGAACGTTTGCAACAATGGCGAAGAACAAATTGATTTTTGATAACACGGGCAGGGCTGTTGACCCGCTTCCAGAAATCATCAAGACCCTTGATAAGTAGCTCATCAAGGGAAATATCAGCATCCGACAATGCAAGATCACCGTTCGAACCCGACGAATAGTCATATTCGAGCCTTGCATTGGCAAAACTGTTGAACTTGAGCAGGTGATTCAGCTCAAGCTTGAAAACGGTTTCGGTCTCTTTGTCGAGCTTCTCAAAATCCAGCAGGCTCTCGTCTATCTTCAGTCGAAGACCAACAACCGGGTCTTCTGTGTGATTCACAGTTAAAAGCAGACTGTAATTGTCAAAATCCAAATCTATTTTCATGATCAGAAACCTGCCGCAACCAGTGTTTCGGCCACATCAAACTGCGATTGAATATCCACGTCGTATCCCTTTAACTGTGGGGTTACGTACAAATGAGGCTTGTGACCAACTCTGTCTTTGGTAGATCTCATCAAGTCGGCAGGGATGATGAAAGCCGCACTGTTAACAAGGAAATATGGCGGCAAGTCTTGTGTACGCGGCCATTTTTTTACTGCAGGGTCATGAGAGTCCACTTTTCCAAACCGATAAACAAATGTTTGATGCTCATCGACAGTCAAGGAGCTGTCGCACTTTTCTGCAATCACTGCTTCTTGATAACTTTTCACAAACTCTTCATAGCAGTTGGCATCAAACAAAGGCGATGTGACATGTGTCCACAATACATCCCCGTGTTGAATCTGTTGCCCTACATAGCCAATCAATGCATCCAGGCAATCGTCGACGGACAACTCATCAGGTCTGCAAACAATCTCAAATTCCTTGTCGGAAGTTTTTGCGAAACATGTAGAGAAATCGAGTACTTTTTCGTCGTTGCTTGAGACAAAAATTCGATCAATGGAAGGCGTATCCACCAAATGCTGGAGCTTGAGTTCAAGCAACCCGCCAGCAAACCTGCCAAAAGGCTTGGTATTTTTATTGGGCACCCGTTTGCTGCCAGCACGGCAAGGTAGAAATGCAGTAATCATTGCTGCAACTCACTAAAAGAATTAATCATGGGAATATTGTTATGTTGCGCAAAGCGTGTCACATTTTCACGGTCAATGGAATACGGAAGATAAAATACAAAATCAAATCCACCCGACTTTTGGGCTGATTCGTAATCGATCATTGAATCGCCGACAAACAATGCTGGCGCAGGGGCATTTTCAAGAATGCTCTTCAAGTTTTCATGTTTGGGAGTAGGCCCGCCCAATATGCTTTTGAAATATTTGCTTAAACCACGTTGTTCAAATACACGCCTAAGTTCGTCTTGGTTGGATCCGGAGGCCACGTGCAATTCCTGTTTATTCGCGGCAGAAGCAAGAAACTCTTCGCAACCCTCTGTAATTGACCACTCCAGGTAGCCTTTGGAAACAAGACTGGAGTAACGAGCCAAAAGCGCTGCAATATTTTCTGCACTGGCATGGCCTGGACATATTTCGGCGAAGGTGTCGAGCAACCACTGCCGTGACTTCCCAAAATTTCGGGACATGGTCTGGGCAAACAGTGTTCTTTGAGATTCTTCTACACCTTCAGGCATGGCCTGCACAAAAGCCTTTACCTTGGGTTCATTGGCATCAATCAGTACGCCATCGCAGTCGAATACAATCGTGGAATATTTACTGAGTCGCATTTGCGGCCTCTCCGTTTAGTTGACGGATGAAAGAAATAAACTGTGGCATGCGACCAGCGCGAACCAAGTTAAGCATAGGGCCCTCAACTACACCAATGGATACCTTTGCAGCAGCATCTATCCGCGTTACCTCCGAACTATTGGACACAAAACCCAACAAACCCAAAGCGATGTAGGATTGTCTAGACACTTGGGCCACATTGATCAAGTCGCCAACAACCCACACGTTGTCCATCAAGCTTTGGCTGGCAACAACAGATTGAAGTCCCAGAACAGCCTGTTTAAGCCAGTATTCAGTCTCTGCTCCCTTGTGCAGGTAAGCGCCAATCAGCCCGGAGAAAAAACTCGCCTGAATCACATTGAGGGCACTGACCTTGGAACGACTAACATGGGGCAAACATGAAGCGGAGTATTTAAAACAGGCATATGCGCCTTCATAGTTTTCACGGGCAAGCTGTAGATAGCCGACAACCATGGAAAGCGAGCAACACCAGCGCACTGTTGACCAAATAGCGGTATCTAAGACGGACATCGGATAATTGGCCAGCAACTCTGCACAAGAGGCCAAAAACACATCCAATTGTTTGTTGGCGTCGAAGTGGTTGACCAATGCAGGCTCTTCCAACATGCGATGTATCAATATGGTTCGACATGCGAACTCGGTTTCGGTATCTGCAAATTTATCGAGATTAACCAAAGATCCCAAAAACAAAGCAAGACGTTCTTTCACCCGTGAGGTTGGAACTTGCAGGACTCGAGAAAAAGTACGCTCGTCATTAATTGTCAATACGCGAGCAAGATCACCTCTCAACTCAAATTCCGCACCATCAGCAAGGGCCGGTTTGATTTCAAGGGTTCGAATATTTAAACTAACAAGGTCGGCAACACCGACAGTCGAGTTATTTAGATCGCCGCCTGTAATAACGATCGCCTTAAGCCCGTTGGCTTCAATGGTGAGACTTTCAATAAATCCCCCACCCTCTATGACTTTTACTTGCAAAATAGGCACCGCGCCAAAAGCCCATTTTGTTGATATCTCGACTATTGTTTTCATAGTAGTTAATTTTTTTAATAAAACAAATATCGTATGTAAACGACTGAGAGTTCATACATTTTCATAGTATGCCCGGGCCATATCAATACAACTTGAAGGTGCTGGCAGATTTTTAACAAGATACTCATGGGCTTCACGTGATTGGGAGGCCTTGACCAATATTTCCGCCCACTCTGTAACAGAACCCGCGCTCACATGTATACCCGTTTTTGCGTGAATAACCTTTTCCTTCATTCCTCCTATATTGGAACAAATTACAGGTTTTCCATGCAAAAAAGATTCCTGAATAATCATGGGTGAATTTTCCCACCATACAGACGGCATCAAAACCCAGTCTATACGCTGCATTCGCACTGATAGCTCATTTCGCTCATAAGGACCATTCCACCTCAACACACCGGCTTCAAGCAATGGATTGGCAAGGGCTTGGATTTTATCCTTGAACTCTCCACGTTGATTATCCAGATTAGCTCCATTTACTTCCAACACAAGATCAGGCACACCCGACCTGATCAACTGCTGAAGAGCCATCAAAACAACATCCAAGCCTTTATAAGGATTAATTTGGCCAAAATAACCGAATATATTTGGAGGCCTTTTTAGCTGACTTACTTTGACATCAAAATCAAAATTCTTGAACACATCAAGATTAATCACCTCTTCATCAAATATATTTTCCACTAACTGACCATTCTCAATTACACATATACTTTTCTCTGGTATACCCCAGTCAATATAACGCTGACGTAAAAATTCAGACGGACTGATAAACTTATCGAAAAGAGAAAAGGCGGATAACAACGAATTTTTACGTTTCGCAAAGAAACTAAGATCCTGCTCCGGGAAACATTTCCCGCAAAGAAACTCGTTTGAATTACTGCAAAGAGACTTACTATTACGTTTAATCATTTGCCCGTCATTCATACAAATCGCGAGAAATTCATGCAATGTTAATATAAATTTTGACTGAGGCAAAAATCGGCGCAAAATGGCGATAGCATCAATTCCAATATTATAATAATGATGAAAATTTACAACTTCCGGCTTAAAATCTTCAACCAACTCTTCAAGCGACTGCCGTATTTGATCTGCATTTAAATTTCTAAAAAAACGATTGTCTTCAACACAGGCACCCAATAAATACTCAGAGTCTTTATAGTTAACAATTTTACCTGGCATTACGCCATAGTTGACCGCTGCTAAAAAACGAACATCTGCGGAGGGAAACATTTCCTTGAATCCAAGGTAGGCATTGTAAGCAGCTACCTCGCCCCCGCCTTTAGAAAAGTCAGGATGTGCGTGGGATATAACCAGTATGCTCTTGGCCATTTTTATCAGACTCCAATCTGTGCCATTGTATACAACTCAATTTGCCTGCCTAAAGATGCATGGAAAACAGCAGGAGTAGCATGTGTGCGCGCAAAAGGTAAACCAACTTCTGACCTTTTCAATTCATACTGACTTGACAATTGATCACTTCGCCGGATCAAAAATTCTAAATCAGTGAGTTCTCGCAACGGCACAAAACCCATATCACTGCATAGGGAATTCATGGTTTTCGCGTTCATTGAAAATCCAAAAACCTTGTTTGGTGAAAACGGCTTTCGATAACCCAATCCCTTTTCGGATCCATCATCTACATATTTATCCAACGCTTCAAATGACAATGTAGTTCCTGAAACACCGTTCACATCCCTGGCATAGAAAACCCTAAGTTCATCAGGATCAAGTCGCTCCATAAAGTCGTGATCCATATTTTTCAGTTGCTGATATTCAAAACCCGACCGAGCGTCCAGTAAAAAGCATTGAGCATCAGGAAACTTACCCATCCCGTAACCTATATGGCCAAGTAGCAGATTGGTGCACCCGTTAAAAACGGCCACTTGGCATCCAAAAAGCGAGTGGGTGCGATTGGCTATTTCTACCAAATGTCCTCCATCGGCCACCACATCACAGAAGAAGTAGTTAATAACCAAAGACTTATCCCAAAGCCCCAAAGCAATAAATGACATGATCCCTTGCAGCACGTCGCCAGCAAGCCCTTTCGGCACGATAATGTTAAAAACTATAGCTGGTTCAACTTTAATCTCGTGAATAAGAATTTCAGGTCTTATGTAATAAGCACTATCCTCTGCCGACTTCAACGCGGTTAATGCCAAAGGACCATCTATCTTTTTCACACGATCAAAGAGTGTCAATTCCGGGGTGTGAATACCTAACAGGTAGTTTTGAATATCTTCGAAAGGAATTTCATTTTCATATTTTTCATTACTTGCAATTAAATGTAACGATTTGCTATTACGCTTACAGTAATATAGCTGAACCGTTTCGGACTTAACTGAAATATTAGGATAGAAAGCCATGAGCCCGGCTTTTCGTGCGTTTTGGCCAAATGTTTTCGAAAACGCCTCTTCAATATCCGGCCTTGGATAGTAAAAAAAACTGTCATAAGGAAAATATAAATCACCTATTTTTAAAATCAAATTGTTAGGTGACTTACTTACGGCCCAACCTATCAGCAACAGCCCCTTGCCCCCTTTCGCAATCTTAGTCACTTCAATATGACCGACAGCCGTTCTTCGATCTGAGTGAGAACCAATTCGATACTTGACGCCTTCTATGAACACACCGTCTTGAAAAAAGTCACTCGGTAACCCTGATAGTTTCAAGCCATCAATAACCCTCATTCCTGAGTCGTAATCCCCAAGCTCTTCTAAAGATATATCAACTTTACTTTTAGATTTTTTATCATATAAACGAAGGTACGCTCGGCCTCTATTTGCTGCTTGAAGATCTGCAGTGTAAATCGCAAAACCTAAACACTCCGCTAATTGCACACCGAAATGCTCAGCCACATCAGGACGCTCACTGGACAAAAGCGCACTTGATAATATTTCTCCGTCTAATACCAAAGATAAATCTACATCACCCTTGGCCCAACCTATTATGATTGCCTCATTTGCCTTGAAAAGGCAATATTCCAGATTTATTACGCATTCTTCATGAAATATCATTTGAAAATAAAAATCCTTTAATTAATCGCGCTTACGAGAAAATTTTTTCGGAATCAATTTAAAAACTATATATACGCAACAATGTTGAAAAATCTTGAAGGTACTGTCGTTGCTCTTTTTCAGCACAACTTATGGCTTTCATTGATAGGTTCGAGTATTGGCCAGCATTCAAATTGATCACGCTGGAAACAAATGACTCTGGAGAACTAGCAGCAAAAAACATACCTGTCTCCTTGGCTTTCTCTTCCATTCCCCCAAGCTTCGGAACCAACAAGGGCCGCCCTGCCGCTACTGCTTCGCGAATAACCACAGGCGAATTCTCATACCAGCGAGAACCCATCACCACAAAGTGGCAAGCCGCCATCAACTCATGTACATCAGCCTGAGCATAGGGACCGAAATATTTGAAAACGTTTGGATTGGAATCAATCTGTTTTTTCAGTTTTTCAATATATTCCTGCCCTGTTACATCAGAAAACTTCCCGTGAATGTTCAGCTGTACGGCCAACCCACGCTTGTGGGCCAGTTCAATACCGTCCAGCACCACATCCAAACCTTTGTAATAATTAATTTGTCCAAAGAAACCCAGCACCCAGGGTTGTCCAGCTTCTGTAGGTGCAACAGAAGCCTCAACCGGTTTAAGGATATTGGGTTGAATCGGATTTTCAATGGTATGAATTTTTGAGGGTGCCAAGCCCCAGTCGATGTACCGCTGTCGTAGAAATTCTGAAGGTGCTATAAATTGATCGACATAACTGAGAGCCGAACCAATCGACAAACGTCTGCGAAAAAAGTCAGCCTCGCTGTGTTGTGGAAAACATTGAACGCACCGCTCGGGTGCGTAGCCGGCACACAATTCTTTGCTTGAAGTAAGCATTTGCCCATTGTTCATGCAAATTGCCAAATACTCGTGCAGCGTCAGCACCACTTTACAGCGCGGCAACAAACGCTTGGCCAAAGCAGCAACCTCAATACCAATGTGCACGTAGTGGTGCAAGTGGATTACATCAGGTTTGTGTTGTAAAAGAATTTGGGTCAAAGCGTTGCCAACGTTTTCACTGGCTGCTGAAAAATCAAAGAAGTTACAACTGGTATAAAGCTCGTATTCAGTTTCACTTAACTTCAAGGCAGCTTCGGAATGCTCCGCTTCAAAGCCACCCCAGCCAGCAAACACAGATTCATGGCCCGCAGCCAACAGCAATGTGTGTAAGGCATAAGCAGACACCTCGCCTCCACCTTTGTGCTTGGACGGATGACCATGAGCCAACACAAGAACCTTCATCGAACCAACTCCAGCGAAGGCAACCCTGCTTGAATAACGCTTCCCCACCTTTGCGAATAAAGGTGGCTATTCACTAAAGTAATGACCTGGCGAGCATACGGCTCTTGCTGTGCAATGGATTGCCTCTCCAGATGGTAAGTGTCTGAAGTTTGCAATAAACCCAATTTATAGCCGGCAGTAACCAACTTCAAGCAAAGGTCAGAGTCTTCAAAATCGCCTCGCAAATACATGCGATTAAAACCACCTACTCTCTGAAACACTTGTTGCCGGACCAACAAACAAGCGGCGGTCAACAGGGACGCATTGGGAGCCAAACCCATAGAATGGTTCTCTGGATTTTCACCGATTCGAGGGTGCAGGTTGACGATAAATTCTGGATCGCTTTGCCACAAATCATTGCTCATACCATCGTGCTGCAAGGCACCACTTGGATAAAGCAAACGAAAACCAAGTGCGCCAGCAGTGGCAGATTGGATCCAGGAAATGGCCTTGAAAAGTGTCGCTGGTTTGGTGAGAAAGCAATCGCTGTTGAGAAAAAGCAAAACCTCTGAAGTGGCGTAACGCGACGCAAAGTTATTGATGCCGGAAAACCCCAGGTTTTTTCCTGGATACACCACTGCACATCGTAAACCGTACAGTCCACTTTGACGTTTTACATTGGAAAGAACTTCCGCATGAATGCTAGGGTCGTCAACAGCAAACACTACTTCAAGACCAGGAAAATGCAACGCGGAAAGCGATGCAATTTGTGCAATTTCAAAACGAACATTTCCATACAAAGGAACAATGACAGTCACTGAGGCCTTGGTGTCCGAATGCCGTTGAAACCAGGTACATGTGGGTTCAATTTCTCGCTGGCAGAGCGACCGAGCAACTGCCTTGAAGACAGGCTCAAATAACCTGCTGCATATGGTACGCGTGACCTTGTTACTGCCTAGCGTACCAATCAATCTGTAAACAGCGGCCATGTCAGCTTCAACATTTTTGTCGATAGACAGTGCAATTGAATCTACAGCATCACTTCGAATACAGTAAAAACTCAATGATGCTTCCTTCAAGCCAGGAAACACAGCCAAGTCCATACACAAGGAAAAACCGAAAGCCAATCGGGTTGAAGCGTGAGGAGACACGCCAAAGGCCTGTTCTACATCTGGCCGCTTGTTTTTACAAATCAAGCTGGTGACATCTACCAAGGTATTTTGATCTTTGTCACCAATCATTACAGAAACCAAAGACTGATCTGCGTCGTAAATCCAGCCATGAACAATCAGCAGGTTCTCAATCTGAAAACAGCCTTCAAGATTGGCCATTCCAGATGGTTTTTGCAATGCTCGTAAACCTTGAATAGCTTTTACAGCATTACCTGCGGCTACCTCTGCTTCATGCACAACCTTCGGCAACAGGGCCATCTCATTGAGCTTCTCCAAAGCGAGAATAGATTGATGATCGGCTGAATATGCCAACAACATGCAGTAGTAATTTCGGATTACCTGTTCGACTCCGGCTCGGCTGGGCTCAAAAAGCCCAGGCTCTGTGAACAGGGAATACAGCCGGCGATATTCACTCCAGCTTTGTTTCGACAAATCAAACAACAAATGCGCAGCAGCTTGCTCTTGATTCAGGGGTTCCAACAAGTAAGCCAGGTACGTGCCATCGGGCATTGCTTGAGTACCCTGAAGACAAACCTGTTCTTCGCAGTATCCGGGAACCTGGGGTAAGCAAATCACCAAACTTAGTGAAGAGTTACTTTCAATATTCAACTGCAGTAGAACGGCTTCGTCGTCGCGAGAAATACGCATTTCCACGGGCAAAAGACCATCCTTCAAACTGTCCGAAACTACAGCCAAAGTGATTCTGTACCAAAAGCGCCCAGGCTTTGGGTGAGAGTAGGTGGGCGCGGCGCTCCATGTAATTGGGGATGTATTGGCTTGATGCTTTTCAGGTTTGGTTGTTGCAAGGACCTCAGCCAATTGAATTGGTACATCGATTCGAAGGGAATTGGCCACGCAATACGGAGCAATGCCAGCAATACCCTGACGAAACGTATTCAAAACACTTTCTGAAAAGGCATGGTTTTCCATCCCGAAAGTGATGGGACCATCTGCAAGATCAAACACAGGTCACCTGGGAAAAATGTGTGGCCTTGCGTTGCGCCAACCAAGCCTGGGCCATCAATTTTTCGTCGACGCCGATCTGCAGTACTCTTAATCCATCAACATACTGTTGTTGTGCTTTATCCTCATGCCCCAAACGAAAACTTAAGGTGGCCTGGGAAAACAACACGGCAGACATCAAATAACGCGCTAGCTCCTCCTTGCCACACCCCAGGGCCATGACATGGGCAGACAATGCACGTGCCTCCGTTACATCGCCGTTTTGCATTAAAGCAGACAATTTCAGAAGCAAAAGGCGGGTGCGAAAGATCGGGCACCGAAACTCATCATGGGAAATCGCCAATAACTCGGAGAATGATCCGAACATCAATTGAGACTTCAGACGTTCATACAATTGCTGCTGTTGTGGAGTGTCTACCAATGGGGATTGAAGACCCAATCGCGGTGCAGCAGTTGTCGCAGATGAAAACCTGAAGCTGCCTTTGGCCCAGGAGAATATGACAGAAAGAAAGGATCTGGAACGCTTCATCCCAAACTCTCTGAGCGACCAAACAACAACTCTTTTAACAAATCGATTTGGGCGTTTAATTTATGCAGGTGTTCCTGCAGATCTTCGGAATGGGTAGATATTGGAGCCACCTCTTCAACAACGCGAGACCGCGCCAAATCTTCCCGCGCATCTTCAAGCAAACTTTCTAGCTCAACAACCTGGCTTTTGAGTTTCAGACATTCAGCGCGATAAACCTCTTCAGCTTCACTGACCCGAGCAAGTGCCTCGGTTAAATTTTTGATTTTCTCCAGATCTTCCCGAGATTGGCTTTCAAGCAGCTGATTCTCATCTCGCAAGAAAGCCAGTTCGATTTCCCTGCCAGAGTCATCAGTGGGCTGAGAAAGCTCTGGCTTCACTTTAGACTCAAAAAGAAACCACTTTTTAGCGTTCAACAGTTCTTCGGAGAACGACTGGAGAGTCAGACCGATGTGTGAGTAATCCAGACTGGAAAAACTACCCGGCGCCAACAAACACCAGCCAAGGCGATTGAACATGGTTTCATGCAAACCAGACAACAAGGCCTCGCCTTCCGAGCCAATATCAATTACCAGCCCAACACTTTTACCCGAATCCACTGTACTGAATTTTTCCACCAGCTCGGTGAGGGTGACAGGGATCACCGAAAAGTCTGAAACCTGAACAAGATTTTTAGGTGACCCATCAAGCAGGGCATAGTTGATCAACCCGTCATAACTGACCTGGTTGTATGTAAAAAAGGTTTGGGGTGCATTTGAAGTTGAAACAACGTCTGAATGAAAAACCACATTCGAGACCTGCATTTGTTCCACAGGCTTTTTCCACACTTGTTCATTGGCATCCACAACAACAACATTGCTGGCGTAATTCTTCAGTTCCTGTAAATTGCCCAACATGCTTTTGCTCATGCCAAGCACAAGAATCAAATCCATCTTTTCGGGTGAAGGCTTTAAATTTTTAAGTAGCTCTGAAATTTTCATTGTTCTTTTTAGCTCTTGAGCAAACGATCACCGACTTTCAAAATCAAATCAGCTGTTAATAATGATTCCTGCCTTAGACAATTCAACTCGTCGTTCAAAAGGGCAAATTCATTTTGCAATAAATCAAGTTGTGCTTGTATCAATTCCGACTTCTGCTTGTAGAGCGAATCATGAAGACTCTGTACCGCAACTACGTGGGTGGCTACAGGCTGAACGGGCGCTTGGCTGCAAGATAGAGCCTTGATTAACTGGAGAAGCTCAGATGATGTGTAATCAAGATTTGTGGGTGTAAAAACAGGAGCGCGGTTCAAGTCGCTTGCCAATAGCTCAAGTTGATCCTGTGTTTCAAATGCATCCGGGAACAATTGGCTGCCCAGTTTGATCAACAATGTGTCGGGTAAGTCAGCCGTACCCAATGGTTCTTGGGGCGATTCAAACAGGGAATCTTTGGCTTTGAATACGAGATTGGATACGCCTCGGTTGTAGAGCGCCACCAAGGGGCTGTAGAAATTCACCCACTCATCCAGACGTTCAGGTTGCATCAGCTCGGTTTGGCTCAACAAAGGATACACAACCCAAATCAGGTTTTCCTCATTGTGAATTTGCGCAATCAATTCATCGAGGTCGCAAACTGTACCCGCACCTGTATCCAGTGCAGTGCCCCGCAATTCGGAAGGCCAAACGCAAGCCACAATCCTCGTGCTTTCCAAACTACTTTGCATGGTTGATACACGACTGAAGATAAATACGGGCATGCTGAAGACGCCGTAGGGCAAGCGACTTGGACGATGCTGTTGTTGAGGCAGAAAAAACAACCCCTGCCATTTTTTTAAGGGTCAGTTCCAATGAATGAATTTTTTCACTCAGGGCATAATCATCGGGATTGGAAAGCAAGGCCCGTTGCGAGTGTTTGATCAGATTTTCAACCAACACGGGTGAAAGTGTGTCACTTGCCGAGTCCATTTCAAGCTCGGATTGCAAGCGTGAAACCTTTTCAAACACATCTTTCATGGACGGGGAGATTTTCAGCAATTCCTGGTAAACCACGATTGCGTCGGCTTTCAATCCCATTCGATCAAGTACAAAGCCCAGGCCAGAATAGGACCAGACAAAATCCTTGGCTTTGGCGATCACCATCCGATAGATTTCAGCTGCCTTGGCGTAGTCTTGCTCAATCACATAGGTTTCTGCCAGCTTGGTTCGCGAGAAGCCGTTGTCAAAACCCGACTGCATTTGCTGCTCAATTAGCCCCCGGGCTTGCTTGTATTCAAGACTTTCAAGATGAAGGAAAATCTTTAAAAAATCTGACTTGATGCGTGGCCCATTCAAACCCACATTTGCTTTTTTCAGCAATGCGTTCAACAAACGCCCATTGAGTGTGGCGTCCATTATTTGTGGCTTGATAGACAAAGAAAACGACTTGTTCAAATGTTGATATTTGAGTGGTTCGCCCAAGTTGATCAACATTTGACATGTATCCGGATCGAAGACCTTGACTTGAAGCAAATGGGTTTCGCCGTCATTCAGAATATTCGAAACACGAAGTTCAAACTTGACCTTGCCGTCATCTTTCCCTGCTTTTTCAAGATCTTCACGCCACAAATTCGCGCGCGCGTAACCCACCAGTTTTTCACCGATCCAGGCTTGAAGCTCATATCTTTTTTTAGGCTCAGCAGGGTTCCAAAACCAACCTTCAATGACACCGCCAATTACTCCATCGACCTTGCCGATGAACTTGGGTGCAATGCTGCGTTCAAACTTGACCAAGTGCGCTGCAATGGCGTGAAGAGATGATTTTTTATTGAGATCCTGCTCAAGCAACTGCCCAAAAGAAGCAGTGCCCGCACCACAGATATCCAGCAACAACTTCGAACTGCTTTCCCTCAGGCTTTGTACTTCCAGTTTGAACTTCAGCTGTGTTTTGTCTTTGAATAGCAACTCCACTCCCAATGGAACACCCGATTTGGGCGATTGTCCAAAGACGTGGATAAATATCTGTTTGCCTTTTCCTGACAAACTACCCGGCACATGGTTACCCGCACTCGCCAGCAGAGGAACTTTGCTGCTCAAATCGAACAACTTGGCAAGTACGGGATCCTGAATTCCATTTAACTCGACCGCAATAAGCAAGCCCCCGGCATGTTGAACAGCGACAAAGCGTTCTGGTTTGACCGCAGACATCTTGAAATCAGCAGAAACATCATGCCGGCTTGAACGCTGCTGAACGAGGTCCTCTGCTGGTTCCACCCGGCCATTTAAAACAGAAAGCGCTTTGGCCAGTTCGGTTGTAGACGATATATTTTTTCTTGCTTGTGTCACGGCTTTCTCTGATTGAGATCAGTGTTGTAAATCAACAAACTTGATATTTTTGTTGGTCAACAGGCGTACGTAAGGCTCGAGGGCTTTGGGTTCAGCAAGCACACTTAAGAGGAGATTTCTATAATTGCGCCAGCAATCCAGCAAACCGTCACTTTGACTACGCGTGGCCAAGTCTTTCATGGTGCGCAAGCCCTTGTGATGCTCACTCAACTTGCTTTCGAGTTTTGGGCTTTGCACTTTAATGGCGCGTATGGTTTTTGAGTTAAGAATCAAAAACTCGGTCAACAAACGCTCCACGATAAAAGGGACGTAATTGGCACCGTTGTGCAATCCTTTGGCATCTGCAACCGGGCTCAGTAAACGCGCAAGTGTGTTTGAATCCAGATTGTTTTCAGCTTGCTGTAATGCACGATCCACGAAAGAAAGATAAAGCTCCCAGAACCTGGCGTTGGCAACGAAATAGTTTGCGCTGGCCATGTAACCGGAAGGCACCACGGTGCGTACAGCGCCAGCGTCCAGCCCGGCGGCATTCAAAAACTGTGTACTTAAATCGATGAAGCTTGGGTGGCTTAATTCGCCTTGTACCCACAAGTTTTCATAAACACCCTCAATGGTTGGATGAGGATTGCAAAAGTAAATGTCATAGCCCGGATTCTTGGCCATGAAACTTTTAAAGGTTGCGCCGGAGAAACCCATACTGTCTGGAAACTTCCAGCTTACTGCGCCCCAGTAATCACAGCTTTGCGTTTCAGGACTCTTGACCAAGCGGCGGAAAACATCGTACTCCAGCAAATGATTTTTTCTTCGGCTGTTGTCAAAAGGGATCATGCTGGGGTCAAGCTTTTTCTTGTGTTCCGGCCGAAAGTAAATTTGAAAAATCTTCGTTTCAATATTTGGATTCAGTAACTTCGCATTGCCAAAAACAGTAGTCGTTTCCTTTGCGGGCATACCGGCAGGAAAATCTTTGGAGCCTTTTGCCTGCGCTAACTTTGCCGAGCCTTTGATTGCTGCAATCTGCTTTTCTTTTGTACTTTTGGAAGGCCGGCCACGTCCCGACTTCACCACGGTGGATGTAGTTTTCAAGACCTGTTCAAGTTGTTCCTCAGAAACTTGTGTAACACCATTAAGCTTTTTACTGGTCATGGCAAGCCTTATTGGATCTGCAAGTGAGACAGAACATGCCGTTCGCAAAACATTTTTCGGTCATAGCGAAAAACATGTACCGGCACGTTCAAGTGAATGGCTTCACACAGCGTTAAACCACCGCTGTAGGGGAATGTGTCCAAAATCAAATCCAGTTCATTCACAACCGACAGAAAGCCCGGATGCCCGGTGGGTGATGAAAATACGATACGCTCGGCGAACCCGGGGCCAAGCGCAGTAGTAATTCGATTGCGGGTTGGGCGGTAGGTGTAGCGGTTGTCAATGAAAATCAAACGCACATCCGCCGGCATTTTTTCGAATGCATGTTTTACAGCACTCAAAAATTCCGCACTGATTTTTAAGGGATTGGCGACTACCCCTACCTTTCCGGCGCCTCGCAATTGAATTTTTTTAAGCGTCAATTGTTCAGGTCGGCTTCTGGGCTGCGGCATATACGGGGGAGGCGTATATTTCACATAATGCTTTCCCAAGCTGACAAGTGGCTCTGTGTACAAGTCAAAAGTTTCGCGGGGGGTCTGGAAGTCATCTGTTACAAATCCATCAAAGCAATTCAAGCCGGTTGTACAACTTTGACCACCAACCCATTTGAACTGGACCTTGGCTGGTTTGCTGTTCAAGGCCTTCAGTACCTCCAGATCAGTCCACCCCGCCATGTCAAACAACTCATCAAGTTGCGAGGCACGAAACATGGCCTCCAGCACAGGCGCTTCGTAAGACCGGCAATCAATCCACTCTGTGGCCAGGCTTTTAAGCTCGGCTGTAGCCCAATCGTGTTTGCCGCCTCGATCGAAAAAAATAAGTTGATGACCCTTTTGTGCAACGTCACGAATTGCATGGACGGAGAGAAAATACACAGGTGACGCACAAAACAATCCACTGACAAACCCTACGCGACGTTGACCGCTCGCAGATGGAACTGGTTTACGGTTTTGCAAAAGCAATTTCAATGCTTCATCGATAAGATGGGATTGAGCTTTGCGCTGGCCATCATTCAGTTTCAGGTATTCGCGGGAAAAGGTGCGGATTAATGTGGTGAGCCCCTTGGCACTCATTGCTTTGGGCCGGTCGTAGAGAAGGCTCATCAATTGAAGGCTGCTTGCGGCCTCCCCGTGGCGAGCATCTCTTAACAGTGGTTTAACCAAATTTCTGGCTGCCACTGCATGGCCAAACACATTCATGACCATGGGGGCGTACTCAATCAGTACCTCTGGATTCTCAGGGTTTTGAGTATGCAATGCTTGCAAAGCCAGCACCCACTCCTGCTTCTTGCCCAACGCTTTGGCCGCTTTCGCCAATATCAATTTGGCCTGCCACAACGAATCTTGCATCTTGCAAGCGAGAATTGACAGGTCGTATGCTTGTTGGGCGTCCCCGCTGGCCAGATAACAAATGGCACGGTTTAACAACAACGCCGAGTTGCTGTTGTAATTGGGTAAACGACAATACAGGTCCAAGGCCTGTTGCCATTGACCTGCAGACCTTGCACGGTCGGCAGCCAAGCGAAGGTCGTCAAGAACTGCCTGTGATGGTTCAGCTGACATAGTGCTACCTTAGATCGACTTCAAAAGTCAGAAAAGAAAAGCCTGAAGCTTGGCTACAGACTCACTGACGGGCTGTGAAGTCAGATTGTTTAAGGTGAGGTAAGACTTGGTTAACTCCACCACACTGTTGATGTACTGATCATTCACAACGAAAAGGGTTTGAACGCTGTTCAGAACATCCAGACGTGTGCGCACGCCACCTGAAAAACTTTTTTCAGTGGCCGTCAAGCTCAATTCCGCCGCTTCAATCGCCAAAAGCCGAATGTTCAATTCTTGAAGTCCAGAGATAACATCCGCATGCGTTTGTTCCACATCCACTTCCAGTTTTTGACGGACCTGGGCAGTAGTTAACTGGGCCTGACTGATTTTGGCTGAAGCAATTTGCGCTTGATAAAAAGTACCTGCGTTTACCGGTACGCTGAATCCAAAATTAAGCCCTGAGTTACTTGTATCTCCACGATCACTGTAACTTCTTGCAGCATTGATGCTGACAGAAGGCAGGTAGGCTGATTTGCTTTTGAGGGCAGATAGTTCTGCCAGGCGTTGATTGGCACGCGCTTGAAGCAAGCCGCTATTGAACTGCAACGCACCACTCATGAAAGTATCCAGCGGGGGAAGATCAATCGACCTAGCCTGTTTGCGCAATACATATGCGGAAGGATCAACTGTTCTTCCAGTCAATTGCTCAAGAGTTCTAAGCGCAGAGGCTTTTGCTGAACCCAGCTTAATTTGCTCAGCCCGAGCTTGCTCGAGACGAACAACTGAATCCCGAACATCCGTGATGGTGCCCTGGCCAAGTTCCTGTTCACGTTTTGCGCCTTTCGATTCGTTTTCAAGTGCCTTTATTCTTGCGTCGTTAACTACCAGCTTTTCTTGCGCCTTGATCAAATTGGTGATGGCAGTGAACACGCGATCGACAAGCTCATATTCGCGAACTTTCATTGTGGCCTGGGCAGCGGCCCGCTTGGAATCCTCTTCTTCAAGGGTCGCCAACAATTCCAGGTTGAACAGGGGCTGAGAAACACTGACTGTTGTTCGGGCCGAACTTTCGTTTTCCAGAAAGCGGTTAGTCACGCTTAAGCTGGGTGTGTAGGCCAGCGAAGAAAGATCGGCGCTGATCATGCCGGCTTGAAACTCGTACAAAGCCGACTGGTAAATCGGGTCATTCAGTTTAGCCAGCTCAAAATCACGGATCAACTGACCCATCAATGGGTCAAGTTGAGTTTTTTCCAGATCACTGAGGCTGTAGATTTTAATTTGTGGCGGCTCGGGAACCAGGCTACCTGGGCGTTGTTGAACGGGCCCCAACCTTTCCGCCAATTCCTCTTCATCCTCAAGCAAACTGACGCCCAGATCAACCAAATCCAAAGGCTGGTTGGGATCACTGTAAACAGGTGAGGTAAAGGGCGGTGCTTTGGGTGCTGTGCTGCAACCCTGCACCATGGCTACCGCAATCCCTGCAACCAAGCAGCGACGTGCAAACGATTTCATTCTTTTCAACCTTTTAAAACTGCGTTTAATCTTTAAATGACAAGGCCACGCTGTCGAGCAATGGCTTTAGCAAATAGCTCATGAATGTTCTCTCGCCGTTTTTCACAATCACGTCCACTGGCATACCTGGCTGTACGTCCAAGCCCTCAAGGTCTTTCATGGCCTGCGCGGTGGTATAAACCTGGGCAAGGTAGTAGTCTTTGTCGGGTGTTGGGCCTTTCAAGAGGTCAGCCCCAACCAAATGCACCTTGCCTGTTACGACTGGCGTGGTTTTCAAGTTGAATGCAGTGAACCGAATGTTTGTTTGCATGTCCCTGCGAACTTTGTCGATCAATACCGGCGGCACTTGTGCTTCAATAATCAATTCCGTGGTTTGCGGAACAATTTCCATCAAGAGTTCCGCTGGCTTGATTACACCACCCACCGTATTAGCCACCAGGCCTACAACAACACCCGATTCAGGCGCTTTGACCTGAGCCAAATCTCGGTCAAAACGAAGCGACTCCACCTTGGAGGCCACCGTTTTACGGGTTTTTTGGACCTCGGTCAGCTCTTTATTTACTTCTTTTTCAAAGGTGGATTTTTTCTGAATCAACTCAAGCTGACTGGCCGATATTTCAGCTTGGGTATCAGAGATTTGGGTAACACTTGCTGACACACTGGCCAGCAAACCATTTCTTTGTCTTTCAACCTCATTGGCCGTCGATAAAGGCACATAACCTTCTGCAGCGAGTGACTTGCTGTTTTCAGCTTCTTGCGACAACGTCACCATTTGCTCTTTTTTCAGTTTCAATACAGTTTGAAATTCCCCGAGCTGAGCGCGCAAGTTTGCGATCTTCTGCATCAGAATCTGCTTTTCCTGTTCCCGGGCAGAAAAGCCAGAATTAAACACTTCCAATTGAACTGCCTTGGCCTGCTTGGCTCGCACATCGGTTTGCACCAGCACATCCAGTTCCGGCATCCAGGTTATGGATGGTGCATTCACACGCTCTGCAAGCAAGCGACTTTCCGCTGCCAAAGCGTTCACAAATTCCAGCTCTGCTTCATTCAGGTTTGCTTCGGTATTCAGGGGGTTGATCTTGAGTAACACCTGCCCTTTTTGAACAACATCGCCCTCACGCACCAATATTTCTTGCACTACACCACCGCTGGGGTGTGCCACTGCTTTCCGCTTGCCAGACACCATAACCTTGCCTGTAATGTGTACACCGGCGTCCATGGGCGCAACGGTAGACCACGCAAGAAAGGTAGTCGTTAGAACAAGCAATATTTGGAGTGTTCGTTTTTTGATTTGTGACTCGTCCACTTGAACGGGTTTCAAATCCGTGACTACCAGCTTCTCAGGCTCATAAGGATTAACCTTTGAAACCATATCCCCAAACCAAAGGTCGAACCGATCCCAACGCCTTTGGACAGAATCAGGTACCTTGATCATGCTTTCACCTCTGTAAAGAGAAGTGATTTTCTTTGCGTTTTCACAGGAGGCTGATGGGTATCGATGTTTTCAGTTGGCGGTGTTTCAGTTGGCGAGGTGTCTGCGGATGTGAGTACAGGAGTCACCTCGGGAATGTCTGTTGGAATAACTGCTGGACTTGCTGCAACTGACACTTGTTTCTTGATTTCAGACACATTGCTTTTCGAATAGCGGGACGACACAAAGATTTCACTGTCCATCGCAACGCCATCCAGTTTTACAGGGCTGGATTTTTTCAGCATCTCTGCAGTTTTTCCAAACGCGACCTGCTGACCATCTTTCAAAATCAATAGATTGTCGGAAATCGAGATCAGCCTCGGCCTATGGCTGGTGAATACAACTGTTGTACCTTTTTCTCGCAAGGCTTGAACGGACACCACTAGCTGTTGTTCCGCAGCATCGTCCAATGCTGCATTCGGTTCGTCCAGCACCACCAGTTTTGGGTTGTTGTACAAAGCACGCGCTATTGAAATACGCTGCGCCTGGCCACCGGAAAGCTCAAATTCACCGCTACACAAAATGGTGTCATAGCCTTCTGGAAAACCGAGAACGATATCGTGAATACCCGCCAACTGCGCTGCAGCCACAACCTTGTCGGCGTCAACATCACTCAGGCGAGCAATATTCTCAGCCACAGTTGCTTCAAACAACTCCGGTTTTTGGGCAACGTAGCCGATGAAAGGCCCGAGTTCTTCATGATTCCAATCATAAATCTCAGCACCGTCCAATCGCACAAAGCCATCACTTGGTTTCCACAAACCAAGAATGAGCTTGAGCAAGGTACTTTTCCCTGCAGCATTTGGACCAACGATAGCCAAAACACTGCCTGCAGGCAGTTCAAAATCAAGTCCTTTTAAAATTTCCCGGCCTGAATTGGGCGCTTTGGCCCTGACGCCCTGCAAAGACAAAGCACCCTGAGGCGCAGGAAGTGACATTTTTTGCTCTGCTGTCTTTTGATTAAGCAAAAGCGCATCCAGCCGTTCGTACGCCATTCTGGCACGAACAATTTCTTCCCATTTTTCAATCAGCTCTTTAAGCGGGCCAACTGCTCGACTAATAATAAAGCCCGCTGCAATGACCCCGCCAACCGAGATAAGGCCAGCCCCAGCCAACATTACGCCTACGGTGATTTGAAGTGTGGGCAATAACTTGGTGAAAACCCCACCCACCATGCCGATAAAACCACTGGCCTCGGATGAATTCACATGATATTGCAAGAAATTTCGGTGACGACCATGCCAACGATTGCGCAGTACAGGCAACATACCCATGGCCAGTGCCGTTTCAGCATTTTTCAAGCCAGCGGCCGCAATACGATTGGCTTCCATATTGTGTTTATTGGCGGCCTGAATAGCAGGCGTTGTTACCTTGCGGGTGAACAAGGTGATTGCCAACAAAATCGCTGTTGCAAACATGATGAAAGCGGCGAGAACTGGGTGAATAAGGTATGCCAAAACCAGATAAACAATAGCAAATGGGGTATCAATCAAGGCAAGAATAGAGTGGCCCGTCATGAACTGGCGCAGTGTCAGTAAATCGCCCATGACTTGATGCACATTCGGGTCTTTGTGCATCAGGCTTTTCTTGAAGCAGGCGTCAAATATATTGGCTGCCATGTCCCAATCGATGCGCAAAGATATACGGATCATCAAACGCTTTCGCAACCACTCGATGGCGGTCCAGAAAAAATACAAGCCGACCACCAAGGTGAGCAGAGAAACCAGTGTGATATGGCTATTCGTGGGAATCACCCTGTCAAACACATTCATCATGTACAACATTGGCGTGATGCCCACCAACGAGATCACAAAGGACAAAAAGGCCATGAAATAAATAGCGCCCTTGCAGTCTTGAAGCGCTTGTTTAAGCGGGGTCAATGTAGGGTCAACGATCTCGGATGAGGCGTCACTATCTATGGTCATATATCTTCCAATATTGCGGGTGCACATTCCCAATCGTGGAATGCAAAGCGATCGCTATCAATTTCTGTGCCACGTTTCTGCTTCAACGAAAAGCGATGACGGATAAAGTATCCAGAGCACATAAGCCTCACCCCTAAAACTCATTAAAATCAGTAATGGATGTTTAACTTTTACTTTGAGTATTCGAATAACAGATTCAAACCATTGAAAAATAAACAGTTTTTAACAAAAACTTAAGCACTGATTTAAATAATTAATTGTGGTGATACTCAAAAT
The DNA here is from genome assembly GCA_027484315.1 of Burkholderiales bacterium. Classification (GTDB taxonomy): domain Bacteria; phylum Pseudomonadota; class Gammaproteobacteria; order Burkholderiales; family Burkholderiaceae_B; genus Limnobacter. The sequence continues at coordinate 7,926 of JAIXTE010000118.1, read as the reverse complement.
TTGGATAATCATATCAGTATCACCCATTCGGAGTAACCCCCCTCAAATAGTGGGAATACACCAATCAATACACAATTATTTACATTGGGAATTACCCGAATAGGGCGAGAAGTTGGGGATGGTGCACTTTGCCGTCAAACGCACCTTTTTTGCGCAGTGCAAAAAAAGTTTTGTCGTGAATGTTCGTCGCTTTTTGATCTTTGTCCCAATCGACTTCGATCATCAAGGAAAGAGGGTCAAAACAGTACTGCCCGGCCTGCATGGCCAGCAGTGTTAATTCGGTGTCTGCGTAGTGACTTTGGTAATTTGAATTGAACAACAAACCGTCGGCGTAGTTGGTCACAGCCCACGATCTTTTTGCCATGCCAAAACTGGCCAGCATGCCTGCCCATTTTCCGTCATTGAACGCCAGCAGACCTTTGCTTTTCGACTCGATACATCCAACAGCCTGCTGCAGCCAATTGCGACCGACGAATGCATCTTGGGCAGTGTAAATAAAGTAACGTGAAAGGCTTTGAGCAAATACGCTGTTGGCAATCTGAATGAAACCAAGTTTTGCGGTGTCGAGCACAATCAACACATCAAATCCTTGAATGCCCGCGCGTTCCACCATCAACTGTGCCGCGCGTTTGGCCATGTGAATGTCAGTAGCTGGCATTACAGCCAATATGGGGATATTCAACATCACCGCGGGGATGTTGCCTGGCTTCAGCAATTCCTTACTTTCCAAAACAAAAGGCATGAGCAAACACCATATAAACTACGTTACGTTGAAACATTGGCTTCAATGTAATTAAACATGGAGCGCTTTGCCATTTAAAGATTCATAAACTGAAAGAAGTTTTCAAAACGGTGTCTCTTTAAAACTTCAATTCAAACTTGCTTTGGCGGCCACCGCCACCAGGCCACCACAACAGCAAAGGCAAACACGGTATAAGCCAGGGCAAAGACCCAAGGCTGCGCCTGATAAAACAAAATGCCGTGTACCCAGTGCTGGATGAAACTGCCCTGGTACTCGCCCTGCCCCGCCTGAATGCGCAGCCAGTTTTCCAGCGTAGTGAGTGGGCATTCAATACCCAGCCAGCTTTCAAAAACCACGATGCCGATTGCCAGCAGGTGCAGTGCTCGAAACCACCAGCCATTGACCCACCGCCAATTTAACGCGTTGCCCACCACAATCAGCAGCAAGCCCGCGACAACGAACAGCACGATGGCGAAATGAACCAGCAACACCGCGTCAGCAAGAAATGAATAACTCATTGGTTCAGCATAAACAAAAAACCCCTCACAGGGAGGGGCTTTTTGAATTCAGCAAAGATCAAAGCGATTTAGAAATTGGCAACAGCCATTTCTGTCACGGCTTGATAACCATTGACGATACTGTCGCGCAGGCCAGGTACTGCATTCAGTACGTGGTCAGCGAAGAAGCGTGAAGTCAAAATCTTGTCGCTGTAGAAACTGTCTGTTTCACCGGCCTTGATTTTGGCTTCAGCGGCCAACAGGGCACGGGCCATTTGCCAACCGGCCACGGTTGTGCCCGCAAGCTTCAAATAAGGCACTGAACCCGCAAACACCGCATTGGGATTGCCTTTCATGTTGTCCACCACGAACTGTGCTGTGTCCAGGAACGCAGCACGGGCCGCATCCAGGCGGGCTGCTACAGCCTTTGCATGAACAGAACCAGACTCATTCAAGTGAGCTACTGTGCGTGCAATTTCAGCGCACAGGCCTTTCACCATGGCACCGCCATCGCGTGAAGTTTTGCGGCCCACCAGGTCGTTGGCCTGAATGGCGGTCGTGCCTTCATAAATGGTCAGAATCTTGGCATCGCGGTAGTACTGCGCTGCACCTGTTTCTTCAATGAAGCCCATGCCGCCGTGAACCTGCACGCCGGTGGATGCGACTTCAATGCTCATCTCTGTAGACCAGCCCTTGACCAGCGGCACCATGAACTCGTAAACGGCCATGTTCTGCTTGCGGGTTGCTTCGTCTGAGTGAAAGTGTGCTGCATCGTAAGCGGCACCAGCCACGCAGGCCATTGCACGTGCTGCTTCCACTTGCGCACGCATGCTCATCAACATGCGCTTGACATCGGGGTGGTTGATAATGGCCACGGCTTCGTTGGCGGAACCATCAACGGGACGTGACTGAACACGGTCGTTGGCGTAACGCACAGCCTGCTGGTAGGCACGCTCGGCAACACCGATGCCCTGCACACCCACCTGGAAGCGAGCTGCGTTCATCATCACAAACATGTACTGCAGGCCCTTGTTTTCTTCACCAACCAGGTAGCCGATTGCGCCCTTGCCCACTTCGCCCTTGTCATCGCCATACAACAGCACGGCTGTTGGTGAGGCCTTGATGCCCAGCTTGTGTTCGATGGATGCGCAGTACACGTCGTTGCGCTTGCCCAAAGAACCGTCGCCATTCACCAGGAACTTGGGAACAACGAACAGGCTGATGCCCTTCACGCCTTCAGGCGCATCAGGGGTACGGGCCAACACCAGGTGGACGATGTTCTCGGCCATGTCGTGTTCACCGTAAGTGATGTAAATTTTCTGGCCGGAAATGCGGTAAGTACCATCACCCTGCGGCACGGCCTTGGAACGAACCATGGCCAGGTCTGAACCGGCTTGTGGCTCGGTCAGGTTCATGGTGCCGGTCCATTCGCCGGAAATCATTTTGGGCAAATAAGTTTCTTTCTGTTCCTGGCTACCTGCCACCAACAGTGCTTCAATCGCACCGTCGGTCAACAGGGGGCACAGCGCAAAGCTGAGGTTGGCGCCGTTGACCATTTCCATGCAAGGTGTTGCCACCAGCTTGGGCAAGCCCTGACCACCAAATTCAGAAGGGTGCTGCAGACCTTGCCAGCCCTGCTCACCAAATGCCTTGAAAGCCTGCTTGAAGCCTTTGGCTGTGGTTACAACGCCGTCTTTCCAGTTGGCGGCTTCCACGTCGCCCGACCAGTTCAATGGGGCAACCACTTCGCTGGTGAACTTCGCGTTCTCGTTCAGAACCGCATCCACGGTTTCCTCGGTTGCGTCTTCACAACCGGGCAACTGGGATACCTGATCCAGACCTGCCAATTCCTTCAACACAAACATCATGTCTTTGACTGGGGCGTTGTAACTCATTGTCGTCTCCTGATACAGCTTTGCGTGTTTTGATTGCTTACAGTTTTTCGGTCAATTGGGGCACAACCTCAAACAGGTCGCCCACCAGACCGTAATCGGCCACACCAAAAATTGGTGCTTCGGGATCTTTGTTGACAGCCACAATCACTTTGCTGTCTTTCATGCCAGCCAAGTGCTGAATGGCACCGGAAATACCGAAAGCCATGTACAACTGGGGCGCCACGATTTTGCCGGTTTGGCCAACCTGCCAGTCGTTGGGTGCATAGCCTGCATCCACTGCAGCGCGTGATGCGCCAATGGCAGCATTCAACTTGTCAGCCAATGGGTTCAGCACGCTGAAGTTTTCAGCAGAGCCCATGCCACGACCGCCGGAAATGATGGTGCCTGCGGCTGTCAACTCAGGACGGTCGCTCTTGGCCACTTCGCGGCTTACAAATGTGGACTTGCCGGAATCGGCAGCAGCACTCAGGTTTTCAATGGCGGCGGAACCACCAACAGCAGCAACTGGATCAAATGCGGTTGTACGCACTGTGATCACTTTGGTTGAGTCGGAAGACTGAACCGTGGCGATGACGTTACCCGCATAAATTGGGCGTGTGAATGTGTCTGCACTTTCAACGCTAATGATGTCGGAAATCTGTGCAACGTCCAGCTTGGCGGCAACACGTGGCAACACGTTTTTGCCCACGCTGGTGGACGGTGCCAAGATGTGGCTGTAGCCGCTGGCCACGGCCAAAATTTGCGCAGACAGGTTTTCTGCCAACTGGTCACCCAGTGAATCGGAATCGGCAACCAAGACCTTGGCCACACCCACTGCCTTGGCAGCGTGTTCAGCAGCAGCGCCACAACCCTTGCCGGAAACCAGCACGTGGATGTCGCCACCAATTTTCTGGGCCGCAGCGATGGTGTTCAGCGTGGCGGGCTTGATGCTTTGATTGTCGTGTTCTGCAATAACGAGTACTGACATGATTTGTGCTCCTATATTCCCTGTGTTAGATCACTTTCGCTTCGTTCTTCAGCTTGTCTACCAGCGTGGCCACATCGGGCACGGTGATACCGGCTGAACGTGTGGGCGGGTCGCTCACTTTCAGGGTTTTAATGCGTGGATCAACGTTTACACCCAAATCAGCGGGCTTGATGGTGTCGATCTGTTTTTTCTTGGCCTTCATGATGTTGGGCAGGGTCACATAACGTGGCTCGTTCAAGCGCAAGTCAGTTGTCACAACCGCTGGCAAGCTCAGGCTCACTGTTTCCAGACCGCCGTCCACTTCACGTGTCACGTTGACTTTGCCGCCTTCAACAACCACTTTGGAGGCGAATGTGCCTTGGGGCATGTCAGCCAGCGCAGCCAGCATTTGGCCGGTCTGATTGCAATCGTCGTCAATGGCTTGTTTGCCCATGATGACCAGGTCAATGCCTTCTTTTTCAACAATGGCTTTCAGGATTTTGGCCACGGCCAAAGGCTGCAGCTCCACGTCGGTTTCAACCAGAATGCCGCGGTCGGCACCAATGGCGGCAGCCGTGCGCAAAGTTTCCACGCACTGGGCAACGCCGCAGCTGACGGCAATCACTTCAGTGGCCACACCAGCTTCTTTCAGGCGCGTGGCTTCTTCAACTGCGATTTCGTCGAAGGGGTTCATGGACATTTTAACGTTGGCAATATCTACGCCAGAACCATCGCTTTTGCAGCGGACTTTGACGTTGTAATCGACTACGCGTTTAACGGGTACCAGGATCTTCATGCAAGCCATCCCTTTTGTTGAAATTGGAGAATAGATGATTGGATTATACGAAGCGTTTTTATAAAAAACGCACGATCGTTCGATTTTTCATAGAGTCTACACTCTAAGGGCCGTTCTGTCGAGGCAAGGAATTGACAGAATCAGCCAATTTCGCCTCAACGGGTTGATTCATTTTTCAACCGATCAAGGCATCAACATGGGCGTAGACTGAATCTGCCAGTGCCTCCAGTTCATAACCACCTTCCAGCGTACTGACCAGTTTGCCATCGCAATATTCCTCGGCCACCCGCTTGAGAAAACCCGTGATCCAGCCGTAATCTTCCGTTGTCAACTGAAGGTCTGCAAGGGGGTCGCTTTCATGCGCATCAAACCCGGCCGAAACAAGCACCAGTTGAGGTTTGAACCGGTCGATCGCATCGACCCAGTGGGTTTGAATGGCCTGCTTGATTTCCTCGCGACCACCACCGGGCAGAATGGGACAATTGACCATGTTGTCAGCCACATCCAGGCCACCGCTGAACGGGTAAAGCGGCGACTGGAAAATGCTGCACATCAACACCTTGGGGTTATTGGCAAATGCATTCTCGGTGCCGTTGCCATGGTGCACGTCAAAATCAACAATCAGCACACGTTCCAATCGATACGCATCAATGGCATGCTGGGCAGCAATGGCCACATTGTTGAACACACAAAATCCCATCGCGCGATCTACACAGGCATGGTGGCCGGGTGGACGGACCGCACAGAAAGCATTGTTCACCGCATGCGCCATGACCAGGTCAACAGCATGCACACAAGCCCCCGCCGCCCGGCGGGCTGCATCCAGAGAAAACTCGGACAAAGTGGTGTCGCCATCAATGTCGATGTTGCGCTTCAAGGGGAAACGCGCCTTGATGCTTTCAACATAAGCAGGCGTGTGCACAGCAGTGACAGCCGACCAAGGCGCCTCGGGAGCTTCACAATGCACCAGGCGAGGCCACAATTCTGACGACTCAAGCTTTTGCTGAATCACTTTCAAGCGGGCCATGCTTTCAGGGTGACCCAACCCTGGATTGTGCAGGGTGCAATCGGCATGGGAAATATAGGCTGTGGTCATGGTTCAGGCCCAATCCACAGGCAAATGCTGGGTTATAGTGGGGCCAAGACCTGTCAACAATACCAAAAGCACACAGGGCTTGTACCTGCCACCTTTGACTACCCAAATACCGGACATGCTGATTCCTTTTGAAACTGCTCGCAGACTTGTTATATCCATTGCCTCCATTCTAATCAGCTCAACGCTTTACACTCAAGCGGCACATGCCCAAGACACCACTCGGGTGAATTTTGTGAACAAGGAAGCGGCCACTGCGATGGCCCAACGCCTTCAACAGAAAGACGGTATTGCAGTGGCAGACACCCTGGCCTTGCTCGCGCAAGCGGAACTGCTGCCCAAAGTAATACAGGCGGTAAAACCCCCGAAAACCAAGGGTGTGCGCAACTGGGACACCTACCGCAGCCGCTTTGTCGAACCCATTCGAATTCGCAAGGGCGTTGAATTCTGGAACGAGAATCTGGAAACCCTGAAGCAGGCCGAAACAAAATACGGCATTCCGCAAGAAGTGATCGTCGCGATTATTGGTGTGGAAACCATTTATGGACAACACATCGGCAACTACCGCGTGCTGGATTCACTGGCCACATTGGCCTTTGCCTACCCTGGAGGTCAAAAAGACCGTTCAGGTTTTTTCCTCAGCGAACTGGAAGCCTTTATTGCACTGTGCAACAAAACACACCTGGATGCGCTGGAGGTAAAAGGCTCGTATGCTGGCGCAATAGGTTTAGGGCAATTTATGCCCAGTTCCTGGAGTAACTTCGCGGTGGATGGCGATGCCGATGGCATTGTTGACTTGTTTCACAGCAGGAAGGACGCCATTTTCAGCGTAGCCAATTTCCTGAAGGTTCACGGCTGGGAAAATGGCAAAGCCACGCGTGTGCTTGTCGACATTGAACACGCAGACAACCTTGCTGAACTGCTTGTGCCCGACATTGTGCCCACTTTCACAGCGGCTGCGATGCAGCAAAAAGGCTTGAAGCTGAATGGCGACACCCTGCCCGATGAAAAGCTGGCTTTGATTGAGCTTGTTCGCGGCGAAGGCGAATCCGCCTACGTGGTGGGCGGCCAAAATTTCTTCGTGGTGACCCGTTACAACCGCAGCTCTTTCTATGCCAATGCCGTACTGGAGTTGAGCGAGGCATTGGCACTTAGAAAGCAGATGCTGGACTGAGTTTTAACTAAGCCGGAAACACCCCTGTGGACAGGTAACGGTCGCCCCTGTCGCACACAATGAACACGATGGTGGCGTTTTCCACTTCTTCAGCAATTTTCAGGGCGATGTGCGCAGCACCCGCCGCTGAAATACCGCAGAAAATGCCCTCTTCTGCGGCCATTTTTCGCGCCATTTCCTCAGCTTCAAGCTGGGTGACCTGCACCACGCGGTCTACGCCAGCAGGTTTGTAAATCTTCGGCAGGTATTCCTGGGGCCATTTGCGAATGCCGGGAATTTGAGACCCCTCACTAGGCTCAGCCCCAATAATTTGTACATTCGGGTTTTGGCTTTTCAAATAACGCGACACACCCATGATGGAACCTGTAGTACCCATGGCGCTGACAAAGTGGGTGACCTTGCCGGCAGTGTCCCGCCAGATTTCAGGCCCAGTGGTTTCGAAGTGCGCCAGCGGGTTGTCTTCGTTGGCGAACTGGTCAAGAATCACACCCTTGCCCTGATCGCGCATTTGCTCAGCCAAGTCGCGGGCATACTCCATTCCACCTTTCTGGGGCGTCAATACAATTTCTGCACCAAAGGCCCGCATGGTTTGACGGCGCTCAATGCTGAGGTGTTCCGGCATGATCAGCACCATGCGATAACCACGAATGGCAGCGGCCATGGCCAGTGCAATTCCAGTGTTACCAGAGGTGGCTTCGATCAAGGTGTCGCCAGGCTTGATATTTCCACGTGCCTCAGCATGCTTGATCATGGAGATCGCCGGGCGGTCTTTTACAGAACCTG
>JAIXTE010000131.1 GCA_027484315.1 Burkholderiales bacterium | reverse complement strand
GGTGATGCGCATCAAGGCGCCTTGGTTGCGATCGGGGTTGATGTTCTGGTTGGTCGGAAGCGCCATGCAGGTGGCGTTTTTGGTGGGCACATAGGTGTCATGCCCCAGCGGGCTGAAGGGAGCCGTGATGACACGCTGGCCAAAGCCCTTGTTGGCCACACTGGCTGCGTCGTAGGCGCGGAAGCCGCCTTTGCCCTCGGCCACAAACACATATTCACCACGCAGCTGGATGCAGCTTGCCACGCCCTTGGTGCTGTGGTCCATCAGGGCAGGTACCGCCGTGTCGGCCAGTTCGCGCTTGCGGTTCAGATGATTTTGATAATAGTCGGGGTAGGCGTATTTGTGCAGGTAGCTGCCAATCACGGCCTGAGGTTCATCCCATTCGGTGACAGTAACTGCAGCAATGTGTTCACTGCCGCCCAGCCAGGCATTGAAGCCCACGAAGTTCACGAAGTTGGTGCCCTGCAAAAGCAGCTGCGCCATGATGGCGTTGTTGTCATCGTCGCGGGACAAATGACAATCGGTGCAGGTTTTTGTTTCTTCCTTGCGTTCGGTGTGCGGGTAGTGCGGGGCGAAGGCTTGAGAGGAAAATCCACTTGCAGCAATCGGTGGCTGCTGAATGTAAATGCGTTCCCGATTGGTATTCATGGAGGAAAGCACCAGGGCCGAGCTTGAACGAATCGGCGCAATCCGGTTACCCTTCACGGGGCCATGCACGCCCAGCTGGAACATGTCGTCGCGCGCAACCTGTGGGTTGTAGGTGGCGTAATTGCGGGTTTCACCGCCCTCGTAATGCAGTCGTTCTGTTTTCCAGTTGGCCTGAATGGGCAAGTGGCAACCGGCACAGCTGGTGGTCCAGCTGAGGTGGCAGGTGAAGCAGGTCATCTTGTCGTTGTCATGGGCCAGTTCTTTCACGCCCGGGCCCCATTTGCCATCTTGCCCTTCAGCGCCTGCTCCCATCAATTTTGCGCGTGCAGACTTGGCGTTGTAATCGGGGTGGGCCGGGTTCATGTTGTCTTTCACCAGGCTCATTTCCCATTCTTTTTCAGGGTCAAGTGCTGCGCGCTGGAACAACTTGCCATCGCGCCATTCGAACCGTTTGCGGCCGTCTTGGGTGCGCAGTTGCGTCAGGTCTGTGCCACCTGGGGGCGAAGCAGGACCGCTGGTACGCAGGGTGGGGTACTTGGTGGCGGTGCCATGGCAGTCTGCGCAATCCACTTCCACTGCGGCGGCCACTTCACCATAAATGTGACCGTTGCCGTGCATGTCTTGTGCAAAATGGCAATCCACGCAGTGCATGCCCACATCCAGATGAATGGAGCTTAAATGCACGGCCTTGTCGAACTTCTTGGGGTCGTCGTCAGAAACTGTGTTGCCCTGCGCATCCAGCAGTGCGCCTTTGCGATTGCGCTTGAACACGGCACGGAAATTCCAGCCGTGGCCGTGGTAATCGCCAAACTGGGTGTCTTTCAGCTTGCTGTTCAGCGTGGATACATTTTTGAGAAATTCCGGGTCGCTCCACTTGCCGCGCACTGCAGCTTCTTCAGGGTTGCGGTCCAGGATTTCACGCATTTCCGAATCGCTCGGGTAGCGCTGTTTTTCCGGCCACATGTGGGGGGCATCGCTTTCGTAATCCCACATGATGTAGCCGTAATAGCTGTTCACAAACACGTTGGGCTGGTGCATGTGGCAGGTCATACACTGCGAACTGGGAATGGCGCGGGTGAATTCATGTTTCACCGGGTGGCCGCTTTCATTCTTGGCAATGGTGGGGTCTATGGTTTGCGTGGTGCCATCGTGCCCGAACTTGGCATAGGGGCCTGCATGCCTTGGATCGCGGTCGTTGGTGTACACCGTGTGGCAACCGGTGCATCCTGAAGACCGATAATCGCCCGGTTGTTCACTGGTACCCAGGAACCACAGGTGAGGGTCGTTCAAACGGGTTTTGGCCACGTTGATCAAGGGCACGGCAATGCGCTGGCCGGTGCCGGGTCCACGGTTGGATTGTTTGATGTCCGGGCGCCCAGGTTCATCCAGCCGCTGAATTTGCCCCAGCACGTTGGGCAGGCCCACCTCGGGGAAAATGCTGTTGATGACTTTCCCACCACGTTCAAACACCCTGAAGATATCGCCGGGTGGCGTGGTTTCCCAGGCTGGCAGCGGTGCAAGCTGGTTCAAAATGCCTTTGTGTACAAACAGCTTGTTGTTCGCATCAACCGGGTTTTTCAGCAGGCCAGGTTGTCCGTCTTGTGTGTAAGCCTCACCGAGAATATAACGCTTGTAGGGCAAAATGCCGTTGTTGTAAGAAGCACCACCCCACAGCATGGCAGAGGTGCTCATCAGGCTGCGTTCCTGCGCCTGAATGATCGGCAGGTGGCATGAACCACAGGCTTCGCGCGCAACGCGCAAGTCACCGGGATTGATAAAGCGGATGTAGGCGGGGTGCTCTTTGTTCAGCTTCGCGTACGACCGTTTCGGGTTGGCCGAAGATGGGTAGTTCCAGAACTTTTCGTTTTGCGGGGCAATGTGGGCTTTGTCCAGCGCCGCGCGGTACTCAGGGGCAAATCCTTTTTCTCGCGCTGCGCGGGTGTGATCGTAAGCCAAGGTGCCCTGTTTCTGCTCGGGGCCATTCCATTTCACAGTGGCATCACCACCATGGCAATCGGTACAACCCAGCACCACACCGGGGTTGGCGTGCATGGTGTGTTCGTCGGTTTGGGTGTGGCAACTCATGCAGCCTTCAGTTTTTTCGAAGGCCTGTTGCGCGGTTTGCCGTTCAGGCGCATTGGGCGCCATGGTGTAGCTTTTCTGGGGAACTTTTTCGCCTGCGGCCTGTGCCACGCTGTTTGTACCAACCGCCATGGCCAAGCCCAGTGCTGCAAAAACCAGTGTTTCAAGAGCCAGCACACGGAAGCACGCCTGCCAACCGGTCGGTTTGGCAGCTTGGGGTTTTTCAGCGCGGCTATTCCTTGAATTCATCAACACGCAACCTGCATTAGAAACTGAAAATGACGTTGAACAAAAAGGAATAGGGATCTTTGTCATCCGGAAACAATTCCTTGTAACCTTTGCCCGGCAACAACTTTGCAAACGACCCGTTGACCACAATGTTTTGCGAAAAGAAGGGGCGGTATTGAAAGCCCACTGACGCATCAATGCCCAAGTCGGTTGAAGGCGGTCGTTGCTGGCGCAAAACACCCAACACATTGGTGTTCTCGAATTCCAGCTTGTTCACATTGGCTATCAAACGCAGTTCGGGCAGCACATCTATATCGGCACCAATGCCCACCAGCAACAGGCCTGGGTTGATGAAATTGGATTGCCCCTGTTCCTTGCTGGATCGAAGTGAGGGTAATACACCATTTCTACCCGACAAGGCCACGCCGCCGCCGCCCACCAAGGGAATATTCTGGCGGATGAAGAAGCTGGTGTCGGCACCTGCAAATTGGGGGTTTTCGAATATGGCGTCAAAGCCTTCTGCCTTGCCGTCGAACGGGTCTTCATCGCCCGAGGCATACAGGAAGCTGCCGCGAAGCCTGAACCAGTCAAAGTCACGCGACACTTCCGTGGCATGGAAAAACGCGTCAATGTCTTGTTCGCGCTGAGCAAGCGGGTGGCGGTCGGTTTTGCCTGTGGCGTAGTAGGTGGAGGTGGTGATGTTCAGGCGGCCGTAGTGGCCGTCACCGCTCAAACCGAAATAGTCCACGTGGTAGGCAAAGGGTTTTTGGTCACCCAATGAAGATGGGCGCGCCAAAAAACCATTGGCATCGAAATAGCGTTCGCCATCTTCATCATTGCGGTTGTGAATATAGGACACCTGGCTGGTAAAGCCGAGGAATGGAAAGTCTTGCCGATACAGGTTGGCCACGAAGAAATCATCATCGCGCAGGTCCTGGCGAATGTCATTCAGACCGCTGTTGGTGTCTTTCTCGACCCGTTTGAAATAGCCAAGGTTGTACTGGTAAATGTTGTTGTTTCTGTTGCCAAACAGGCGAATGCCCATGGGCAGGTCCTGAAACAAAAAGCCCCGGAAGTCGCTGATGAAAGGTTGAATGCCCACGCGCAGGCTGTCGAAGTCGTAGCGATCGGATACATTGCGCAAGTGCACGTCCACGAACGCTTCCTGAATACCCACAAAACCTTCCCGGCGGACTTCGCCGGATGAGGAAGCAATTTTCAGCAATCTGTCTTCATTCACCCGCACATCGGTGTAGTTGAACACGGGTGTCAGGCGGAATTCGTAATCTGGCGGTTTGAAGGTGGTGTTGCCCTTGGTCAGGGACAAACTGACAATCAGGTTGTGGGCAAAAATGGACTGGTCGCCATTGCCAAATATATTCGCTTGCCCACCGGTTGTTGAAGTCGCTGGCGGCACGGGTACCGGGAAATTGCGTTGCTCGTACAGGGTGTCGGCAATCACACCCAGGTTGAAAAACCAGTCGGGGCCCAGTGTGTCTTGCAACACGGGCAAGTCACCCTTGATCACGTTCTGGTTGTAAGGGTCGAACAGCGGAAACTTGAACCCCAGTGACTGCATGATGCGCCAGCGGTCGGGCACAGCCACGGTTTCACGGGGCAGGTTGGGTTGCGGCGGCGGCACTTGGCTGGGGTCAATTACGGGTATGGCCACATCGCGCGGGGCGATGGGTGTGTCGCGGCCAGGAATGGCACGCTGAACCTGCTGCGTTTGAACCTCTGCCTTTTGCGGCAAAACCCCTGGGGTTGCATTGTGTGAAGGCCGAATACCCGTGCCGGGTTGTTCCATCAACACATCTGCGGAAAAAGCGCGGGGTGCAAACACGCCCAGGGCCTGCTCGCCAAACTGGCCGCTGCCTTGTTGTATCCAGCCATCGGTACTTCCCAGCAGACTGTCCTGAATGCGAATTCGATACCAGCCATTTTTTTCCTCAAACGCGTCAAGCAGTTGACCTTTGAAGAACTCGCCAATCGCCCTGGAGTCTTTATCAGGTTTTGCGTAAACCACGCTGCGGTTCTCGAACACCTGAAGCATGACCAAAGGACGTTCTGCGTTTTCGAGCTCTGTCACTTCAGGAATGCCCGCCACTTTGCGGCTGACTTTTTCAACGGTTTGACCGAGTTGCGCAACCAGACTGGGTCGAATGTCGGCCCGTATCTGCGCCCATGCGGGCAAGGGCACCAGCCCTGCAATGATCAGTCCAGCAACCAGAGGTCTCATACGCAGGTGAAAGAGTTTTTTGTTCATGGAGCTGGACACACATTTTGCGCACTGCTGTCATTGAACGGGGTTTGCGGACACTGAACATACTTCAGGAATTCACCTGAATTCGACAGTTCATTGGCTGTCAACAAGGTGGACGGGAATGGGCGCATGGCGCTGCCCACCGCATTTGCGCCGTTGAGTACACCCAGGTAGCCAATCATGTCGTCCTGGTCCACACCGTCGCCAGATACGCCCACTGCACCCACAAGCGTGTCACCTTTGTAAATTGGAAAGCCACCTGGGAAAATCTGCAAGCCATTGGCAAAGCGGTTTTGTCTGCCCGCCGGAATGTTGGTGTCGTCCACGCAGGTCTGGCTTGGGTCAGGCGCGAACTGGTTTCCACCTACCACAGTACGTACAGGCGCACCCAATGTGCCCAGCACCTTGGTGGTCACCACATTCAATTGGAAGCCCACGTTGAATGGGCTCCAGCTGGCCAAAGGCGATGAAAGCGGGCCTTTGGGTTTGCCCTCTTCACCGTCTGGAAAGTAGGGGCGGTGCACATTGCCAATGGCGCGTGCAGAAAAAGCGGCCGTTCCATTCAACACGTTGGCGCTTTGGGTAAAAAAGCTGTTCATGGCCGTGGCAAATGCAGCATGTTGACCATTGTCAATTGCAGAAAAATCGGTGAGGGCTTGCGCTGAGCTAAAGGCCAGTGCTGACCTCGCCTTTTGCACCGAGACATCGGTACCGAAAATTGGTGCATCAGAAGAACGAATCAGACCAAGCACATCCCCATCCGTGTCCACCACACTGACAGTCACCTGTGCAGCAGCGCCCAACGGAAAACGAATCTGGGCTCGTGCCCGATTCGCTGTTTTCATTCCTTCAGCAAGAATATTCTGAACTTCCGCTTGTGTCAGGTTGCTGCCTGCGGTGGGTGGGAAACGCACTGCGGTGTTGTCAGCCGGGTTGGTGATTAAGGTAAATGTGTCCAAGCCGTTGAAGGCCGGGTTGCTGGTGGCCACGTATCCGGATTGGGTTGTGCCATAAGAAGTACCGGCAATGGAATTGGCGGCCGTCTTGTAACCTGCCACTGCGACGTAGTTGCCATTTCCAGCCAGGGGTGCCAAGCCGGCTACAGCCGGAGTGGTGTTTGAAAACTGGAATGTTTGGCCGTTGGCAGTAATGCGGTTGGCCCGGATTGCTTCAGGTGCACGAAAAGTAGCGCTGAGTGCTGCAAATGCGATTTCTTCTTCTAGATCCGTTTCACTGGTCAGGATGTCTCGATCAAGACCATAAATGCCGTTGGTGCCGGCATTAACGGATGAAATCACACCAATGCCACCGATTACCCGCCCTTCCTGATAAATCGGAAAGCCACCCGGATCAGCCGACAAACCGAGCGGAGAACGCTTGGGTCCGATACTGTTGCTTTGGGACAGCCACACATTCAAATCCGAACAGGGTAGCTGGCTGAATTGCACACCATACAGAGGGCCACTAGGTTGGCCACGCTCGCCAGGTTGAAAAAACTCTTGCACGATCTGGCTGGCGGTGCGTGTGCTGAACGCATTGCCCGTGGAGGACAGGTAAGCCCCGGTAATAGCCTTGGCAATGGCTGCAAGTGTGCTGGGTACAGGGGTGAATCCATCCAGCCCATTTCCATTGGCACCCGGCAGGCCACTTGTGATGGTCGTGTTGGGTGCCGCGTTATTCATTTGGTACACAGCCAGCACATTGCCAACCCGGTCGGTGATGGCAATGGTGGATTGGACACCGCGTGAAATGGAAGCTTGCACTGCGCGGGCCACAATGTCATCGACTTCGGCGGCAGACAGGTTTTGTGTACCAAGCGGTTCAATATTGAAACTGGGCGCGGACGCGCTTCCCCCGCCCCCACCACCCCCGCATGAAATCAATATGAATGGAGCAGCCAGACAAACCGCTACGCCCATGGCGATTCGATTGAGTTTTGTGTTGCCAGTTATAGCCCGTTTGTGCATTGACTTCGTACTCGCTCATTTTTTGTAGTTCAACGAATTCGCAAGGGTGCAAATTCCCGGTTCACTTCGGGTCTGTCTGCTCAAGATACTGCGTTAGCTGGCACTTACTTCGCCGCCACTTCTTTGTTGTGGATGTGGTACTCGTGGCACACACCGCAATTGGACTGCACTTTGTTCAACACTGGCTTGCTGCCTGCATGGCAGGTTTGGCAGCCATCAATGGCCGGCATCAGCACATCACTGGCTTTGTCTGACTTGTTCGCCTTGTGGCAACTGTCGCAACTTTCAAATTCATGCGCCTTGTGATCAAACTTTGCCATTGGCATCCAGGGGTGGGCCGGGTTCAACTCCGCGATCTCGTACTGTGGCATGCGCGCACCAGAGGTTTTGGTGTTGCCCAAACCCGGCTTGGCTTTTACTTCGTGACATACCGCACAAGCCGTGTTTTCAAACAGCTCAACGGTTGCAAACGCAGCTTGTGCACGCGGGTTCCCGCTCAAGTTCGCCAGATTGGATCGGTTGGGTTCCTTCTCGCCCGGGCGCGCGCGCAGCACAGCGCGTTGAGCATTCACTTTGTTGCGTTCTTCAGGGTGCAATGCCAGGTAACTGTAAAATTCCTCCACTGTGCTCAGTACGGCATTCACCGGACCGTGTGGCACCTGACGATCCGGCATGGCCGGTTCAAAACTCAGCTTGTGGCATTCCTGGCAATGGTTTTCCATGCTCAATGGCTTAAATCCTGTTTTGGTGTCAGCAGGCTCATGGCAGTTTGAGCATTGCATCACCACTTTCTTCAAAGGGCTGTCTATGCCCTTGGGGTCCAGGTGAACATCGTGGGGAAATTTCAAGCTGGTTTTTTCAACCACAGGCGTATTGGCCACCATGCGAATTCTTCGCAAATCGCTGGACTCTGGTCCGGTGGCCACTGTAATTCTGAAAGCAGGGTGCCTGTCACCTGCAAAGTCGGCAACTGCCAAGGTGTCGGTTTTTGGGGCCACTGATTTAATGTTCTTGTGGCAATCTGCGCAATCCGCTCCCACGAAATGCTTGTTTTGCTCGGCAAGGCTTTCACGACCCTTGTGGTCTCTGTGGCAACTCGCACACCGACCCTCTTCAAAAGAGGTGTCAGGCTGCGTTTTCTCGCTCACGTGCAAACCCATGTTGCTGTGGCATGCCGTGCAGCTTTCATCCTTGACGCGTGAGAAATCCCCTGCATGGCAGGCTTGGCAATCGCCCTCGAGGTTCGAGTGAGGAGAGGCCAATGGGCCCGGGTTCCAGATCGAATCAAGCGACATTGCAGTGGTGTTTCTGACTTGAGCAAGCGAGTCACTTTGAAGGGCAGGGTGTGCATTCACGGGTAACCTGTCGTACCTGACCTGTTGCGCTTTTTCGGCCACGCCCATTTTTTCCAGGCCAAACAACTCGGGCGATTGCATTGCAACCCAAGGTGATACAAGGAAAGCCAGTAGCATCGGTAAAAAAAAGATCCAGGACAAAGGGCGTTTCAATCCCAGTGGCCTTTGCAGCGCCTTTTGCTCACGTTCAAGTAGGCTTTGTTCTTTTTCGGCCATTTTTGTACTTACCAGTAAATAAATACAGACAACACGTGTGCGATCAGTGCGGCCAATAATCCGAAGGAGCAGGGTACGTGAATGGCCAACCACAATTCAAGCCAGTAACGCATGTGGTAATACCGGCGCAATTGTTTCAAGGCTCGCAAACGTTGCACCTGGTTCATGTAGATTGGCGAAAGGTTGTCTGCCTTGGTGATTTCGGTTTGCAAAAACTGCACCGCTTTGTCGGTGTCGCAGTTTTTCACCTTCCCGCTGCGTTGATTGGCACGAGTTTGAAAAATACCCTGTTTCAGTGAAAGCGATACCATGCGTCCAACCATCTCGTTGGCGTTCTTGACCAGTTTTGACGCTTCACGGTCCAGGGATTCAATCTGCGTCACAATTTGTTCCGGACTTTGTCGGTTCAGAACATTAGACATCTCTGCCGGGTAACGCAGGTAAAAACCAAGACCCCACACGCCGGTACCAATCGTCGTCAATGTCAGGATATAAGCCAGCGAATGGATGTTCCAGCCGATCTGAAAGCCTGCATGCAAAGTGGCCACCACGGCCAGCGACAGGCCCAGGTAAATATGGGCTGAAACCCAACCCCGCAAATTGCCCGACTGATTGTTGTACTGGCGTTTGCGCACGCCAAACCACATCAGCCAAAGGATCAGCAGTGCGCCAACCGTACCCAGTGTGTAGCCCAGCCAGGTTCCACCATTGGCATGGATCGCGGGTTGGTCAATCAGATAAGCAAACGTGGAAACGAGGGTAAGCAGCAATGCCCATTTCAGGAAAACGAAACGTTTGTAGTTGAACAGGTTGTCCTGAATCATGTTTTTGCGCCGTGGCGAACTTCAGAAAGGATACTGCTCAGGGTTTATGCTGATTTCGGAATATTAGGTAATGTTACGTCATCCTCCGAAATGTTAGTATCCCTACTTCATGTCTGGGGGATAACAATTGAGTCTAAGTGTGGCATTTGTCGGCTTTATCTTCCTGTTTTTTCTCGCTTTTTCTATCTATCGGTCATGGAGTGGTTTTTTTGATTCCAATGTGCTGAAAGCCTCACCTGAGCAGGCCAATCATGCCAACAGTCCAGAATGGCGCGCATTTATCGATCGGCGGCAAGAAATCGAGAATGATCCCATGCTGGATGATCAAGGGAAAAAAACCCTGATCGAGAATTGGCAGGCCATGGCCATTGAAAGCAAACCGCACATGGCGGAATCCGGTGCCCCTTCCATCCAATCTTTGGCCAACGCTTTGCCGTTGGGTATTCCTGGCTTTGTGGCCGGTGTGTTGGCCACTGCCGTGTTGTTTACCTATCTGGTGGGTGCCATGCATCCCGGCGCATTGACCTGGCCTGAAATTGGCAGCCAGGCCAGCACGGGTCCAACTGCAGAACAAGCCGTAGCAGCAACGGCCGGGCATCCCGGTGATGGCGCCAGTCTCGAAGACCGTTTGGGGGGCTTGAAAGAAAGGCTTGCCCAACAGCCAGACGATTTGCGTGGTTGGGTGTTGCTGGCACGCACCCACGCATCCATGTCCAATTTCACCGAAAGTGCCGATGCCTTGAAAAAAGCACTGGAATTGACCCCGGGTCACCCCGACATTCTGGCTGATCTGGCAGACATGACTGCAATGGTTCAGGGCCGCCAACTGGCGGGGGAACCAGAACAATACATCGCAGCTGCCTTGCAAAGCGACCCTCGTCACGAGAAAGCCCTGGCTTTGGCGGCCAGCGCTGCCGAGCAAGCGGGTGACCAGGCCAGAGCCCAGGTTTACTGGCAGTTGCTCAGCCAGGTTCAGCAGGCCAACCTGAAGAATCCTGCGACACAGGTGAAGACGCCCGCAGAACCTTCAGCAACCAACGCGTTAACCACAGTCCGGGTGAATGTGCCTTTGGCGGCCTTGAACCAGATGAATGTGGACTCTGCCCTGTTTGTCTTCCTGAAGGCCGAACCCGGGCCTGGCAAACCCCTGGCGGTAGTCCGTGTGCCTGTCACTCAGTTGAGGGCCGGGGAGCAGTCTATTCAAATCGGGGCCAACGACTTTCTGGACGAAGGCAGCGTGAATCAATTGCCCGCCGTTGTGCATGTGCAGGCCCGCCTCTCCATTCAGGGAATGGCTCAAACCGGTTTAGGCGACATTCAGTCCGGGTTTTTGGCTGTTGATGTCAGCCAACTGGCCAATGGCATCGGCTTGAAGTTGCCTGAACGGCCGTCCAAGCCATAATGCGCGCTGAACTGACTACACAGGGTTTGCAAATTCATTGCAGCACATTGCAGGCTGCAGGTGTCACGCTGGCCGAGAATTTGCAGTTCATGCTACACCCGGGCGAGTTGAACGTGCTTCGGGGTGCCAATGGCGTGGGCAAGTCAACCTTGTTAAGGGGAATGGCCAATTCACTGCCAGGCCAGGCTGTCCTGTTCAAACCTGAATATGGTTTGCGCGATGAACTGCTGGTCAGCGAACAACTGGAATTTGTGCTTGAACACGCAGGCCAGAAGGAAATGCAGCTTGACGATTTGCTCGAGAAAGTGGGTTTGACCGACTGGCAACATGAGCGGGTTGGTACCTTGTCGTCCGGACAGCGCGCCCGCCTGGGCCTGTGTGCGCTTTTGGCTGGGCATTTCAAAGTGTGGCTTCTGGACGAACCTTTGAATGCGCTTGATGTGGATGGGCAAGCCTTGTTGGCCGATGCTGTTGCAACTCATTTTCAGGCTGGGGGTATTGTTCTCATGGCGACACACGTTGACCCGGCTGTGATGTTGGCGCACATGCCAGGTATCTGCCTGAAGGCAGGCTTGCTTGAAAAGGGTAAGCTGACGGGTAACCTGTCGGAGTACGTTTCAAACCACAACGCACCGTCTGCGGTTCTGCTCAAACGAATGGTGCCGCTGTCGGTCTTGCTCCGGCGTGAACTGGCGGTACTGTGGGGCAATCCGCAAGCTTTGTTGTGGGGCGCCTTGTTTCACTGGATGATCTTGAGTTTTTTTGGAATTGGTCTTGGCAACCCTGGTGTCGAATTTTCCCGTGTGGCAGTCTGGGTCAGCTTGTTGCTGGCCACCTTGTTGAGCGCCAAAGACTGGTTTCTTGAAGACCACCGGGTTGGCTGGCTACGCTGGCTTTCCCACCTTAATCCGGACAATCTCGGTGCTTATTGGCTTGTGCGCGTGCTGACCCTGACCCTGTCACAAATCGCGGTACTGGTGCCAGTCACGGGCTTGGTTGCGTTGCAGTTTGGGCTTTCAGGTTTGCAGTCGTTGCAGTTGATCGTTGCACTGGCTGCCGGCTTGTGGGCCATCACTCCCTTGCTGGCTCTCATCGCGCTGTTGGTCATGTTGACCCGGGGTGGTGCCGTGTTGGTGTATTTGTTGGCCTTGCCCTTGCTGGTACCGGTGTTGATATTCGGGCTTGAAGCCAGTCAAGCCAATGACATGGGGCGCAGCGCCTTTCCGCCACTGGCTGTCTTGGCCAGTCTGGGCTTGCTGCTGTGCTTGTTGGGCCCGTTGGTGGTCAAAAGGCTTGTCGCCTTGATACAGGAATGATTATGTTTGGGCAGCTTGCATCTCCCCCCAGGTTTCACGCACTGGCCAGTTGGCTGTGGGTCTGGCTGCTCGCAGCGGGCGCACTGTTGCTGGCATTTGGTTTGTACACTGGTTTGTATCTTGCACCTGTGGATGTTCAGCAAGGCGAGGTGTACCGCGCCATTTATGTGCATGTGCCGGCAGCGTGGATGTCCATGTTTCTGTATCTGGTGGCCTGTGGATATGCCATGCTGAACTGGGTGTACCGCAGTGATGTGTCTGCAGTCCTGATGCGCGCGCTATTGCCCACAGGCGCATGGATGACGGTGCTGGCACTGGTCACTGGAGCGCTGTGGGGCAAACCCACCTGGGGAACCTACTGGGTTTGGGATGCGCGAATGACCTCCGAGCTGCTGTTGCTGTTTATTTATCTTGGCCTGATGGCCCTGAGCCAGTTGGCAACCGACCCGGCCAAAGCAGATCGTATTGTGTCGATAGGCCTGCTGATTGGCGCGGTCAATATTCCCCTGATCTATTTGTCAGTCGTGTTCTGGAATACTTTGCACCAAGGCTACAGCGTGTCCATGTCGGGCAATCGCATTCACCCTGAAATCGCAACCGGCATGTGGTTGTGTGTGTTGGGTTTCTGGTTGGTGTGCGCCAGCACCGTCTTGAACAGGGCGCGGCGTTTGCTTGTACAAAGGCGCTGGGCATGAGCCATTACCTCGATGGAGTTCGATGATGAATTTTGACGCGTGGCAGACCATCTGGCTGTGTGTGGTTTGTAGTGTGCTCGTGTTGGGGCTTGACAGTGTTCTGGCCCACCGTGCGGGCCCAACGAAAACGGAACTGGCCCGAAAAAGGCAACGAAGTAATCGCACGGCCCTGCGGGGCGAAGGCAAGATCAATGAATAAGAGAATGAGCAATGCGCGCGCCTATCGCGCAGCCTGGTTGGCTGCAATTGTTGTGGTGGCTTTGGGATTTGGAATTGCCTTGGTAAAAGTGTTCAATGAAAACCTGGTTTTCTTTTACACACCCACGCAAATTTTAAGTGGTGATGTGCCGCAAGGTGAAAAAACCTATCGCCTGGGCGGTATGGTCGAAGTGGGCAGCGTTCAGCGCGAGGCCGATTCCCTCAAGGTGAGCTTCGTGGTTACAGACCTGAACAACAAAGTACCGGTCCAGTTCAACGGCATTCTGCCGGACCTGTTCAAGGAAGGCACCGGTGTGGTTGCCGATGGCCAATGGGATGGCACTACCTTTGTGGCCTCGGAAGTACTGGCAAAGCACGATGAAGATTACATGCCACCAGGGGTTGCCCAGTGATCGCATTTATTTCGCAATTCAGCCTTGCCCTGGCCACAGTGTTGGCTCTATTTGGCGCATGGGCAGGTTTCCGTGCAGTGAAAGGTGTGTACACCCATGCACCTGCAGTGCCCTTGTTGATTGCTGTTCAACGCAATGTATTTCTGGTTTTCGGCCTGGTTTGCGTGTCCTTTCTCGGTCTGATTTATTCTTTTGTCGTCAGTGATTTTTCAGTGCGCAACGTGGCGGAAAACTCCAACCTCGCCCTGCCGGTGTTTTACAAAATCGCGGCCAGTTGGGGTTCTCACGAGGGTTCATTTCTGCTTTGGGTGCTCATGTTTGCTGCCTGGACCCAGGCTGTGGCGTGGGCCCGTTTTGAGGTGTCCGCCTGTTTCAAGGTTCGGGTGCTTGCCACCTTGCAACTGGTGTTGGTTGGCTTTTTGATGTACCTGCTGCTGGCCAGCAACCCCTTTGAGTATTTGTCGCCCACACCTCTGGATGGGCGCGACCTCAACCCGTTGCTGCAAGACATCATCATGATCATCCACCCACCCATGCTGTACATGGGCTACGTCGGTTTTGCGGTGACCTTTGCCTTCGCCGTGGCTGGTTTGCTTGAAGGGCGCTTTGACATGACCTGGGCCCGCTGGAGCCGACCCTGGACCAATGTGGCCTGGGCATTCCTGACGGTGGGTATTGCCCTGGGCAGCTGGTGGGCTTACCGCGAGCTGGGTTGGGGTGGTTGGTGGTTTTGGGATCCCGTTGAAAATGCATCCCTGATGCCCTGGCTGGCCGGCACTGCTCTGATCCATTCACTGGCCGTGTCCGAAAAGCGGGGCACCCTGCGCAGCTGGACCCTGTTGCTGGCATTGACCACATTTGCCTTGTCCCTGCTGGGGACCTTTCTGGTTCGTTCAGGCGTGCTCACATCCGTGCATGCCTTTGCAACCGACCCCGAGCGCGGTGTGTTCATATTGGCACTGCTGTTTCTGGTGGTGGGTTCGTCATATGTCCTTTACGCCATGAAAACAGGCGAGGTGGGGCAGGGGGGCGATTTCAAGGCGACGGGGCGTGAATCCCTCTTGCTCTCCAACAATGTGTTGATGAGCGCTGCTCTGGTGACTGTGATGCTGGGCACCTTGTACCCCTTGGTCGTCGAAGTGATAGGTGGCCGAAAAATGTCGGTGGGTCAGCCTTATTTTGAGGCTTTGTTCGCCCCGATTTTGCTGCCTGCTGTTCTTTTGATGGCCTTGGGCCCTGATTCGCGCTGGCGTGAAACATCTCTGGCCCAATACATCAAACCGGGTGCTGTGGCGCTCGGTGTTGCGCTTCTGGTTTTGCTGGGTGCAGCTTTGATCAATGGGCATTTCAGCATGCTGTGGGCTGCTGGTGTTGTGTGTGCCGTATTCATGGCAGTGGCCACACTGGCACATGCTGCCACTGCCACGCGCAAGGCTGGTTCCTCGGTTCCGCAAAGTGGCCTGCTGTATCGCATGCGACGTCTGTCACTTTCCTATTGGGGCATGGTGCTTGCGCACCTCGGTGTGGCTGTGTTTGTGGTGGGTGTCAGTTGGGTGAAAACTTTTGAAACCGAAACCGATGCAGTCCTGAAGCCGGGCGAAACTACGGAGATCGGACCGTGGCGTGTCACCTTCATTGGTGTGGATTCCGTTCAACGACAAAATCACGTGGCTGCATTGGGTGTATTCGAGTTAACGCGTGGCGATGGAACGCTGATTCACCTGCTGGAACCAGAGAAGCGGCGTTATCAAAGTTCGGAGCAAACCATGACGGAGGCTGCCATTCACACAGACCTGTTTTCTGATGTCTACATCAGCTTGGGCGACGCGGTTCAAAGCAGCACAAGCGCGGGTAGCTGGGGCGTTCGCCTGTATTACAAACCCTTGATCAATCTCATCTGGTGGGGGTGTGCCCTCATGGCCCTTGGTGGCCTGCTCACAGTTTTCGACAGGCGTTATCGTCC
Organism: Burkholderiales bacterium; assembly: GCA_027484315.1. Taxonomy (GTDB): domain Bacteria; phylum Pseudomonadota; class Gammaproteobacteria; order Burkholderiales; family Burkholderiaceae_B; genus Limnobacter. Next base: position 20,732 of record JAIXTE010000131.1, on the reverse strand, counting down.
CAAAAAGAATGGACTGTCGGCATGATCAAAAAACGCCTCCGCCTGTATTTGCCAATCCTGGTTCTGTTGTTTCTGGGTGTTTTTTTGCTTCGCGGTTTGTGGCTTGATCCAAAAAAACTGCCCTCTGCACTGATTGGCAAGTCTGTACCTGCTGCCGTCTTGCCCGTGCTCAGTTTTCAGGGCAGTGAAGCCGAGGCCACGCAAGTGGCTGATGTCCGCCTTCTTCAGCGTATTGACGAGCTCAACGGCCAGCCTTGGGTATTGAATGTTTTCGCATCATGGTGTCAGGCCTGTTTGATCGAGCATCCGCATTTTCTCGAATTGGCCAAACAAAAGAAAATCCGTTTGGTCGGTTTGGCTTACAAAGATGACCTCGCCAATACCCGTCGATGGCTAAACCAATATGGCAATCCGTATGACCTGGTTCTGATTGACCAGAATGGACAATATGGGATTGAACTGGGCGTTTATGGTGTGCCGGAAACATTTCTAATGAATTCAAAAAACACAATTATTCACAAACAGGTTGGGCCAGTACCCACGGATTATTTCCAAAGCATGGCACTGCCAGCCATTGAGGCCTCGCGATGAATGTGAACGATTTGAACCAATCTGAAAAAGCCCAATACAAGGAAGTGGCCAGTGAATTGCGTTGCCTGGTGTGCCAAAACCAGTCACTCGCGGATTCCCACGCCTCATTGGCTGTGGATCTGAAAGAAAAAATTGCCGAGCAAATTCGCGCGGGCAAAACAAGCGAAGAAATTAAAAGTTACATGCAGGACAGATACGGCGAGTTTGTCATTTACAAGCCCGCTTACAGTGTGGAAAATGCGGCACTTTGGTTGGGGCCATTTGTGGTTCTGGTCATTGCCATATTCATGGCCCGAAAAGTAGTTCGGACCAGCAAGGTCAGGCCGACTCAGGAAGCTCAATCTAAAAATGCTGACAAAGCCTGGGCTGAAGAGCTGTATAAGCGCAGTTCGAAAACCAGGTGAGATGAATACCATTGCCTTTGAATGAATACGGGGGTATTCCCTTGATTCATTGTGCAGCCCCGACACTTATCCCTTAAGCCTGATAAACACTTGAATACATGATGAAAATGCGGAGTATCATCAAAAGAGATTCTCTTGACGTATTGGACACAAAATGCCTGTTTCTTCAAAAACCACCAGAGATAGGTCTCAACTTCGTGCTGAAGCTGCTTTTCGCTTAAAAATCGGGATCGCATCTGGAACTGAGTGGCCACTCAATGCGGACACTCTCGCTTTGCTGTTTCGTTTGGCCAGCTCCCCGGACACCGTGATGGATGGTTTGAAGTTGCTGCATGAATTGCAAACGCATCAAGTTGAACTGGAAATGCAACACCAGGAGCTTGAACGTGGCGCACAGCTGTACAACAAGCAACTGGGACACTTCAAGGCCCTCTTTGAACATGCACCTTTCGGCTATTTGGTCGTGAAGGAAGATGGTGTGATCACGGAGAGTAATCAGGCTGCCGCCAGACTCCTCGGATTGAAGGACAAGACCTGCAACGGTCGTGTTTTTGAAAGTTATTGCACATCGTTGAGTGCCTACGCATTGCAGGACCTGTTGAAACTTCCTTCTTTTGATGGTTCCCCGCAGGTTTGCGTGCTTGAACTAAAGCCGGCAGAGGAGCGCCCCAAGCGTATCCAGGTGTTGATTACCCGTTCACCCGACACTGGTGTCTTTTTCTTCGGATTGTCCAGTTATGACCAATTGCTGAAGCTTTGATCAAAGGTCAATCAAATTTGACACCACTGGTGGTAGGTATTGGTGCCTCTGCAGGCGGCCTCGTCGCGCTGGAAACGTTTTTTACCCATGCGCTTGTCAACTCCGGTCTTGCCTATGTCGTGGTACAGCATCTCGATCCAACCAAGAAAGCACTACTACCGGAGTTGTTGCAGCGCGTAACCACCTTGACTGTGCTTTCAGCACACCAAAATCAGGTGATCAAGCCCGATCACGTGTATGTCATCCCGCCTGATCGAGATTTGACTGTACAAGGTGGAAAGCTTCATTTGGCACAGTCTACTGAAGTGGGCGGTCTACGTTTACCCGTCAATGTCCTGTTTTACTCCTTGGCGCAAGAGTTTGAACACAAGGCAATCGGTGTGGTGTTGTCCGGGATGGGTTCAGATGGTGCTCTGGGTTTGCAGGCCATCAAGCGTGGCGGTGGTTTCACGCTTGTACAAAGACCTGAGTCGGCCCAGTTTGACTCCATGCCCCAGAGTGCTCTCAATCTGAAATGTGTAGATGTTGTTGATTTGTGTGAAGAACTACCCCACAGAATCACTGATTTTGCAAAGGGCATTCGCACCAGTGCAGAGACTCTTGTCGATGCCCCGGAAACCGACACTGCACCACTGACAGAGGTATTGGGCCTGTTGCGCAAGCGCACGCGACATGATTTTGCCTTGTATAAAAAAAGCACCCTGTATAGGCGAATTGAGCGTCGAGTTGCTGTTCATGGTCTGGACGGTATGGCACTGTATGCCTCATTTCTTCAGAACAATCCCGGTGAAGTAGACCTCCTGTTCAAGGAACTGTTGATCGGTGTTACCAGCTTTTTTCGTGACCCTTTGGTGTGGGAGTTTCTCGAACATTCGGTACTGCCAGCCCTGTTGAACCAGTTGCCTGATGGCCACAAATTCAGGGTATGGTGTGCTGGTTGTTCCACGGGTGAAGAGGCTTACACGCTGGCGATGCTGTTATCGGAAGCTTTGTCCAGATTGCCCGCCAGTCGTTCAATTGAACTGCAAATTTTTGCGTCTGATTTGAGCCCGGACGCCATCGAGTTTGCACGGCGTGGAAAGTATCCCTTGTCCATATCCGGGCAAATATCGACTACCCGCCTTGAGCGCTTCTTCACCCTGCGCGATGGGGTTTATGTGGTAAATCAATCCATCCGCGACAAGGTGCTGTTTGCCCAGCACAACCTTGTGCTGGATCCACCGTTCACCAGGCTGGATTTGCTGATTTGCCGCAATCTTCTGATTTACTTTGATTCACAGCTTCAGCAACGCTTGTTTCCCCTGTTTCACTACAGCCTGCGCCCTTGGGGCACGATGTTGCTTGGCAGTTCTGAAACCGTGGGCAACATGGAGCACCTTTTTGAGCTGCTTGAAAGCAAACTGCGTTTTTACAAACGCAGGAACAGCTCACAGTCTTCTGGTGTAGATTTGTTACTGAATGCGTTTCCTCCCATATTGAATTCAAGTCGAGAACGACCCGTGTCAACAACCCACACGAATAATCAGCCTGCGGGCCAAAGCCTCCAGGCGGCCGCCGACCATGTGCTGTTGCAAGTGTATTCACCTGCAGCTGTGGTGGTGAATGCTGACAGTGACATTGTCTACATCAGTGGCAGAACAGGCAAATACCTGGAGCCCGCAGCGGGCAAGGCCAACTGGAACTTTCATGCCATGGTGCGTGATGGTCTTCGAGCCCCCTTGTTCAATGCCTTGCGCAAAGCAGCTGGCCAAACCGAACCTGTTGAAATGCGTGGCCTGCAGGTGGAATTGGACAACCCCGACAGCTTGATTGTGGATGTCACTGTTCAAATGTTGACCGAGCCCGTTGCCCTTCACGGCATGTTCATGGTGGTTTTTCGTGACGCAGGCTTGTTGCAGCAACGCCCATCACTTGTAGACACCGCCACGGGGGCCGACCAAGCCAACTTTCTTGACGAACTGCGCCGCCAGCAGGAAGAAAATCAGCGCTTGCGTGAGGAAAATCGAGCCTCGCAAGAGGAGTTGCAGTCTTCCAATGAAGAACTTCAATCCACGAATGAAGAGTTGCAGTCCACCAACGAAGAGTTGACGACATCCAAGGAAGAAATGCAGTCCATGAATGAGGAACTGCAAACCATCAATTCGGAGCTTCAGGCCAAGCTGGATGATCTGGCCTTGGCGCAAAGTGACATGCAAAACCTGTTGAACAGCACGGAAATTGCAATTCTGTTTCTGGATCGACAATTGAATGTGCGCCGCTACACAGAACGTGCCGCGAAAATCATCAGCCTGCGTGAAAGTGATGTGGGCCGCCCATTGAGTGACCTTAGCAACATCTTGAATTACCCGGAATTGAACGCTGATGCGGAGGAAACATTGCGCACCCTCGCTTTTTCCGAAAAGCAGATTTCAGGAAGAGATGGTCGCCGGTTTTCTGTCCGCATCATGCCTTACCGAAGGCTTGATGATGTCATTGACGGTGTGGTGATTACCCTTGTCAGTTTGTCAGGTGCCGCCACTTGATTCACTAGGCCCTGTGCATGCTAGCCGGGCTTTCCGTTCCCTTCAGTGTTGTATTGTCGAAAGGTGCAAGCACGGCATACACCCCATCCAGCAATTTCTCTTCAAGCTCGTCGTTTTCACAGAACACTTCACAGCGCTGCTCACCTTTGTCGACTGTTCTGTCGCTGTTCAGGCTGATCCAGTTGTCATTGGGTTTGTTGTAGGCAATCGTGAAGAAATGGTTCCCACCGTGTTTACCTGACCCTGTCAACACAACCATCTGAAATTCCTGATTTTTGCGCATGGCATTCGGGAGTGTGACTTTGACCTTTTTAACCAGCGCTTCGATCTTGAGTTTGCGTTCGTCCAATGTTTCACCCCTTAACTGGTGGATGAAAACAGCTTTGGGCAAGTGATCCCAGGTCGGGTCATTTTTCGCAGTTTTCAGAAGCGAATTGATGGTTCCTCCAAGCAAATCAATACCCACGCCTGAATAGGCGCTTAGCCAGTCACTCGGCGTAATCGCCAGGCGTTCAATGCCATCCAATTCATCCTTGTTATTTACCCACTCCTTTCCAGGCCCTAAAGGTGCAGAAGTATTGATAAGGTCCTTCCACTGCTCGGCGGGTGTGCCGTTATGCAGCAAATCATTCTTCGGCTTTTCGTTGGGTTTTGGGCCAAGAAAGTCTGCTTTGCGCATGATGATCGTTTTCCCGCTTTCAACGGCCTCAACCAGGTCTGGGTGTCCCAAACCATCAAGACCCGACAGGTCCTCGCCGAAGTCACGCATCTTTTCTATAACCGTCTTGGCCATTTTTTCAGGTGTCATTACCTCAGTTTGAAAATATGTGTTCACGCTATTCACTGCGCACTGCATTTGCTTCAAAGGTTCCTTGTATGCAAAAGGTTCAAGCAGCAACGAAGGTTTGGTTAGAGGTTTCTTGCCTGCAAGAGTTGGTGTGGACACGTCGGCTGGTGCTGGCGCAACGATGGCCCTTTCCAGCACCTTGATCATTGCAGGTTTGGTAGCAACAGGTGGTGTAATCACGCCCAAGGGCACAGCTGTAATTGGAAAATCAGGAACTGGAATGTGCCTTCGGGATGCCCTGATTTCATGGGCATGCGCCATACTTTTTCTCGTCAAGACGTCTGTGTGGTGGTTCTCGAAGGCATCCATCACATTGGCGTAAAAGCTGAATTGTTCTTCCTTGCTCTCAAACAGTGTGCGTTCAGGGCTGACCATGTGAAGCACTTCGTCGATCTGCATGTCCATCTGATGGATGCTTGTGCATTGCCCGCTGTACAGTCGGGAAAGCAGTTCTTCCTGTGCCACCACGAGATTGGCAAGTTGCGGCTGACTGTCACACAACACCATGGGTTGCATCACACTGTCCCTGTAAGCTGGATGAATAGCCTCCAGGTGGCTGTCCATGGCCACCTTGATGTCGGCCAGGTTTTCATTGAGCATTCTTGCCTTGACCAATTTTTCAGGCTCATCCGCATGTTCAGGTCGCTGGTTTTCGATCTTGAACACGGTGATCGGAACTTCAACAGTTTCTCCCTCCGAGGAATCGTAAACCTGCAAACACCACTGCGTTGTTCGAAAACCGAGTTCCTTTTTGTAACAACCCACGATTTTTTGATCGTCATTCAGCGCAATTCCCTGTTCAAACTCTGGAGACCTCAGGCAATTCCAGATGGTCGACCCCAGGCATTTTTCAGTCCCGGACTGAATTTGTACCAATCCTTGCCGAGTGTGGGCAATTCTTGCCAACAGTGAAGAGCGTGGAACTTCAAACGCAGGGTGACCTGAAATCGTTCCTTCCGCCTTGTCCAGGCTTTGGATCTGATAAGACAATTTGAACGGAAAAGGCAGGTCTTGATTGCCTGCCAGGCTGCCTGGGCTAAAGAATGACTTGAAACGGAACGTCAGGTTTGAAAGCATGGCGTACAGTCGCATGACAGGTTTGGCCAGTGCCGACGCTTCTTCTAAGGGCACGCGGGGCAAGTCTTTCATCAAGCTGGTGCCAATTTCACGACTGGCCTGTGAAACGGGGCTTTGATTGCTCTGGATTTCCCGGTTCAGTTGCGGCTGACCTTGAACCGGCTGATTTCCGGATATTGAATTGAGGGACACGGCAAACTCCTGCGACTTAATGACTTAAGTTGAATTTCGCCGGCGTCCAGTTCCTTTTTTTAATATGAAAAAAGCCGAACACAACGCAATGGTCGTGTTCGGCTTTTCATGGGGCTGCCCCTTGTTTTACTTCAGCGGCTTGTAGCGTACACGTTTTGGCCGTGCACCTTCTTCACCCAGGCGCTTCACCTTGTCGGCTTCGTATTCCTGGAAGTTACCGTCGAAGAACACCCATTGGGAGTCACCTTCACAGGCCAGAATGTGCGTGGCAATCTTGTCCAGGAACCAACGGTCGTGCGATGTAACCAGCACGGTGCCCGCAAACTCCAGCAGCGCGTCTTCCAGCGAACGCAGTGTTTCCACGTCCAGGTCGTTGGACGGTTCGTCCAGCAGCAACACGTTACCGCCGGAAATCAGGGTTTTGGCCAAATGCAGTCGACCGCGTTCACCACCCGACAAATTGCCGATCATCTTTTGCTGATCGCCGCCCTTGAAGTTGAAACGGCCCAGGTAAGCACGGGAAGGCATTTCGAACTTGCCCACTGTCAGAATGTCTGCGCCCTCGGCCACACCGTCAAACACGGTTTTGTCATTCGGCAGTGAATCACGAGTTTGGTCCACAACGGCCATGCGCACTGTTGAACCAATCTTGATGTTGCCGCTGGTGGGTTGCTCTTTGCCTGTCAACATCTTGAACAGGGTGGACTTGCCCGCACCGTTGGGGCCGATTACACCCACGATTGCACCGGGTGGAATCTTGAAGCTGAGGTTGTCGATCAGCAGGCGGTCGCCAAAGGCTTTGCTGACGTTTTCAAATTCAATGACTTCGTTGCCCAAACGCTCGGCTACTGGAATGAAAATTTCCTGTGTTTCATTGCGTTTCTGGTATTCATGGCTTGAAAGTTCTTCAAAGCGTGCAATACGCGCCTTGGACTTGGCCTGTCGACCCTTGGGGTTCTGACGGACCCATTCCAGTTCCTTTTTCAAGGCTTTCTGGCGGGCGCTTTCGCTGCTTTCTTCCTGCTTCAGGCGATCCTGTTTCTGGTCCAGCCAGGAACTGTAATTGCCTTTCCAAGGAATGCCGGACCCACGATCCAGTTCAAGAATCCATTCGGCGGCGTTGTCCAGGAAATACCGGTCGTGGGTGACAGCCACCACGGTGCCGGGGAACTTGTGCAGGAACTGCTCCAGCCAGTGAACGGATTCCGCGTCCAGGTGGTTGGTGGGTTCGTCCAGCAGCAGCATGTCGGGCTTGCTCATCAGCAGGCGGCACAGGGCCACGCGGCGTTATTCACCACCAGACAAATGCTCAACGCTGGCGTCCCAAGGGGGTAGGCGCAATGAATCGGCTGCAATTTCCATCAAGTGCTCTGCATCATTTCCGGCTGCAGCAATAATGGCTTCCCACTTGGCCTGTTCTTCGGCGAGCTTGTCGAAGTCGGCTTCCGGGTCGGCATAGGCTGCGTAAATTTCTTCCAGTTTTTGCTGGGCCATACCCAGGTCACCCAAACCTTCTTCAACGGCTTGGCGCACGGTGTGCGCCGGGTTCAATTCAGGTTCCTGGCTCAAATACCCAATATTCAAATTGGGCATGGGCACGGCTTCGCCTTCAATGTCCTTGTCCACACCGGCCATGATTTTCAACAGGGTGGATTTACCCGAGCCGTTCAAGCCCAGCACGCCAATTTTCGCGCCGGGGAAAAAGCTGAGCGAAATGTTTTTCAAAATCTGGCGCTTGGGGGGAACAATCTTCCCCACGCGGTTCATGCTGTATACGTACTGGGCCATTCAGTTTCCAATTCAATAAGTTAAACGTTGTCGCAATTTTAAATCATCGCGGGCAGTTGGGGGGTCAGGGCCTGGCGTTCTTTGCTGGCTTCGCCCAGCAAGGCCATGCCCAGCAAGGCGCCATCTTTGCCTTTGAATAGGGCTTTTACGCCATTTTCGTCCGCTGTGATTTCCCATTCGCCCTCATGTTCTGGCAGGGGTGGGTTCACAACAGCTGGGCAATCTGGTGTTTTGATGCTGACGGGCATGGCCGGGAATTTGATCTCGGTGGGCTTGCCAGACAAGGTTTGCGCCATGGCACGTGCGGCCTGCATCACCGGCATGATGTAAGGCAGCACAAATTTGCCCAGGTATTCTGCGCAATCGCCAAGCGAGTAAATGTGCTCGTTGCTTGTTTGCCCCAAGCCGTTGACTACTATGCCACGTCCCACAGTCAAACCGGCGGTTTTGGCCAGGTCTGTGCGGGGGCGCAGACCCACGGCTGAAAGCACCAGGTCGGCTTGGGTGGATTCACCTGTGGAATCGGTCACCGTGTATCCGGTTTCCGACTTTACAATATTGGCCACTGTGCGTCCCAGTTTCCAGCTCACGCCTTTGTCAGCCAGTTTGGTTTGCATGAAAGCGCTGGCCTGTTCGGGCAGCAGCCTTGCCAAAGGGCGGTCAGCGAGATCAAACACGGTGGTGTGAATGTCAGCCTTCAGCAAGTCGTTGGCAAATTCACAACCAATCAGGCCCGCGCCCAACACGGCCACTTCCTTCTTGCCGTCCAGCAGTTTGCGGAAGGCGGCATAATCGGTCAGGTCATTGACGCTGATCACGTCTGCTGCACCATCGCCTTCAATCGGTAACTTGATGGTGTCTGCACCCAGAGCCAGTACCAGGTTGTTATAGCTGAAATCGCCGGCGGTGCTTGTCACTTTACGGCCAGTTGCGTCTACCGTGTGAACTGTCGCATTGGATATCAGTTCCACCTTTTGTTGTTCGGCAAATTTGGCGGCAGGAGTCATGACCAGGCTTTCAGGCGTTTTGCCGCTGGCTAGCGCATTGGACAGCATGGGCTTGGAGTAAAAGTCGCCACTGTCGGCGGTAATCAGGCGGATTTCAGCCTCCGGGTCAGCCTTGCGCAGTTCGCGCACCAAAGTCCAAGCGGCAACGCCGCTGCCAATAATGGTGGTGTTCATAATGTTGGGTCCTGTTTGCTGCAAATAAATTGTTATAGTCTGTCCGTTAGGTGGCTATATTCTCGTATTATCAAACGACTTCAACACAATACACATCAAAGGGAGACAACTTTGAGTACATTTGATCGCATCGGCACTTCTCGATTTTTTAAAACCGCGGCTTTGGCGCTTTCCGTCACTGTACTGGCTGCCTGTGGATCGCTTACTGGCCTGAAAGACGTGCCGGAATATCTGGATTCAGATTTTGAACACGTTGGTCCCCGCGATTTCATCACCAACATTGATTTGGCCCGCATCAAGCTGGGCATGTCGCCTTTGCAGGTCAAGAACCGCTTGGGTGCACCGATGTTGAGCGCCAAAGACCAAGACGACCGTTGGGATTATGTGTTGAAAAAAGGACAAGGTGCGCAGGAAGAGTTTGTGCCCTTCGCTGTTTACTTCAAAGACGAGAAGGTGGTTCGCCTTGCACCGTTGACGCCGCCCCCTGCCGCAATGGCTGACCCAGCGCCCGCAATGCCTGCACCTGATGCAAGCGCAGGAGAAGTGATGGCACCGGAACCCAGCCTGGCAGTTGCTGCAGATGTGGGTGACGCAGCGGCGATCAATGACATGTTGAGCAATTGGGCCGCGGCCTGGTCGTCCAAAGATGTACAAGGCTATTTGAGCTTTTATGCTGAAACCTTTGAGCATGGCAAAAAGTCTCGCGCGGTTTGGGAAGGCCAACGACGGGCCAGACTGTCTGACAAAGACACAATTTCTGTGAGCCTGTCTGACGTTCAAATTGATGTTCAGTCCGAAGTGCTGGCCACTGTGAAGTTCAAACAGACCTATTCGTCAAACCGGTTTAATGACACAGGGATGAAAACACTGACTTTGTCCAAAGCCAGTGGCAGTTGGAAAATTCAAAGCGAAGCATTCATCAAGTAACTTCGGTTTCTCTGATGGTTTGCCCAAACCCCCTTGTGCAGGAAATTGCACCAAGGGGGTTTTTGTTTTTATTGTTCAAAAATCTGGATCTTTCCGCATCCATCCAACCGTTCGACCAGATCGCTTCCCATCAATTTAGAGGGTGTGTAAGCGCCGCCGGCTACATTTTTTTCCATCAGGATGAAACTTGCCACAGCCAGTGATCCAGTTACGGTCAGCGAGTAACCGTTGGCTGTTTTAACACGCGCCACAACTTTTTTGCCTTCTGCATTGGTGGCTTCGCCCCACACATAGGCCGGCATTTTTGCACGCTGCTCTTCCGAAGGCCCTTCCACCTTGCCAGCCTGCTTTTTCAGGATGCCTTGCACAAGCGAAAGGCCCAGAACCGGACGAGCCAGATTGGCGGCGCGCATCATGCGAACCGACTTCGGCGAGGAGGGAATGTACACCTCGATATTGCGAATGCCGGTGCTGTGGAAGGCTGTGGACACGTCGCCCCATGGAATGGTGACAGCGTATTTCGTACCGTTTCCGAAATTGATTTCACGTGTGCTGTAGCCCAATCCAACAGCCTTGATTTCGCCGTCTTCCCGAACGCGGCCGCCGTGTTTCATCGCCTCAACGGTGGTTTTTGCCGTGCCTGCCGACAAGCCACTGCGAGAATCAAAGCCCAGCGCAAGGTGCGTGGCGTCGGGCAGCAACTCGTGCAGGCGTGAGGCCACGCAGTCTGTTGGAATGACATCGAAACCAACGCCAGGGCACAGCACGATTTTCTGCTTCCTCGCTTTGCCGCTGAGCGATTGCGCCAGCTCAAACACGGAGATTTCACCCGTGATGTCAAGATAGTGTGTTTTGGTTTGCAAGCAGGCGTGCATCATCGGTTCTGCTGTTTCGGAAAATGGTCCTGCACAGTGCAACACCAAATCCACGTCATTCAAACCTTGAAGAATTTCAGCCTCGTTGTTCAACGAGAAAACCCGGCTCGGCAAGCTCAACTGGGTAGCCAGCGCAGCGATTGCTGCTTCGTTTCGGCCAGCGAGAATAGGGCGCATGCCACGCCTGGCTGCCTCGCGAGCAATCATTTCGCCAGTGTATCCATTGGCGCCGTAAATCATCCAGGGCATTGCGTCTCCTAATGCGCAGGGGGTGCCCTCAGCGAGGCACCCTTGTTGTTTTAATCAAGATTCGAGTTTGGCTTTGACACGGTCAAGGAAGGTACCCACCTGTGCATCAAATTCCGATTTGACGATGCCTTCGGCGATGCCTTTCATCAATCTCGGCACAGGCATTTCAAATTCGCCGGTGGACCGGAACGAAATTGTACAGGCTTTGGCCCCGTCTTCTTTAATCAACCAACCGCCAGATACGGTCGCGTTGCCATCACCGCTGACAGGGTTCCAGTCGATTTTTGTTTTTCCGTCGTTGGTATATTTCACCGCATATTTAACTTGGTGTGAAATGCCGGCCGCCCCGATTTTCGCCATTTCCCAGCGCCACACATCACCACCCAGATCAACGACCTTGTCCAGCTTTGGAAACAAGGCCACGGTGTCTGCAACATCAGCAAGTTGCTCAAATGCCTTTTTCGCATCACAAGCCACTTTAAATGACTTTTCAATTTTTACGTTCACATTAACTGCCATGGTCCCCTCGCTTTTTTGGTGAATGTTTTTTTACTACTCCAGTCGAAGTGTATCGGTTAATCAGCGCACTGGTTAGCTCGATCGAGCAACTGGGGATCACACATACGGGGCATTGCAGAATCTTTCAATCGCCTTGATTCATGCGAAGTAGTGTGTGTTGCGCTGCGACATCATGTGAATTTCCCTTCGAGTCATGTCTAAATTGTAATGTTTTCAAAATTTCCGAATTTTGTTGGTGCGGTGCAATATAAAAGTATGTGGGTTTTTGAATCATGGCTCTAGAAAAGTCCGTGTTTTTTTGTGCTGCCCGGGTTGACAGTTGTGCACTGAAAGCGCATGTTACGCATAAGTAACTTTGGTGACATTCAAGGGGTAATTAATATGTCGAATTCCATTTTTGCCGTTTTCTCAGCGGTTGTGCTGATCGGCTTGATTTACAGTGGTGCGAACCTGCTGACATTCACAGCAGCCATCGGTGCCTCGGCACTGGGCTTTTACGCGCTGGGTGGCTTGGGCGAATTGGGCCTGACCATCTTCGCAGCGATTTACCTGCCGGTCGCGATCGTGCTGAACGTGTCTGGTCTGCGCCGTGGTGTATTGACCGCGTCAATCTTCAAGGCATTCAGCAAAGCGCTGCCAGCAATGAGCCCAACTGAAAAAGACGCGCTTGAAGCAGGTGACACCTGGTGGGAAGCTGATCTTTTCGGCGGCAAGCCGGACTGGGCCAAGCTGATGAACGTCAAGTACACCGAGCTGACAGCCGAAGAAAAGTCTTATTTGGACAACGAAACCGAAGAGCTTTGCAAAATGCTCGACGACTGGAAAATCACATTCGAACTGAAAGACCTGCCGAAAGAGGTGTGGGATTTCATGGGCAAGAATCGTTTCTTCGCCATGCTGATCTCCAAGGAACACGGTGGTCTGGGTTTTTCTCCCTATGCACAAAGCTGTGTAGTTGCAAAGATCGCGACTCGTTCATTGACAGCATCAGTAACCGTGATGGTTCCAAACTCATTGGGCCCCGGCGAGTTGATCATGCATTACGGTACGAAAGAACAAAAGGAATACTGGTTGCCACGCCTGGTGGATGGCCGCGAAATTCCCTGTTTCGGTTTGACTGGTCCTGAAGTGGGTTCCGATGCGTCTGCAATTCCCGATACTGGCGTGGTTGTCAAAACCATGGTTGACGGCAAGGAAGAACTCGGCATCATGCTGAACTTCAGCAAGCGCTACATCACACTGGCACCTGTGGCCACCGTGGTTGGGTTGGCATTCAAGCTCAAAGACCCTCAAGGCCTGCTGGGCGACAAAAACAAAGTGGACTACGGCATTACCTGCGCCATGGTTCCAGCCGATACACCCAATGTACAGATTGGCCGCCGCCACTTCCCCGGTGCCGTGTTCATGAACGGCCCCATCATTGGTAACAACGTGTACATTCCACTGACCTCCATCATTGGTGGCCGTGAAATGGCTGGCAAGGGTTGGAAAATGTTGATGTCGTGCCTGTCCGCAGGTCGTGGCATTTCATTGCCAGCCTTGTCTGCTGCCTCTGGTTGGGGCATGTACCTGGCCACTGGCGCCTACGCTCGCATTCGTCGCCAGTTCAAAATGCCAATCGGCCGCTTTGAAGGCGTACAGGAAGCAACCGGCAAAATCGGTGGTCTGACCTACAAGCTGGAAGCGTCACGTGTGTTGACAGCCACGGCCTGTGCAGAATGCGCACCGTCAGTGGTTACCGCCATGATGAAATACCACATGACTGAAATGATGCGCGAAATCATTCTGCGTTCCATGGACGTTCACGGTGGTCGTACTGTTATTCTTGGCCCACGCAACTACCTGGGTCAGGCTTACCAGGCCATGCCAGTGGCCATCACGGTTGAAGGCGCGAACATCATGACGCGTAACCTGATCGTGTTCGGTCAGGGGGCAATCCGCTGCCATCCCTGGGTACTGAAAGAAATGCAAGCCGCCCAGAACCCCAACAAGGCCGAAGGTCTGCGCGACTTCGACAAAGCCTTCTTTGGTCACTTGGGTCACATTGCTAACCGTGCAATGCGTGCGTTGTTGCTGGGTTTGAGTGGCAACCGTCTGGCGAAAAGCCCTGTGTCTGGCCCAATGGCTGGTTACGCAAAGGCCCTGGAACGTCGTTCAGCCGCACTGGCATTCACAGCCGACGTCGCCATGGGTGTTTTGGGTGGTGAACTGAAGCGCCGTGAGCGTTTGTCCGCCCGCTTGGGTGACGTACTGAGCCAGTTGTACATGGCCACTGCAGTATTGAAGTATTTCGAATCAAATGGTCGTTTGGCCGATGAACTGCCACACGCACAGTGGGCGATTGAAGATTCACTGGCTGAAATCGACAAGGCATTGAACGAATTCAACCGCAACTTCCCCAACAAGGCAGTTGGCAAAATGTTGAGCTTCGTAGCATTCCCGTTTGGCATGGGCAAGTCCAAGGGCCCAAGTGACAAGACCAATGCTGAAGTGGCCGAACTGCTGATGACGCGCAACGTGTTTGCAAACCGTCTGCTTGACAAAGTGTTTGTTGGTGAAGGCTTGTCTGATCCAACGGGCCGTATTCTGGAAGCCGCTGACAAGCTGTTGTCCATCGAGCCTGGCTACAGCAACTTCCTGAAAGCGGTGTCTACAGGCAAGGTAGTGGGTGATGGCCTGGAAGCCCAGTTGAAGGACGCAGTTGCCAAGAATCTGATCACTTCCGATCTGGCTCAAGGTATTCGCGAATACGAGCCGATTCGTTTCGACGCAATTTTGACCGACGACTTCAGCAAAGACTATTTGCGTACCAATGGTCAAATTCCTGACGAAATCGTTGAAGCCAAGCCAGTCACCGAATACAAGGCAGCTGCTTGATTTTAAAAAGGAAGTTTTTCACTTCAACTTTGTTGTAGTGAAAACATCGAAAGGCTCCGCGCAAGCGGGGCCTTTTTTGTTTCTCGATCAGAATTTTTTGCGCTATGCTCAATGCATGGCAATTCAATTGATTCGTGACAATCGTTTTGGCGCATTTTTCTGGACGCAGTTTCTCGGCGCGTTCAACGACAACCTTTTGAAGTTCGCAGTCACGTTGGCTGTAACTTACAACGACGCACTTCGCGGCAGTTTTTCCCCTGGCTTGCTGATCAACCTGATCGCAGCGCTTTTCATTCTTCCCTTTGTCATTTTTTCTGCAACCAGTGGTCAACTGGCCGACAAGTATGACAAGACAAAGGTCATGCGGCTGGCCAAGTGGCTTGAGCCGCCAATCGTGTTGATCACGGCTTTGGGCTTTCTGTTGAATTCCGTGGAATTGCTTGTTCTGGGTGTGTTTTTGCTGGGCACTCAGTCCGCGTTTTTTGGTCCCGCCAAATACGCCTACTTGCCCGAGCAACTCAAATCCAGTGAACTGGTCATGGCCAACGCCCTGGTTGAGTCTGCCACTTTCATGGCCATTTTGTTGGGCACCATTGCTGCGGGCAGTTTGATGAGTCAGGATGCCGGACATGCTGTGGTGTACGTCGTCTGTGGATTTGGTTTTGTTGTGGCTTTGCTTGGCGTTTATCAGGCTCAGCGAATGCCCCTGACGCCTTCGCACGCTCCCGATTTGAAGGTCAACTGGAACGTGTTTTCCGAAACCTGGCGCAATGTGCGTTTCGCCACGGGTTTGTCGACTGTGTGGCCTGCTTTGCTGGGTATTTCCTGGCTGTGGTTTGTGGGTGCAACCTACCTGACCCAGTTTCCTTTGCTGTCAAAAACCTTGCTCAATGCCAGTGCGGGTGTGGCCACCGTGTTGTTGTTCGCATTCACTGTGGGCTTGGGCATTGGCGCGTTTCTGTGCGAAAAATGGTCACGCAAGCGCATTGAAATGGGGCTGGTGGTATGGGGCCTTGTGGTCATGATATCGGCGGGCCTGCTGCTACATGTCGTGTTACTGAATTATCAAACCAGCCAAAACCAGCAAACCGTGATTGAATTTTTCAGCCAGTTCGACAACCTCGCCGTGTTAGGTCTGTTTGTGCTGATCAGCATCGGGGTGGGGCTTTACAGCGTACCCCTGTATTCCACAATGCAGGCTTTTGCCCCCAGGCAAAGCCGTTCGAGGGTAGTCTCGGCCAACAACATCATCAATTCATTTTTCATGGTGGTTTCCGCCGGTTTCGCGATTGCCATCCTGTTGGCCATGAAGGGGCAGGTGATGTGGGTGTTCTCAGCGGTGACCGCAATCAACCTGCTGGTGCTTGCGCTGTGGGTATTCAAGCAACCGTATGTAGTGCTTCGTGCCCAATTGCTTTTCAAGGTGCCGGGCCGGCATTTGCCGCACATCGAGAATCTGGATCACCTGGGCGAAGATGGTGGCAAGTTGATTGTTTTTCCAACTCTGTTGCACGACAATTTCTTGCAGCGAATGGCAGCCCTGCCAATGGAGATGACCGCGGTGCTTTCAGGCCGGTTGAAGCCCTCCCGCTTTGCGAATCGACTTCGCAAACACGGATTCATTCTTGAATTCAACAAGCTGTCTGAAATTGATACTCAAAAGGAATTAATCAAGGCGATTGCGTCACATATTCAACAAGGCCGGTCAATCGCAATTGACAAGCCAATGTTTGAACTGTTGCGCAAGCAGTATCGGCTGGATGACATGCCGGGCGTTCTGGCGAAGAAAGGAGTCACGATGAATGTGCTCGAGTTTTCCGAAGAATCACACCCAAAAAATTTGAGTAATCAGGAAATTTCTCAAACGGTTTGGCGTCTAACCAAAAAGATCGGCTGACCCGCATCAGGGATACAAAGCACCACGTGATAAGGAGATAGTGGTCTCAAGCAGAGTTAGTCAGAAAGAGTTGCGAGCACCAAAACGGCACAAAAATACAAAGAATCAAGCTGGCCTGTTTTTTGCAACTTTTTCAATGGATGAAATCGATTGCTTTGGGCGCGAAATGGATTCACGGCCAAAGTAAAAAGGCGAAAGCGCGTTGTGCAGGAGGACATCATGAACACAGAGCTTGAAAGGCGTGATTTGAATTCCAGTGAAGCCGATATTTTTGGTCAGTTTCAGTCCCGGTTTGCAGCGTTACAGCAAACCGAGATGAGTCTTGAAGAATACCTCGACCTGTGTAAAGCAGACCCCCTGACTTATGCCAGTGCAGCCGAACGCATGTTGCATGCCATTGGCCAACCCGAAGTCATCAATACCCGGCACGACCCCCGCTTGTCCCGAATTTTTTCCAACCGGGTGGTGCGACGTTACCCTTCGTTTACCGAGTTCTATGGCATGGAAGAGGTGATCGAGAACATCGTGGCCTATTTCCGCCATGCCGCTCAGGGCCTTGAGGAACGCAAGCAGGTGTTGTACCTGCTGGGTCCGGTGGGCAGCGCCAAATCGTCTTTGGCAGAGCGTTTGAAAGCCTTGATGGAACAACAACCCATTTACGCTTTGAAGGGCTCGCCCATTAATGAATCGCCACTGGGTCTGTTCGATCCAAACCAGTTTGGTGCGTCGCTGGAAGACAAGTACGGCATTCCCCGCCGCTATTTGTCTGGCATTGCCAGCCCCTGGGCCACCAAGCGCCTTGCCGAATTCGGTGGCGATTTGCGCAAATTCCGGGTTGTTCGCCTGATGCCTTCTACCTTGAACCAGGTGGCGATTGCGAAAACAGAACCCGGTGATGAAAACAACCAGGACATTTCCGCACTGGTGGGCAAGGTCGATATCCGCATGCTGAACCAGTTCAGCCAGGACGATCCCGATGCTTACAGCTTCAGCGGCGGCCTTTGCCTGGCCAACCAGGGTTTGCTGGAATTCGTCGAAATGTTCAAGGCGCCCATCAAGATGCTGCACCCACTGTT
Organism: Burkholderiales bacterium; assembly: GCA_027484315.1. Classification (GTDB taxonomy): domain Bacteria; phylum Pseudomonadota; class Gammaproteobacteria; order Burkholderiales; family Burkholderiaceae_B; genus Limnobacter. The sequence goes on along the minus strand of JAIXTE010000131.1, from coordinate 2,950 downwards.
GACAGCCACACAGGAACGCAACTTCAAGGGCACCGAAGGGTTTGGTTCCATCCCGTTTGATGGCGTTATTTTGGCGCACAGCAATGAATCGGAATGGCAACAGTTCCGCAACAACAAAACCAACGAAGCGTTTCTCGACCGCGTGTACATTGTGAAGGTGCCTTACTGCCTGCGCGTGTCCGAAGAAGTCAAGATTTACGAAAAACTTCTTGAACATTCCTCACTGTACAAGGCGCCCTGCGCACCTGGTACTTTGAACATGATGGCGCAGTTCAGCGTTCTGACGCGTTTGAAGGAATCTGCCAACAGCAACCTGTTCAGCAAGATGCGGGTTTACGATGGCGAAAACCTCAAAGATGTGGATCCGCACGCCAAACCCATCCAGGAATACCGTGACCAATCGGGCCCTGACGAAGGCATGAATGGATCATCAACACGCTGGGCCTACAAGGTACTGTCCAAGGTGTTCAACTTTGATCACCACGAGGTGGCCGCCAACCCTGTGCACCTGTTGTATGTGCTGGAACAACAGGTGGTCAAAGACAACCTTCCCGAGGAACAGGCCCGCAAGTACCTGGATTTCATCAAGAGCTACCTGACGCCCAAGTATGCGGAATTCGTGGCCAAGGAAATTCAGACGGCTTACCTGGAAAGCTACAGCGAATACGGGCAAAACCTGTTCGAGCGTTACATCCAGTTTGCCGACAAGTGGATTCAGAACGAAGAATTCCGCGACCCGGCCACGGGGCAGATTTTTGATCGCGATTCACTGAACGACGAACTGAATCGCATTGAAAAGCCTGCCGGCATTGCCAACCCCAAAGACTTCCGCAATGAAGTGGTCAACTTCGTGTTGCGGGCGCAGGCCAGCAACTCTGGCACCATGCCCGCCTGGACCAGTTATGAAAAGCTGCGCGAAGTCATTGAGCGAAGCATGTTCTCGAAAACTGAAGACTTGTTGCCCGTGATTTCCTTTGATCACAAAGGCTCCAAGGAAAGTCAGGAAAAGCACGAGAATTTCGTGGATCGCATGGTGGCGAAGGGCTATACGGAAAAGCAGGTTCGACTGCTCGTCGAATGGCATATGCGCGTGAAAAAGGCGTCTTGATTACGCGAAACGCATAAGGAGTTTGCCATGGCCGATTCAACAATCATTGATCGCAGGCTCAACGGCAAAAACAGAAGCTTGCCCAACCGCGAGCGCTTTATTCGGCGTTACAAAACGCAGTTGAAAAAGGCGGTCGGGGATGTGGCAGGCGAGTCTTCCATTTCCGATATCAGCGGGGATGGCAAAGTCAAGGTTCGAATTCCGAGCCGGGAAGTGTCCGAACCCAATTTTGTGTTTGGGCAAGGTGGTAGCACCGAACAGGTTGTTCCGGGCAATAAGGACTTTGTGCCGGGCGACCGCATTCCCCGTCCAAATGGCGGCGAAGGGCAGGGTGGTGGCAAACCAGGCAAGGGCGAAGGCGACGATGCGTTTACCTTTGTGTTGTCGCGGGAAGAGTTTTTGAACCTGTATTTCGATGACCTTGAATTGCCTGAACTGCTGAAGCGGGAAATTGCTTCGGTGAAGCGGATGAAAAGCCGAAACGCCGGTTATTCACGTTCAGGTGCGCCCACTTCCTTGTCAGTGCTGCGAACCATGAAAGCGTCCCTGATGCGCCGTGTGGCCCTCGAGCCTCGCGGTGACGATGAAGACGATGCTGAAGATTCCGAACTTGATCAGGAAACTGACCCGCTGAAGCAGGCCAGAAAAAAACCTTACGTGCCTTTTCTGGACGAAGTAGACCTGCGCTATCGCAACAGGGTCACTTACCCCGAACCGTCTACCAACGCTGTCATGTTCTGTCTCATGGATGTTTCTGCTTCCATGGACGAAGCGAAAAAAGACCTTGCCAAGCGCTTCTATACCTTGCTGTATCTTTTTCTGACTCGCAAGTATGAGGAAGTGAAGCTGGTTTTCATTCGTCACACCGACGAGGCCGAGGAAGTCAGCGAAGAAGATTTTTTTTACGGCAAAAAAAGCGGCGGTACTGAAATCATGCCCGCCATGGAATTGATGCACCAGATCATCGAAACCCGCTACCCGGGCAGTGCCTGGAATGTCTACGTGGCCCAGGCTTCCGACGGTGACGCCACTTCTCGGGATGCAAGAGCCAGCGCGGAGTACCTCTCTTCCAAAATCATGCCGCATGTGCGTTACTACGCATACGTGGAAACCATGCCCACTCCAATGTTCGGAATGGCCCGTGCGTCTGATCTCTGGGAGAGCTTCGAGCGGCTCGAAGACAGCTATGCAGGCCACTTTGCCATGCGAAAATTGTTCAACCGGCGAGACATCTATCCCGTGTTTCGTGGATTGTTTGAGAAAAAAGAAGTCGCCTTCGGGCGCTAGGAGTGGCAAATTATGGCTCAACAACTCGACCTGGCCGGCAACGAGTGGACATTTGACCTGCTGCGAGACATCGACACGCAGCTTCACGACATTGCCGCAAACAAATTCAAGCTGGATACCTTTCCCAACCAGATCGAGGTCATCAGTGCCGAGCAAATGCTGGACGCATACTCCAGTGCGGCCATGCCAGTGATGTACCCCCACTGGAGCTACGGCAAGTCGTTTTCCGTCAACGAACACCTGTACGAAACCGGCCAGCAAAACCTGGCCTACGAAGTGGTGATCAATTCCAATCCCTGCATTTCCTATCTCATGGAAGAAAACACCATGACGATGCAGACCCTGGTGATTGCTCACGCCTGTTATGGGCACAATTCGTTTTTCAAGGGCAATTACCTGTTTCGGCAATGGACCCAGGCTGATGCCATCATCGATTACCTCGTGTTTGCCAAAAAGTATGTGATGGAGTGCGAGGAGAAGTATGGCTTCGATGCGGTCGAGGAGATCCTGGATGCTGCACACGCCATTCAGAATTTTGGCGTAGACCGTTACAAG
>JAIXTE010000127.1 GCA_027484315.1 Burkholderiales bacterium | reverse complement strand
GGTTTGAGCGACCCAATCCGGAACTGCTGGTGGTTGGTGCCGCGCTTTTCAGAAGGTTCTCCCAGCTTGGTGTTCCTCGCGTGCCCGCGGTCGGGTCCGCCACAGCCAAAGTGCCAGGGATGGCATTGATGGCCTTGACATCAACTTTCTTGCTGATATCGCGTCCAATCGCGTTCAATTGGGCTTCCGCTTCTTTTAAATTGGGTGGATTGGATGATGTATCCAGCATGTCAATTGCGTCTTTGATGTAAGCGGCCTGATTCGGTCCGATTAAACCTCTTTTCTCGGCAGAGTCCACTGCCATCTTCATCGCCACACCGGAAACGCGGTCAGTGTGGGCAGCTTCATGTGCTATCAGGTTTTCCCAGTTGGGCTCTTGAACAGCGCCGAAATCCACAAACGACACAACAGCATTGCCCGTAGAGTCGGTGGTAAATGTCACGGAGCGGGTTACATCGAGACCAAAATCGGATAACAGTTTTGCAGCTTCTGCATAAGTGGGGCGCTCTTGAGATGGCAGTTTGTCAATTGCATCATTCAAATGCTCTGCTTGTACACCGGTGATCAAGCCTTCAGAACTGGCTTTCTCAACCGCCGATTGCATGGTTGATCGCGATGCGAATACAGATCCGTCTGTATCTTCACCCAAAAGATTTTTCCAATCAAGGACACCTCCTTTAACTGGATCAGCCTTGCTCCAGCCTCGTGCGCTGGAATTAACAGCATTGGCAGAAACGCTTTCAGCAGCAACGGCAATTGTACTCATTGGCAAAACTCCCTAAATTTTAGAATTGATGTCTGGCGGATTTTTCACGTCATCACATCTTTTGAGTGCCAAATTACAAACAATTGGTTCTACAGGTTGCCTGATTTTTTTGAAGGAACTGAATGATTGGTGGGGTTACCCAATGCTGGGAGTTAATCCCGGAAGTTGCTTTTACTGGATCTTCAAATCTGAAAATAGAATGGAATTGTGTAGGCAATCCACCTTTAGGTAAAGCCACCCCTCCGATGAGTCACCCACCCTAGTTATACAACTTGAGGCTCACTAAGCTCACTGCTCTCCATTCAGTCACACCATAACAATGAGGAGCAATAAATGCCTGTCAGTGAATCAAACCAATCCAACATAACCCACCCCACCCTGAGCGAAATCGCACTAAGTACCTCCAGCCAAAATTCTGTTTCTCCTGGAATGGACGAAATACAGCCCATGCTGCTTGATCTCGCAGTAAGGGAGTTACCTGAACAGCAAGCACATGCTGTACAGAACTTGCTGATTACCTTGGAAAAAACGCCTGACCTGACGACGAACCAAGTGTTTGAACTGGCCAAGAACGCCATGCCAGAACTACTGGCCAAGCCGGAGGCATTGGCCAATGTATTCAAATATATGAACTGCAGATTCATGATTAATGAGCAATTGAAAAGCTCAGTTGAACACCCTGGCTTTCACTACAAACATTCATTGCGTGGCAGTGTGTCTTCCCTTTCTGGTCTGCAAGGCGGAAGTAACCCGCTTGACAGCGGAAGTGAAGGAAGCTTCAGAATATCGCCAGTCCTCACCGCTCACCCCACGCAGTTAAATCGCCCTGAAAGTGCAGATAAACTTTTGAAAGGACTTCCCGCTGTATTGACTGGTCAAAAGCCGGTTGGTGAATTTTGTTCGGAACTCTGGGATGTAGTGGGTCCAAGACCTCACAAACCGAAAATCAGCGACGAAACTCAATGCTTTCGGGGCCCACTCAAACACATGATGGAAGCAAGCGCCCGGACTCACAAACTGATTCGTGATGCCATGGTGGGTCAAGGCAAGCCCCCCATACAGAAGCCGGTAATTGAAGCTGGAAACTGGATTTCCGGTGATCGAGATGGCAACCCCACCATTCGGCCGCAGGACCTGGAAAACGCACTAAAGCAGTCGTGCAGCCTGGCTTTTGAAATTTACAACAGCAAGCTGGAACCCCAGAAAGACAGCAAACCCGACAGTCTGCCTAATTTGTTCATCAAAGGCGGCAACAAACAGAAATTGAATCAGTTACGCAACCAACTTGAAACAACAAGAAACAGGCTGCTAAACAATCCGCCAGCAAGCCCAAACAATATTGCTTTTCGAAATCCGGAAGAATTTTTAACGCACCTGAAAAGCTTGCGTAACAACGCGGACTGGAGCAACTTGGACTTGATCGATCAGGACATCTTGGTTAGAAAACTCGACCAATTGATGTTGTCTGTAAAAACTTTCGGATTCCATGGTGCGAGTACCGACATTCGTCAGAACAGCGAGGTTAACGAACGGACGGTGCATTTCATCTTGAAAGCCGCCAACCCGGATTCGGATTATCTTTCGTTGCCAGAAGACGATCGCATTCTGCTCCTGAACCAGGTACTCAACCAGCCTCCGCCTTTGCACCTGGAAGGCTCAGTGACGGGCAATCAGCCCGATCTTCAACTTGAACTGGATTTTCTGCATAGTTACAAGGGGCTACGCGAACGGTTTGGCCCTCAGGCCCTGCAAAACATCATCACCGCCAACACGGAAACACCCAGTGACATGTTGGAGGTGTGTTTCCTGCTGAAATACGCAGGCTTGATTGAGTCAGGCAAACCCAGCATGAATGTGGTGCCTTTAATAGAAACTGTGCCGGACCTGAAGAATGCGAGCCGCTTGTTGAAGAACATGCTGGAAAATAGCTGGTACCGTGAAAAACTGTCGGCTGAAGGTGACATTCAACAGGTCATGCTGGGCTACAGCGACAGCATGCGATCCAACGGCATTACCGCCGCCGCATGGGAGGTACACAAGAAAAGCAGTGAGTTGACAGATTTGGCCTCAGAATATGGCGTGAAAATACACCCCTTTCACGGCAGAGGCGGCACACCGGCACGAGGTGCAAGGCCGGAGGGCTATAGCAAAGAAATTGCTTACCAGGACGGTGCTTCACTGATGACAGGACTACGTCAAACCGAACAAGGTGAAGAAGTCATCAAGAAATTTGGCACCCGGGCACTGGCTGACAAAAACATAGCCGAAATGGTGACCGCTACGCTTAACACGAGCTCTAAAGGCAGTGATATCCAGATCAGGAAGTTCGCTGAAACCATGGACTGGATTGCCAACAGAGCGGATGAAACCTATCGCAACCTTTACACGCCAGAGCTGGCGGATTTCCTTAAAAGAACGACCCCTCTGGAATATGTCGCACTGAGCAACGCTGGCAGCCGGCCAGCTACGCGAAAGGCCAAGTTGCAGGGTCAGGAATACCTCGACAAGCTGCGGGCGATTCCTTATGTAGCGGCCTGGAACCAATCCGGTTCTCATGCTGTGGCCTACTATGGTTTGGGTAAAGCCTTGTCGGATTACGTGAACCAGCCCGACGGAAAGGCAACGGTGCGTATGAAGGAACTGAACCAGATGTACAAGGAATGGCCGTTTTTCAAAAACCTCATTGACCGCTCAGCCAGTGCGCTTGGACAAGCAAATATTGAGGTCGCAAGCCACTATTCAGCACTGGCTCCGGATACATCAGGAATATTTGAAAAGGTGAAAAAGGAAAACAAGTGTGCAGAAGACATCATCGGACTGATCAGCGGAGAAAACTTTGAGATCAAAGAATCTGCGACAGACACCCTGCAGTTGTTTGCCCACGCAGCGCAGGTAGAGCTATTGAGGAGAGCCAATCATTCTCCTTCACAGGCTGATCTGCTGAAAAAGGAATTGGCCATGTCGATTCAAACACTGGCCAATGCCTTGGGACGATTTGGTTAAATCAGAACAAAAGGTTAACCACCCGCATGGATGGGCGGACGTTTGTCTGCCCATGGTTTGGCTTGCTCAAGCTGGGCAGCCAGACTAAGCAAAACATGCTCCTCACCAAAGCGCCCGGTGAACATCATGCCCACTGGAACGTTTTGCGCATTCCAGTGAAGCGGAACGCTCATCGACGGTTGCCCTGTGACGTTGGCTGGCATCGTTTGCGAGCAATATTGGTACACCCTGTGTCCAGCCTTCAAAACAAAGTCTTTTTGCTTGGCAATAAAGCCGATGGGCAAGTAACTGAGCGCTTTCAACTCGATCAATTCCTGAGGCGTAGGGCGCAAACCACCCACAGCAATCGGCAACTCACCCAAAGTGCTGGTCAACAGGGCATCGTAGGGTTCAAAAAAGGTCATCCACTGCCGGGAAAACTGCGCCATGGTCCACACTGCGTTGGCCACATCGGCACCGTTGAAGCTGCGCCCCAGTTTCATCAATGCCCAGGTTCTGGCTTCAAAATCTGCTGCCTTGCCTTTGCGACCCAAAATGCGTTCCCCCTCTTTCAGGGTAGCGGCCATTTCTGAACACACCAGCACGGTGTAAGCGTAAATGAATTCATCTTTCTGGATGGGCAATTTCACTTCTTCGCAAACATGACCCATGCTTTCGAGCAACTTGACCGTGTCAAGCACACCTTGACGGCAATCGCTATGCAGATTGTCTCCCAAGGCGGGATCAAGCGACCATGCTATTTTCAGTTTCTTGGGCTTGGCAACGATGGCGCTGGCATAGCTACCTTCCGGGGGCGCAATGCGCAATAACTGGCCAGGATAGCTCCCTTGCAAGCAGTCCAACATGTGCGCGGAATCGCGCACCGTGCGCGAGACAACATGCTCGGCAATGAAACCAAACCAACCGTCCGGGTGATCAGGGCCGGAAGGCACCCTTCCCCTTGTGGGCTTCAGGCCAAACAAACCGGTACAGGAAGCAGGCACTCGAATGGAACCTCCGCCGTCACTGGCACTGGCCATAGGAACAATTCCCGCAGCCACTGCGGCCGATGCTCCACCGCTGGAGCCACCGGGGCTGCGCAGGGGGTCCCAAGGGTTACGACAGGGCCCTGTCAACTCTGGCTCGGTGGATGGCGTAATACCAAATTCAGGCGTGGCGGTTTTTCCGAATATATTCAGGCCAGCGCGTTTGAATCGAGCTACATACTCCGAATCAGCACTGGGTATGTACCCCTTGTAAAAGCGACTGCCGCAGCTCATTTCCACACCGGCGTAACTGGCAATCAAATCCTTGAGCAAGAATGGAACCCCAGCGAACGGACCTTCCACTGTCTCTTTGGAGCGCGCGCGTGCGATGTCATACATGGGTCGAATAACTGCATTGATGCGCGGGTTTATTTTCTCTGTGCGCAAAATACTTTCTTCAAGCAACTCCGCGGCGGTCACTTGACCAGCTCTAACCAGATCAGCCAGGCCCAGCGCGTCATATTGATCGTATTCCTTGAATCCTGTCATTTTTCGGAGCCTCTGTTAATTTGAAATGATTACACCAATTAGGTGAATATATTACCCCACTCAGGTAATACTCACCCCGAGTGAAAACCTGAACAATAAGCCATCAAAACATTCACCTGGCAATATTGTTTGCATGAAATCAAGTTCACGTCCCTGCGTAGTTTTAAGTGACTACCCCATCAAAATGATGGCCTACCAACGCTTTCTAAGTGGATTGGGTGAGAATGGCGTACTAGCTTTCAGAACATTGTTCACCGAAGACTTCAAGTTTGGAAACAAGGCCAAGTTGGTGGTTTGCGACATGAACGTTATGGAAGAACTTGAGGCAGAGACGCTGGTACAGATTGAAAACCATTTTCCGCTGGCCAATATTCTCTTTCTGGAAGAAGACCACAGCGACATGAAAATCCGGTTTTCCGGTCAGCGTGACATTTGTCGCTTGGGCAAACTGGCGGAGATCAACGTGATTTACTCGACCATCAAGGAATTGCTGTTGCAGTCCGACAAAGTGCCAAATAACAGCGCTGACGAACAAATCCAACAAGCAGAGCAGACATAAAAAAGCCACCCCGAAGGGTGGCTTTTCACTATCAAACCAGACCAATATTGACGCTTGATTAAGCGGCCAACACTGCCTTGTTTGCAATCTCCACGAACTCTGGAATCTGGTCGAAGTTCATGTAGCGGTATACGTCGCTTGACACATTGTCCAGCAACTTAACCTGCGCCATGTACTCTTCCACGGTCGGGATCTTGCCCATCAATGCACACACTGCCGCCAGTTCTGCGGAGCTGAGGTACACGCGGGTGTCGATGCCCAAGCGGTTCGGGAAGTTACGTGTTGAAGTTGACACGGCTGTCGAACCCTTCCGGATTTGTGCCTGGTTACCCATGCACAGTGAACAGCCTGGCAATTCCATGCGTGCGCCAGTGCGGCCCAAAATGCCGTAGTAGCCTTCCTCGGTCAGGATGTGCTGGTCCATCTTGGTGGGAGGCGCAATCCACAAACGTGTTGGAATGTCGCTCTTGCCTTCGAGAACCTTGCCGGCTGCACGGAAGTGACCAATATTGGTCATGCAGGAACCGATGAACACTTCATCAATCTTGTCGCCAGCGACCTCAGACAGGAACTTCACATCATCAGGATCATTCGGGCAGGCCAGGATGGGTTCCTTGATGTCAGCCAGATCGATTTCGATGACTGCTGCGTATTCTGCATCTGCATCGCCTTTCAGCAACTCAGGGTTGGCAATCCACGCTTCCATGGCCTTGATGCGGCGTGTCAAAGTGCGCACGTCCTGGTAACCCTGTGCAATCATCCACTTCATCAAAGTGATGTTGGAACGCATGTATTCGATGATGGGCTCTTTGTCCAGGTGCACTGTACAACCGGCAGCAGAACGCTCGGCGGATGCATCAGACAATTCAAAAGCCTGTTCAACTTTCAGTTGTGGCAAACCTTCGATTTCCAGAATGCGGCCAGAGAAAATGTTCTTCTTGCCTTTCTTTTCAACGGTCAGCATGCCTGCACGGATTGCATACAGGGGAATTGCGTTGACCAGGTCACGCAAAGTGACGCCGGGCTGCATTTCGCCTTTGAAGCGAACCAGCACGGATTCAGGCATGTCCAGAGGCATAACGCCAGTGGCTGCGGCAAAAGCCACCAAGCCTGAACCGGCCGGGAAAGAAATGCCGATCGGGAAACGGGTGTGTGAATCACCACCTGTACCCACTGTGTCGGGCATCAACAGGCGGTTCAACCAGCTGTGGATCACGCCGTCACCGGGACGCAGGGCGACGCCACCGCGGTTCTCGATGAAGTCGGGCAGTTCGTGGTGCATTTTCACATCCACTGGCTTGGGGTAAGCAGCAGTGTGGCAGAAAGATTGCATAACCAGGTCGGCTGAGAAACCCAAACAGGCCAAGTCTTTCAACTCGTCACGGGTCATTGGGCCAGTGGTGTCTTGTGAACCCACTGTAGTCATCTTGGGTTCGCAGTAAGTACCTGGGCGAACACCTGCAACGCCACAGGCCTTTCCAACCATTTTCTGGGCCAGGCTGTATCCACGGGTGGATGCGGCTTGTGAAGAGGGACGACGGAACACGGGTGATGGGCCATGGCCCAGTTCAGCGCGTGCACGGTCTGTCAAACCACGACCAATGATCAATGGAATACGGCCACCGGCGCGTACTTCGTCGAACAACACGTCGGTTTTCACGCTGAATTCGGCAATCACCACACCGTTTTTCAGGGCCTTGCCTTCGAATGGGCGCAATTCGATTTCGTCGCCCATGTC
>JAIXTE010000075.1 GCA_027484315.1 Burkholderiales bacterium | reverse complement strand
GTCCGGTTGGTCCGGTTGGTCCGGTTGGTCCGGTTGGTCCGGTTGGTCCGGTTGATCCAGTTGGTCCTGGGTTTTCACTTGGATCTACAGGGCTATTTGTTGAGGGTGGAACAATCGTATCGCCATTGTCGCGACCCAATGCGATGCCCGCCGCGCCGGCAACCATACTCAACCCAAAGCCAGCACCTAGAGGCAAAACGCCCTGAGTTGTGCCTGTTTGTGCAGCAGCCTCAACTGCGTTTTCCTCTACGCTTTCAACTTGGGACGCTTGAGCCAACTCTTGTGCATCAACAGGCACAATATTGGCCTGAGCAACCATCAACGGTTTGTCTTTTGAAAAAGTGGGCAGCAGTGTAGGCAAAGTAAGCGCCGAACCCAGGTCAACAGGTAAAGCACCGCGGCTCTTCGGTGCATCAATAGATCCAGTTGCTGGGTTGGTTGACAAAACTTCAGTCTGCTTTAAGTCTTGAGTTTCAAGGGGGTTATTGATCATTTTGTTAAGCCGCTAGATAGGTCGAATTCGTACATAAGGTGCCACGAAAATATCCGACATGCCAGCAACACAAAAAATACGAACTTTACCTACCGCCTACAGAATAACCACCCTGTCTGACAACAAAGAAAAACAATTATATTGAATCAAATCAGAATGTTAATTTGACGAAAAAATTAATTTAAACATTTTTTCTAAATTTAAATTTTCACTCAAATTATGAGAACCTCTTTGAAAGTCTTTCCAGCAAACAACTGTTAAATATTGAAAAAGAAACAAGAAACAAAAATGAAAAATAAAAAGTACGCACTATTCTTACGAGCTATTACATACAAAAAACCTGTTTACCCACATCCCGCCACAAAAAAGACGTCAGGATGATTGAGGAAGCGCCTTAAGAATAGAAACCACCAACCCTTCCGCCACATCCCGATCCGCAGTTTCCACCATCACACGCAACACTGGCTCTGTACCCGATGGGCGAATCAACAAACGGCCATTCGTGCCCAGATCAGCCCGCACCTGCTCACACACACCCTGCACCTTGATGTCACTGGCCCAGTCGTAGCCCACAGGCAAGCGCGCGTTTTTCAGCACCTGAGGCAACATGGCAACCGGCTTCAAAATGTCCGACAGTGACATGCCCAAATTCCGAACAGCACGCAACACCTGCAAGGCGCTTACAATGCCGTCGCCTGTGGAATGGCGATCCAGCACCAACAGGTGACCTGAACTTTCGCCGCCCAGTTGCCAGCCATTGGCTTGCAACTTCTCGAACACATATCGATCACCAACCTTGGCGCGTTCAAATGGCACGCCAAGTTTTCCAAGTGTTAACTCAAGGCCCAAGTTGGTCATCAAGGTACCCACCACGCCGTCGACCTTGCCGTGCATGTGCAAACGCTCGGCGACCAGCGCGAAAAGCAACTCGTCGCCGTTGTAGACACGCCCGGTGCCATCTACACAAATCAACCTGTCCGCATCGCCGTCCAGCGCAAAGCCGTAATCGGCCTTGTGCTCAAGCACTGCTTTCGCAACAAAGTCGGGATAGGTGGCACCCACGCCCCGGTTGATGTTCAAACCATCCGGCTGATCCGCCAATACCACCACTTCTGCACCCAGTTCACGGAAAACAGCTGGCGCAATTTGATAGGCCGCACCATTGGCGCAATCCACCACAATTTTCAGACCACGCAAGTGTTTGTCGCGCGGAAAAGTACCCTTGCAAAACTCGATGTAGCGGCCCGCCGCATCATTCAAACGCTTGGCTTTTCCAAGTTCTTCTGAAGACTTGCAAGGTGCATCCAAGGCCAACTGCGCTTCAATTTCCATTTCCCAGGCATCAGGCAGCTTGGTGCCTTCGCCGGAAAAAAACTTGATTCCGTTGTCTTGGTAAGGGTTGTGTGATGCGCTGATGACCACGCCAGCCGACATGTTCAAGGCACGCGCCAGGTAAGCCACGCCAGCAGTGGGCATGGGCCCCACCATCACCACATCCACACCAACCGATGTAAAACCGGCCTCCAGGCACGACTCCAACAGGTAGCCACTGACTCGCGTGTCTTTGCCAATCAATACCCTGGGTCGGCGACCATCAGTTTCATATTTGCCAAGCACCGTGCCGGCGGCCTGCCCCAGGCGCAATACAAAATCAGGGACCATCGGCGACTGCCCCACCGTGCCGCGAATGCCGTCTGTACCAAAATATTGTCTGCTCATGGCGATCTTCTTTCTTTGAAGTAAATTGTTTGTGAATACGATTTTACGGCAAGCGCACGCAGCGAACCTGCAAACCTGTAATCAACTGCGCCTCAGGTAATCAATCTTGCTCAAGCGACAAAAACTCTCAAGATGTTCAGGGCTGTCCAACCCGTAAACACCCAAGTCAGAACCTGGCGAGTACAAAGCCTGAATTCGCTCGTTGGAACGCTGCTGTAACCAGCCAAATTCAGTTTGTCTTTTTGCCTCGAGATCTGCACGCCAATGTTGCCCCGCATGCAATTGCCCCACAGGCTGATACAGGTGGTACAGAGGAATCAAGCTGTGTTTCGGATGAAACACCTGGTACCCATTCGCATGCGCACGCAGGGACAGGCTTTGCTCTTCACCCCGAAAATAAAGATACGGGTCGTAAGGCACATCCACAACAAACCGCCCCAAGGTGAACATGAAACCTGCCGCAACATGACAGCCGGGCAAATGGTCAAACTCGCTGTTTTCCCTGAACACACGAAACCTTAATACGGCACGAGTGGCAGTCAATTCACTGCTTGGGTCGCGATCAATCCGGAAAATCTCGTCTGATTTGGCTGGCTCGTCTGCAATCGCCCTGCCCTGAGAATCAAATTTGAAACCCGGTGGATAGGTGCTGATCAAAGGCCTGGCGTGCGAATTCTTTAAACGCTCAAGTTGAGCAACCAGCGATGCATCCCAAGCTTCGTCGAACAGGGTGTGCGAATCAATTTGCAGAAGATAGTCCTGCTCGTTGTACAGCGAAAAAGCGATTGAACGTGCCCAGCTTACCCCTCGGGAGTCAACGGGTGAAAGGCCCACATAGTTCACCTGCTTTCTTGTCGGAAGACTGTCCAACCAAGCTGGATTCAATTCATCCGATTGATCCACCAAGCCCACAAAGACCCGTTCGGGGTGCGACGCTTTTGCAAACAACTGCTCCACGGTCCACTGCAAATGTGGCTCGCAGAATGCTGCCACGCTGACAAATATTGTGGGAAGGTCATTTGCTTTGAGCTGGGTCATGACTCATTCAGCGCTGACCACACTTTCAAAGCATCTGCAGTTTCACGCACATCGTGAACGCGCACAACCGCAGCCCCCTGATGCGCAGCATACAAAGCTGCCGAGACAGATCCAGACACACGTGCTGCCGGGTCAGACTGCCCGGTCAAATCGGCGATCATCCGCTTGCGGGAAACACCCACCAAGACCCCTGCCCCCAAGCTGGAAAACTGTTCAGTGGCCCGCAGTAAATCAATGTTGTGCTGCAAGGTTTTTCCGAAACCAAAACCGGGATCTACCAACATGCGGTTTGCGGCAACGCCCAGTTGTTCAAGGTCAACAATTCGGGTTTTCAGAAAATCACCCACCTCATCAACAACATCGACGTAGACGGGTGAATTCTGCATGGTTCGCGGCTCGCCTTTCATGTGCATTAATACAGCCCCAGCGTTCGACTGGCCCAGCACCTGCTCAGCGCCAGCATCTCGAAACCCGTTCACATCGTTCAGAATATCAGCGCCCAGATCAATCGCACGCGCCATCACTGTGGCCTTCATCGTGTCGACCGATACGGGAACGTTCCAACTGATCAGTTCACGTAAAACATCGGAAATACGAGCCCATTCCTCATCAACTTCCACCCCGGCGGCGCCTGGCCTGGTTGATTCGCCGCCCACATCCAGAATATTCGCACCTGCTTCAAGCAGCTGGCGCGCATGGTCAATTGCTTTTAGGGTGTGAAAGAATTTGCCCCCATCCGAAAACGAATCTGGCGTGACATTCACAATGCCCATGATCAAGGGCTTGCCCCGAGTGAGCTCAAGTTCAAATCGACCGGCTTTCCAGATACGGCTCATGCAGTGCCTTTCGTTGAATGTATGCAACCATTTTACTTCTTTTGCTCAGGCGCATGCCCTCTTCGTTTGCAGACACCTAAGCCTTCTTCGCTTGCTCAGGCGCATGCCCCCTTCCGCCGAAAGCCTGTATTTCCCTTTTTGAAATTCACACTGACTCACCGGGTTCGGCAAAAAAGATGGCCGAACCCGGTGTCGGCTTACAGCCGAACGTTGCGTGTGAATTCAAAACGGGCAGGCTTTCTCGAATGACGGTGCGAGGGCAATGCAGCCTTTGCAAACTCGAAGGGCAAGGCCTGCGACTTGTTGGGAGTGACAGGCGACTTGCAACCGTTGGTGAAGATCAACCCCTAACCAGAATATTCGCAGCCTGTGAAAGCTCATTGAGTCACCAGCCCATGGCTTGTCACCGAGCAGCGCGAGTTGGCAGACAGAGAGGTGTTAGTTGTCACCAGCTCTTCACCGGCGCAAGTTGGCTTGGAGGACTTGCAGAACGGTCACATTGTTCTGCCGATTCAGAACAAGGCGCCCGGCTTGATCCGCAGCGCGGGGCGATTGCGCAAGCAATCGATGCGAAGACGCTTTGCGTTTCGCATTCCCCAAGCCAGAATCAAGAAGGGATACACGCCTTGATCAAGGCAGGACAAGTGACTTTCTGCAAATCAGAACAAGCCAAACGAAAAAAAACCGCCGGTCGAGACCAGCGGTTTTTTGAAACGTTGCAAGAACCAGCTTGCTTAGTCGGCTTTCACACTCATTGCAGCAGGTGCAGGTTGCGCTGCAGGCACAACCTTCTCGCCACCACCGCTGGAGCTTGGGCTTCCACCGGTTGGGGGCGTGCTGCCACCCGATGATGGTGGACGTGGATTTTTACCGTCCATGATGTCGTTGATCTGGTCTGCATCAATGGTTTCCCACTCAAGCAGGGTCTTGGCCATCAAGTGAACCTTGTCACGGTTCTGATCAAGAATGTCCCAGGCCACTTTGTACTGGGAATCGATGATCTTGCGGATTTCTGCATCCACCATTTGCATGGTGCGTTCAGACATGTGGGTGGTCTTGGTCACTGAACGGCCCAGGAACACTTCACCCTCGTTTTCTGCATACACGACAGGACCCAAGGCTTCAGTCATGCCGTAACGCGTCACCATGTCACGGGCAATCGCAGTTGCACGTTCGAAGTCATTCGATGCACCAGTGGTCATCTGGTTCATGAAAATCTCTTCGGCAATACGGCCACCAAACAGCACGGCAATGGTACACAGCATGCGTTCCTTGTCCATGCTGTAGCGGTCACCTTCCGGCAACTGCATGGTCACGCCCAAAGCACGGCCACGGGGGATGATCGTGACCTTGTGCACGGGGTCGGTTTTGGTCATCAACTTGGCCACAATCGCATGGCCTGACTCGTGGTAAGCCGTGTTACGGCGTTCCTCTTCAGGCATCACCATGCTGCGGCGTTCTGCGCCCATCATGATCTTGTCTTTGGCTTTTTCGAAGTCGTTCATCTCCACCACACGGCCATTGCGGCGTGCAGCAAACAAGGCAGCTTCGTTCACCAGGTTGGCCAAGTCAGCACCTGAGAAACCGGGGCAGCCACGGGCCAGTACAGATGCATCAACGTCGGGCGACATTGGAATCTTGCGCATGTGCACTTTCAGAATCTGTTCACGACCACGGATATCGGGCAGGCTGACCACAACTTGACGGTCAAAACGGCCGGGGCGCAGCAAGGCTGGGTCCAACACGTCGGGACGGTTGGTCGCAGCAATCACGATAATGCCCTGATTGGTATCGAACCCGTCCATCTCGACCAGCATCTGGTTCAAGGTCTGTTCACGTTCGTCGTTGCCACCGCCCAAACCGGCGCCACGCTGGCGACCTACTGCGTCAATTTCGTCAATGAAAATAATACAAGGGGCCTGCTTCTTGGCCTGCTCGAACATGTCGCGAACACGGGCAGCGCCCACACCCACGAACATTTCAACAAAGTCAGAACCAGAAATGGCGAAGAAAGGCACCTTGGCTTCACCCGCAATGGCCTTGGCCAAGAGGGTTTTACCTGTACCGGGTGAACCTACCATCAACACGCCACGGGGAATACGGCCACCGAGTTTCTGGAACTTGGAGGGGTCGCGCAAAAACTCGACCAGCTCATGCACGTCTTCCTTGGCTTCGTCGCAGCCTGCCACGTCGGCGAAGGTCACGGGGTTGGTGTTCTCATCCAGCAGCTTGGCGCGGCTTTTGCCGAAGCTGAACGCACCGCCCTTGCCACCACCCTGCATTTGTCGCATGAAGAAGACCCACACGCCGATCAGCAAGATCATGGGGAACCAGCTGACAAACAGGCTCATCAATAGTGATGGCTCTTCATCAGGCTTCGCGCGAACCTGCACGCCGTATTTCAGCAAATCACCGACCATCCAGATGTCGCCGGGCGAGTAAACCACTCGCTCACGGTCATCTGTTGTCAAGGCACGCACTGTGCGACCCTCAACGATCACGCTCTTGATGCGCCCGTTTTGCGCGTCTTGCATGAACTCGGAATAGGTCATCTCGTTAGAACGTGTTTGCTGGCCTTCAAACTGTTTGAAGACCGTGAACAGCACCAACGCTACAACCAACCACACTGCTGCTTTCGAAAACGAATTATTCAATGCCACTTCTCCTCGAGGACTCTGGCCCCACCCAAAGGAAATGGGGGCAGGTTGTCCATTTTAAACCCAAGCCGTTGAATTGCGCCATCACACTAATTCATGATGGGGATTAACAATACCAATTCCCGGGTAAATTTGCTGCTGATAACCTATTTAAGACCCTTGCAAAGTAAAAAGGTTTCACGCGAACGGTCCCTTGAGGCCTTTGGTTTGCGTGGTGAAACACTTTTAAACACTTGCTTCATCTGGTGTACTACGTTGCTGTAGGATGACCCGTGAAAAATCTTCACAATCAACGCGCCATTGGGCTTGAGGTGGTTCAAGGCAAAGTCGATGGCCAGTTCACAAACATGCTCGATCCGGGCTGAATCGGCCGCCGCTACCCCGGAAAGGTTGGGCGCCATGTCGGAAACCACCAAATCCAGCTTTTCCCCACCCAGGCGCTGATTCAGGTCTTCAAGGACAGCATCGTCGCGAAAATCCCCTTGAATGAATTCAACACCCGCAATAGGTTCCATTGGAAGCAGATCCAGTGCGATAATACGGCCATTGATGACGCCACCCGGCCCCACCAAGGCTTCCCGAAGCACCTGCGACCAACTTCCTGGCGCACTGCCCAGGTCGACCACCTTGATGCCCGGCTTCAACAACCCTTCCGGCTCGGCAATTTCCTTCAGTTTGAAGGCAGCACGGGCGCGGTAACCCGCATTCGTGGCCATTTTCACGTAAGGGTCGTTGATGTGGTCATGCAACCAGTTTTTATTGAGTTTCTTCTTTTTAGCCACCGATTACCCAACCGAGTGAAAAATTAATATGACGGACACCATTGCTGTAACCCTGACACCTGCCGAGAAAAAGGCCCTCAAAGCCCAGGCCCATGCGTTGGATCCGGTGGTTCTGATTGGCGACAAGGGTTTGACACCCAATGTTGTCAAGGAAATTGACATGAACCTGAATGCCCACGGGCTCATCAAGGTTCGTGTAGCCGGCGACGACCGCGAAGCGCGCCTGGAGTATGCACAAACCATTTGCACTGAAACTGGTGCTGCACTGGTTCAACACATTGGCAAACTGTTGGTGCTGTTCCGCCCTAAGGCCGAAGACACCGAGAAAGCCAAGGCAAAAAGCCGACCAAGACCCAAGGGACCGCGCCAGACCAAGCGCCAGTTCGCCTCCAAAGATTGATCAAACCCCGGTTGACACTGCAGCCGGTTTGACACCAAACCGGCTTAAACCCCACACCAGCGCACCAATCATCTTGATTGAATACAGCACGCTCGATGCGGCATGCATATTGCCGAACTGGCTGCGCAAGGTTGCCAGGGCATCACCCTCTAGCCCTGCCATGGCTGCCCGCAAGCTTTCCATGTGGGGCTGAAGCCAGGCCAGCTCAAACACACTGACAACCAGGATCACGGCCATCAGTACATTCACCTTCAGGCCAGCCCGCAGATCGCCTGCAAAATTGGACAGGGCCAGCAATACACCACTGGTGACCAGGGAATACAAGGTCAGCATGTAAAACAGCCGACCTGCCACCAAGCCCGCTTCCGGGCGAGGCAGCCACTTGAACAAACCTGGCGCAACCAGAATGGCCATGAACCACAAAGCACCGAGCCAAATGGCCCAGAACACCAGTTCCGCACTCCGAAAACCACGCCAAGTCATTGTTCGTGCACTCCTTTAATTGAACTGCTTCAAATGTACCGTACTTCCAGTACTTCATATTCACGCAAACCACCGGGTGCCTGAACGTGAGCCACGTCACCCTCGTATTTGCCAATCAAGGCACGGGCGATTGGGCTGGAAATGGAGATCAGACCTGATTTGATGTCCGCTTCATCGTCGCCAACAATTTGATATTCAACTGTTGCACCAGCCTCAATGTCTTCAAGCTTCACAGTAGCACCGAACACCACGCGGCCTTCCGCGTCCACGTTCGTGGGGTCAATGATCTGCGCATTGCTCATCTTGCCTTCAATTTCCTTGATGCGCCCTTCGATAAAACCCTGCTTTTCCTTGGCAGCATCGTATTCTGCGTTTTCAGACAAGTCACCCTGTGCACGGGCTTCAGAAATTGCGTTGATGACCTGTGGACGGTCCACGGTTTTCAAGCGGTGCAATTCCTGCTTCAGCTTTTCGGCACCTTTAACGGTCAATGGGATAGTGGCCATAAATTCGATTGTTCCTGCAAATGGAAAGCCGCCTGATAGCAGACATTGCTACAAGACGGCTTAATAAGGTTCAGACAGGCAGATTAAGCGGAGAGTTCCGCATGCAGGCTTTGAACGCTGTAGACGTCCATTGCGCCGAGGTGTTTCATGCCCTCGACTGAAGCCAGTGCACCTGCCATGGTTGTAAAGATCGTAACACGAGAACTTAGCGACGTGGTTCGAATGTATCGGCTGTCATTGATGGCACTGCGGCGCTCTTCCACCGTGTTCACCACCAGCTGTACTTCACCGTTTTTCAACATGTCGACAATGTTCGGGCGGCCTTCCAGCACCTTGTTCACCACGGTGCATTCAATGCCGCCAGCTGCAATTGCCGCCGCCGTGCCCTTGGTCGCGATAATCTTGAAGCCCAACTCAACCAAGCCTTTGGCAAGTTTCACGGTGTGCTTTTTGTCTTCGGTCTTCACGCTGATGAACGCGGTGCCGCCTTCGGGCAACTTGACCGATGCAGCCAACTGCGACTTCACAAACGCTTCGCCGAAAGTACGGCCCACGCCCATGACTTCACCTGTGGACTTCATTTCAGGGCCAAGAATGGTGTCAACGCCCGGGAACTTCACGAACGGGAACACGGCTTCTTTCACCGAGAAGTACTTAGGCACCACTTCGCCCTTTACACCTTGCGACGCGAAAGTCTGGCCTGCCATGCAGCGTGCAGCAATCTTGGCCAGTTGCAGACCGGTGGCCTTGGACACATACGGCACTGTGCGTGACGCGCGTGGGTTCACTTCCAGCACGAACACGTTGTCGTTCTGGATCGCGAACTGCACGTTCATCAAGCCAACCACATTCAGGGCCTTGGCCATCACTTCAGACTGGCGCTTCAACTCGTTAACCATGTCAGCCGACAGGCTATAGGGTGGCAAACAGCAAGCGGAGTCGCCACTGTGTACGCCGGCCTGTTCGATGTGTTCCATCACGCCGCCGATCATCACGGTGTGGCCGTCGCACAGGGCGTCCACGTCCACTTCAATTGCGTCGTTCAGGAAACGGTCCAGCAATACCGGGCTGTCGTTGCTGACTTTCACGGCTTCACGCATGTAGCGCTCAAGGTCTTTCTGCTCGTGCACGATTTCCATGGCACGGCCACCCAGCACGTAGCTGGGGCGAACCACCAGGGGGTAACCGATGTCCTGGGCATGTGAAATGGCTTCAGCTTCAGTGCGTGCAGTGCGGTTTGGCGGCTGGCGCAGATTCAGCTTGGTCAGCAATTTCTGGAAACGCTCGCGGTCTTCGGCAATGTCAATGCTTTCAGGGCTGGTACCAATAATCGGCACGCCGTTGGCTTCCAGTGACTTGGCCAGTTTCAGGGGCGTTTGGCCACCGTACTGAACAATCACGCCTACCGGCTTTTCAATGGCCACGATTTCCAGCACGTCTTCAAGCGTCAACGGCTCGAAATACAGGCGATCCGAGGTGTCGTAGTCGGTCGATACGGTTTCGGGGTTGCAGTTGACCATGATGGTTTCATAGCCGTCTTCACGCAGCGCCATTGCCGCATGTACGCAACAGTAGTCGAACTCGATACCCTGACCAATGCGGTTGGGGCCACCGCCCAATACCATGATCTTTTTCTTGTCGGTTGGCGCAGCTTCGCATTCCTCTTCATAGGTGGAATACATGTACGCCGTGCCGGTTTTGAATTCCGCTGCACAGGTGTCCACGCGCTTGTACACGGGGCGCACGTTGTGGTGGTGGCGCAGCTTGCGGATTTCCGCTTCAGACGTGTCCAGCAAATAAGCCAGGCGGCGATCTGAAAAGCCCTTGCGCTTGAGCAAACGCAGCACGGGTTCAGTCAGGTCGGCCAGTGTTTTGGTTTCCAGTTCCAGTTCGGTGTCGACGATGTCCTGAATTTGAATCAGGAACCAGCAGTCAATCTTGGTCAACTGGTGCACTTCTTCCAGGCTGAAGCCTTGGGCAAATGCGTCACCCACGTAGAAAATACGTTCCGGGCCGGGTTCACCCAACTCACGCTCAATCACTTCGCGGTCGGTTGTTTTCTGGTTCAAGCCGTCTACACCCACTTCCAGGCCGCGCAGGGCTTTCTGGAAACTTTCCTGGAAAGTGCGGCCCATGGCCATCACTTCGCCCACACTCTTCATCTGTGTGGTCAGGCGGTCGTCAGCAGTCGGGAATTTCTCGAATGCGAAACGTGGAATCTTGGTGACCACGTAGTCGATTGAAGGCTCAAACGACGCTGGGGTCAAACCGCCGGTGATGTCGTTTTTCAGTTCGTCGAGCGTGTAGCCCACAGACAGCTTGGCAGCCACTTTAGCAATCGGGAAACCGGTTGCCTTGGAGGCCAGCGCGGAAGAACGTGACACACGCGGGTTCATTTCAATCACGATCATGCGACCATTGGCCGGGTTGATCGAGAACTGAACGTTGGAACCACCGGTGTCCACGCCAATTTCACGCAGAATCGCGATGGACGCATTGCGCATCAACTGGTATTCACGGTCGGTCAGGGTTTGTGCGGGGGCCACGGTAATGCTGTCGCCGGTGTGCACGCCCATGGGGTCCAGGTTTTCAATGGAACACACAATAATGCAGTTGTCTGCACTGTCGCGTACCACTTCCATTTCATATTCTTTCCAGCCAATCAGGCTTTCTTCGATCAGCAGCTCGTTGGTGGGCGATGCTTCCAGACCACGGCGGCAAATTGTTTCGAATTCTTCCGCGTTATAAGCAATGCCACCGCCCGTGCCACCCAGTGTGAAGCTTGGGCGAATAATGACCGGGAAGCCGTTGCTGCCAACCTGCTTGGCAATGCTGGCTTGTACCTCAAGGGCTTCTTCCATGGAGTGGGCCACACCACTTTTCGCGGAATCCAGACCAATGCTGGTCATGGCATTCTTGAACTTCAAGCGGTCCTCGGCCTTCTCGATGGCTTCTTCTTTCGCGCCAATCAATTCCACGTTGTACTTGGCCAGCACGCCGTGCTTGGCCAGGTCAAGCGCACAGTTAAGCGCGGTTTGGCCACCCATAGTGGGCAATACGGCATCGGGGCGCTCTTTTTCGATAATGCGCTCAACAACCTGCCAGGTGATGGGTTCGATGTAGGTGACATCGGCCATTTCCGGGTCGGTCATGATAGTGGCCGGGTTGCTGTTGACCAGCACCACTTTGTAACCTTCTTCGCGAAGCGCTTTACAGGCTTGGGCACCTGAGTAGTCGAATTCGCAGGCCTGGCCAATCACGATTGGGCCAGCACCGATGATCAGGATTGTTTTTAGATCGTTACGCTTTGGCATAACTTCCCTTTAATTTTAAAGATATCAATACGGTTCAAACAGGTGTGCACAAGAAGCAATTAAGCCTTGGCTGCCTTGATGTCTGAAATAAAACGGTCGAACAGTTCTGCCAGGTCATGCGGGCCGGGGCTTGCTTCAGGGTGCCCCTGGAAGCAGAAAGCCGCGCGGTCCGTACGCTCAAGGCCTTGAATAGAGCCATCAAACAAGGACACATGCGTCACACGCAAGTTGGCAGGCAATGAATCTGCATCCACCGCAAAACCATGGTTCTGGCTTGTAATGGCCACACGCTTGGTTTTCAGATCCTGCACAGGGTGGTTGGCACCGTGGTGACCGAATTTCATTTTCAATGTTTTCGCACCGCTGGCCAGTGCCATCAACTGGTGACCCAAACAAATGCCGAATACCGGCAACTTGGTTTGATCAAGAATGTGCTTGATGGCGGAAATGGCGTAATCGCAAGGCTGGGGATCGCCTGGGCCGTTGGACAAAAACACGCCATCCGGGTTCAAGGCCAATACCTGTTCAACCGGAGTTTGAGCAGGCACCACGGTGACACGGCAACCGCGCTGGGCCAGCATGCGCAAAATGTTGCGCTTTGCACCGTAATCGAAGGCCACCACGTGGTGGGGGCGCTCACCGGTCTGAAAGTGAGGCACTTCAGACGCAACACCCAAAGCCCACTCGCCTTCAGTCCACTCATGAGGGGCTTTGCAGGACACGACCTTCGCCAGGTCCATGCCAGCCAGGCCGGGGAAGCCCTTGGCCAGTTCCACAGCGCGCTCGGCGCTGAAGGTTTCGCCGCTGTCTTCAGTCAGCAGGCAACCGTTCTGGGCGCCCTTTTCACGAAGAATGCGGGTCAGCTTGCGAGTGTCAATGCGGGCAATGCCAGGTACACCGTGCTTTTTGAGGTAATCAGCCAGTGGCATGGTTGAACGGAAGTTCGAGACCAGTTCCGGCAGATCTTTGATGACCAAACCCGACAAATGCAGGCCATCGGATTCTTCATCCTGCGGGTTGGTGCCTACGTTGCCAATGTGGGGATAGGTCAAGGTGACGATTTGACGGCAATAAGATGGGTCGGTAGCAATTTCCTGATAACCCGTCAGCGAGGTGTTGAACACCACTTCGCCCACTTGCGTGGTGGGGGCTCCAAAAGAAATGCCCTCGAATACTGTGCCGTCTGCGAGCGCGAGCAAGGCGCGCGGATGGGCGCTTGCGACTAATTTCGACAAGGGAAACTCCAATAGATGCGACAAAGCACCCGGGGACAAATTACACCCGCGCAGGCTTTTTGCCTAAGAATCATTCAGCTAACCGCGAATTATACCCGGAACAGGGCCTTCCGGCCACACCGAAGTGTGGCCTTGCGCCAATTTAGGACTTGGAGTTTGCATCCAGCCGACGACCATACCAGCACAATGCCGCTACGGTGACGTACATCAACAGGCCGTACACTACAACCGGCACGGCAATTTCTGCGTTTTGCAGCAAGGAAAGGGCAATGGTTAGCCCCAATGTGGAGTTTTTGACACACATTTCAATCGACACCGTGAGGCTGTCGCGGGCATTCAAGCCGCTGATCTTGCCACCTAGCAGGCCAAGTGCAACAGATGCAAAGTTCAGGGCCACAACTGGAATCCAGGCCTGCGCAAACCAGCCAGGCATGTTGTCAGACTCGCTGATTGCGATCAGGGCAATAATGGCAACCAACACCAGCACGGCAAATTTGTTGATGGCAGGCTCAAACTTCTGGGACAGTTCCGGCTTCTTCGCACGGATGAACATGCCAATGCACACCGGGATGATCACAATCACCATCATGGTGATCAGGGTTTTCAGAAATGGCAATTCAAGCTGTGCGCCCTCCCCCACGAACATGGGCAATGCATAGGCCATGTAAAAGGGAATGGTCAACACAGTCAGCAGGCTGGCCAGTACGGTCAAGGTGATTGACAAGGCCAGGTTGGCCTTGGCCAGGTAGGTAAGCACATTCGACGTGGTGCCACCGGGCATGACCGCAGAAAGAACAAGCCCCGCCGCCATGACACCACCGCCAAACAAGCCACCAATTGCAAAACCCAGCAAAGGCACGCCCACCAGTTGCAACACCGTACCTACAACAACGCCTTTGGGTTGCTCACGAATTCGGCGGAAGTCATCGACCGTGAGGCTAAGCCCCATGCCGATCATGATGATGAAAAGCGAAACCGGCAAACCGATCGTGATGTATGTGTTACCTAGCATTGTGTCTCCGCAGTAGTTTTTTCTTGTTCAGTTAATGTAGCCCAAGCAAGCCAACTGCGCAGTCAGCATATTGACGTTCATTCACGCTTTTTTGAACTCAGCCCGAACAGCTTCTTCAAGAAAATCGGCCACAACCCGGGCTTTGAGCGACAACTGGCTGCCAGGCCCCGGTGGAAATACCAGGTACATGGGCAAACCACCGTGGGCCGGGTTGTCGCAATACCAGTCCTGAAGAATTTCGACCAACTCTCCTCGGGCCAACGCACCCTGCAGCATCCAGTCGGCACTTCGCCCCAAGCCCAAACCAGCCTGAATGGCACGCACCACCATCATGGGGCTGGAACAGGTGAGCCACGATGCAACGCGGTGTTTCTGGCTGAGCCCTTGATCATTGCGCGGCCAGAATTCCCATTCCTTGAGATCACCACGCTGCGAGAATGCGATGCATTGGTGGCGTGCCAGGTCGGCAGGACTTTGCGGCACACCATGCTTTTCGAGATAGGCCGGGGCGGCATAGAGCTTGCGCCAGATGGTTGCAATTTTTCGCGCACGCAAGGAAGAATCCTGAAGCGGGCCCATGCGGACTGCGATATCAAACCCCTCTTCTACAATCAGGGCATTGCGGTTGGACAAATCCAGTTGCAAATGCACATCAGGGTATCTTTCATGAAATTCCGGCAAACGGGGGGCCAGTATTTTTTCACCAACAATGACAGGAAGGCTGACACGTACCACGCCTTGAGGCTTGCCGCTTTGCAGTTGGGTCAATGCGTCGCGAGCAGCTTGCTGATTTTCAAGCATTTGGCGCGCATACAGCTTGTAGGTTTCACCTGCTTCAGTAATTTTGACTTGCCGGGTGGTCCTGTTTAGCAAACGAACCTTCAAGTGCGCTTCAAGCTGGGCGATTGAACGGCTGATGCTGGATGGATTTTCACCCTTGAGCTTGGCTGCGGCGGCAAAACTGCCCCCGTTCACCACCATCAGGAAAGTTTCTGCGGCTTGAAGTTCATTGAAATTGTTGCTCATCGTGCAAGAGTGTTATTCACTTACGGTGATTTATTTGCACAATGTACATCAATACCATGACTTCACACCATCGAAAAGGAGTGTGAATCATGAACGAATGGCCTGAAAACCTGAACAGCCTGGATTTGAACTGGAACCTTCCCAAAGGTGCGTACCTTGTATTCAGCATTGCGTTGCTGACAGCGCTGGTGCTGGCAGCCCACGGCCTGGCTCAAGCTACCGAATTACCCGCTGTCATAGTCACTGAAAGCGCGGGATGGATTGATTTCTCAGGCTGGTTTGCAGATGGCGCAGCGGGTGGATTTGATGCGGCAGGTGCGGGTGCTAGCGCTACAGGGATGTGGTAGGCAACTAGTTGTAATGCGTGTCCTCAACAAGCTGCCTGGCCAGCAAACCAATTGGCAAGGCCTGGTTTGTTGACAGCTCGGGACGCTTCTTGAGTGTTTGCTGTATCACTCGCAATTTGGAACCGGTGTCATGCGTGGGGCTTCTAAAAAAGAAACCACTTTGCGCAAGCCTTGCCCTGACAACCCCCGAACCAATGACCTGTGCTTTGGCTTCGCCAAGCAATTGCTGCGCGGCAAGTATGGCAAACACATCAGCATACAACTCGGAATCAGTACCCTCAGGCAACACCGCTTGGTTAAATGCGGGCTTTAACTTGTTGACGCAGTGCCCCACTTCGTGCAACAACGCAAAGTGATAAGAACTCATCTCGTCCAAACCAGCCAACCCCCGGAAGTTATTCCACGCAAGCCAGCTTTGTGTCCGCTTATTCAGAATAATCAGGCATTCCCCATCCTTCACCATGGCCACAAAAGGTGACTGAGTACTGCGCTCCATCAACAACACACGAACCGGGAATCCCAACCAAGTCCCCAATGCGAGTTTTTGATCATCAGCCAAGCGCTTCGCGTACAGCCAAGGAGCGTCTTCATTGGCGGGCTCTGCTATTCCTGGTGATGCAAGGCAAAAAACCAGTGAAATAGCCAAGAGCAAGCATGCAATAAATTTACGGCATGAACGAACAATGAAAACAGGAAGTAGCATGGAAGATCTCCTTTCGGATACTCCAACGGCACTTCACAGGTTTTCATAACTCAGGTGAAAGATGTCTTAATTGTCGGATCGCGGCACCAGCATTTGTAGTACCGAGTCTGACCACACCTTAGAGGGACACTCTTGAGGGTGGGAAGAAAACACAATTCTGTAACAAAAACCGAGCTAATTGTTTCTGAACAAATCGCGTGTGTAAACCCGGTGACTCACATCACTTAGTTCATCCGCCATGCGGTTTGCGACGATTAGATCAGCACGAGATTTGAACTCGTCAAGGTCGCGAATCACTTCACATTCCATGAACTGATTCTCAAGCAAGGTGGGCTCGTAAATCACAACGGGGGTACCAGATGCTCGAATCAACATCAATATTCCCAAAATGGAACTGCCACGGTAATTGTCACTGCCGACCTTCATCCCCAAACGGTGTATTCCTACACATTCAGGGTTTGTCTTTAAAATTTCTTCGGCAACAAATTGCTTGCGAGTTTCATTCGCATCCACAACAGCCCGCATCAGGTTCTGTGGAATTTGTTCATAATTTGCCAGTAGTTGCCGGGTATCCTTGGGTAAGCAATACCCACCATAGCCAAAACTTGGATTGTTGTAATGTGTGCCGATTCGCGGATCCGAACACACGCCATTGATGATCTGGCGGGTGTCCAAGCCTCGCGACACAACATAGCTGTCTAATTCGTTAAAAAAAGCAACACGCATTGCAAGATAGGTGTTGGAAAACAGCTTGATTGCCTCCGCCTCAGCCAGCCCGGTCAAGAACACGTCCACGCCGGGATTCAAACTTGCACCCTTCAACAAAGCGGCGAACTCTGCGGCAGCCTCAGCACCACCACCCACAACGATTCTGGTCGGGTACAAACAATCCTGCAGCGCACTGCCCTCTCTTAAAAACTCGGGCGCAACAAGCAAAGACAGAGTGGGATAACGCTGAGATAAAATCTGAGTAAAACCAACAGGCAATGTAGAACGAATCACCACCTGCGCAGACGGTTTAAGCTCAAAGACGGATTGCACTACAGACTCAACGCTGGATACATCAAAAGAATTGGTGGCTGCGTTGTAATCGGTCGGAGTGGCCACAATCACCCAGTCTGCTGCTCTCAATGCGTCAATCAGATCTACGGTAGCACTTAGAGATATGTCATCCGAGCTGAGATGCTGAATCATCTCTTCATCCCGAATAGGCGATTCGCCCGCGTTGATCAAGTCAACCTTCCGGGAGTCCACTTCGAGAAGAACAGTCGGGAAATGCCGCGCAAACAACAAGGCGTTGGACAAGCCCACATACCCTGCTCCAACTACTGTGATATTTGGCATAAAGACACGGCGAATGAATACATTGGATCCAATGATAATTGAGGGCAGAAAAAAAGCCACCCGAAGGTGGCTTTTTCTTGCATCGCTGGAAACTAAACCGATTAGTTGTTGTTGCCAAAGATATCGGTCTGGTCGCCAGTCTTGCCAATGATGTCCACAGTTGTACCGTCTTGGTTCACCAGTGAATCCACACCCAGGTTGATCAAGTCTTGCAACTGATCGCCTGTCAAAGACATGTCGCTTGTGTCGACAGACAAAGTGATCTTCGCGTTGTTGGCGAAGAGGTTTTCGTCTGCATCCACCGCACCACTTGTGTCCGAATCAAACTTGGCCAACAAATCATCCAGTGCTGCTGCATCTGCCTCATCATCGCCCGTGAACTCGATACCGGCGTTTACAGTCATGCGTACACCCTCAATACCCAGGGTGTTCACTTCGCTGGCTGCTTCAGCTTCATCCAGGTCACCCAACTCATTCAGAGTCTGGTCTGTCTCGGCGCGCAACAAGCCAGCATCAGCCAAGGCTTCCAGGCGTGAAGTGTCTACATCAGTAATCGGGTTGTCGGTGTCATATACGATTTCTTCGACACCAGCATCAGCCAAGGCTTCAACAAGTTCCTCACCATCCAGGTCGGCAAAGCTGTCCTTGCCATCGTTGATGTTTTCCAGGTTGTCCAAGATTGTAGACAAGCTTGCATCACCTGTAGAACCAACCTTGATGGAGGCAACGTCAGCGCCAATCGCATCAAAGAAGTCGCTGGCTGCCTGGTTGCTGTCAAAGCTGGCGATGAAGTCATCGTCCACCAGTACGTTGCCGATTACGTTGTCTGCAAATGTTGGCGCTGTTTCGCCGTCGAACTCGTCGATGCTTGTTGCGCCTACATCCACGGTCAGTTTCTGGCCATCAATGCCTTGTAGAACGTCAATACCCAGTGCGGTCAAAGCTTTCAGTGTCAGCGGGCTGTCTGACAATGAAGTACCATCCACGTTCAACACAACGCTGGTCAGGTTGGTGACTTCTGCACCGCCTTCGAAGCTTGTAAAGTCGTCAGCAAATACAAGGTCAGCCGCCTGTACATTCAGCGCTTCGCCTACGGACACACCCAAAGTACCGCCATCGACCAACGCCAGTCCATCAATACCCAAACCGGCCAATGCAGTCAGTTTGCCAGTGTTGGAGAATTCTGTGGCTGATGCGGACAAACCAAGAGTAACCTCGCCTGCGCTTTGGAACTGCACACCACCATCGTCTGTCAGTGCGTTACCCTGAACATCATCAAACGTAAAGCCCTCACCCAAGGCAACACTAATTGGGGCGCCGCCGTTGTCTGCAGCCAGTACTGTGTCCACACCTAATGACTGCAAACCGGCCAAAGAAAGGCCTTTGTTCGAAAGCGTAGTCCCTTCGACCTGCAAAGTCACATCAGTCGCATCTGGGTATGACATACCTTCTGCCAAGAACGCTTGCGCCTGATCTTCAGTGATTTGAAGCTCAGGGGCAGAGTTTTGGGCGTCATCCTGAATGTCTGCAATAGCATCAAGGATATCTTCGAGCGTCCCCCCTCCTTCGATCACCTCAACAATCTGACTATTCAAACCAGCCAAATTTGTTAAGACTGCGGTGGCGTTCAAGGGCAAATCAATACCCAAATCTGCGGCGGCTGAGTTCAAAATAGAAGTCAATGCGGCAGCGTTGCCCAAATCAAGTGCGCCGTTAGACGACGCAGCCAGCTGTAGCTGGGTAGCAATCGCGGCAGCTATGCTGGAGGAATTGCCAGCACCGCCCAGCAGGCCTTCACCCACGTCAAGCAGGTTACCCACCATCACGCCCAAGGCTTTGATTTTTAGCGCTGCTTCTAGCGCGATTGCATTTCCACCAGCCTCATTTGCAGCCTGCTCTGGATCAAAATTCAATACATCTACGCCCGGAGGCAAACCCAGCACAGAACCAACGGTGCTAAGTGCATCAGATACACTCAAACCTTGATCAACCAAGGCCTGAACCAACGTTGTCAACGGAGTAATTACTGCAGAACCAACAGGGGCTTTCAAAATGTTGGTATACGCCTGACCTGACGAGATGTCCACACCGCCAAACGCGATAATCGGTGCCGTTGTATTGGTTAAAGGTGTAGCAAAGGTGAATGCACCGTTTGCGTCGGTTGTCGTAGTCGGTTCACCTGCATCAAGAACCCCGTTACCATTCAAATCCTGGAATACAGTAGCCCCGCGAATGTAGCCGTTGATCAACTCACCCGCAAACGCCAACGCACCTCCGCCTCCACCACCTGCTGCTACCACGCCTGCGCCACCGCCGCCGCCAGCTGCGGCTGCCACACCAACGGCACCAATACCGGCCAATGGAGCAATAGCGGGCGCTGCAGCCAAGACACCTTCGCCGCTAGACGTTGCTGCCGTAGTACCTGCATCTGCGGCCTTAATTGCATCCGGAGTATTCAGGCGCGCCTGGATAAATTCTTCCTGCAATTCAGGGCTGAACTTGGCAAGCTGAGCATCAGTAAAGCCAGCTTCTTTCAGCATTTTCAACAATTCGGCTTCAGACAAGCCAGCATCCACAGCCAAAGGCGTCAACTTAGCGGCCAGCGCATCGGCAGTTGCTGTTGTCACTTCAGGTGCAGCCATTACAGCTTGGATTTCTGCTACCAAGGCCTGTTGCTCAGCGCCTGTCAGCTTGGAAGCAATTTTTTGTACAAGTTGTTCTGGCGTAAGGCCAGCAGCTGAAGCCTCCTGAACCCAACCCATGCCGAACAACAAGCCAATCACTGCAGCTTTGGCCACCGCGTCATTGCCGCGCCCTGAATTGTTCAACGCTTTAAGAAGCCTTTGAACGCGAGAGAATTTAAACTTGGTCATATCCGTATTCCAATACAGTGAGTAGCAGTTAAAGCAGGAGGTGGGTAGGTTTTTTAGTTCTTGCCTTGTCAGCGAGATTCCTACATTTGTGCAAATAGTACTTTGCTGCTTTGGAATTGGTGTCGCGGTTTTCCTTCAGATTTTTCCTGCAAAAGCAGACGATGCTGCCGAAATCTCAAGGGCACTTATTTTAATTACTAAAATTTTCAATAAGCGCCTTAAAATATCAAAATCATTCTTTCTTTTCGAGCTAATACTTATCAAAGCAAGAGCATTGTAAAAAATAGTGAATTATCAATAACAGCTGTTTTTATTGCTTTTCGACGAGGCGTGGAACAGGCAACATTCAGTTCAAAGGCATTCAAAGTTTTATTTTTTATTAAGGTAGTGGCACCACGATGGCAATCGATATCGACTATGTAACCGAGGAATATCGGCTTGAAGAGCCCGAAACAATTGTTGCGGTTCTTAAAGCCTTGAGGCACGAAAAGGGCTACACCCAACAGTTCATAGCAGACAACCTTCAACTGTCACAGAAAACTGTTTCAGCACTTGAAAGGAATGCTCACAAAGCCAACTTTTCAAGCATCTTGAATTTGCTGGATTTGCTGGATGCAGAGTTGATCGTCAGGAAGAAATATTGACAGTGAATCCGCCCAACACGGGTGGATTCACAGAAGATGAATTGAAAACCAGGATTTAAACAGGCACGCCAAAACGCCCCAGTGTGACCCCATGAACCAGGCGTGCCAAACGAATGTTGTCATCAGGGTCACTGAACGTGACGCCATTGCTCGCACTAGTGACAGGCAATATCGCCGCAAAAACCATTTGATCAGGTGTCGTGTGCAGCTTTACGTGCTGGGATGCTGCGTCTTTGACCTGTTTAAAACACACAGCCAACACCACGTTGTTATTTCCCCGTTCCTGTAAATTGGCAACAATGTCGCCAATAACTTCATACTCTTTTTCATTGCGTGTTAAATACAGCAACAGGCAAGGTTCTTCACTTGTTGTGGCCTCGCGAAAGGTATCAATGGCCTTTTCATAGCGCTCTCGGTCAGCAGAATCCAGTGGATTGTGGCGATTGAACATAAAGCGCACGTCGTAATGTTCTCGATAAAAGTGATGCTCTGTCACAGGTGACAGCACCTCAGGATTTTCGACAGAAGACACTCTTTCAAAGTGCACGGGATTCATGAATTCTTTGAAATCATCTTCCAGAATGTGCGTGACGGCATCACAACTCGAAAATATCCAATCGAACGGACCCTTTTGCCTTCGCAAAGCCAACGCCTTCAGTGTTTCGGCAGACTGACAAAATGTACCAATGGAAAAAACCTGCAATTCATCAGGCAACGCCAATAGCCCCAACCCGACATCTGGAAAAGCGGCCTTCACAATCTTGTCCACTTCTTTGGCGCAGTCAGGTGCGTACCCTTCATAAACAGATCGATTCAAATATTTTCCAACCACTGCCTGATCACTATTGGCGATCCAGTAATCCACTTTGCCGGCAAGTTTTTGCAAATGGCTTTTGGCTGACGCTTTGGTAAGCTTGCTGTCAGGCGCATCGCTCGCGATCAACTCTACTGCCTCGGCATACTGCTTAAACCACACTGCGGGCGCAACACCAATGTTGTTTCGGCTCATCTTGGTGGCTTGAAGTACTCGTTCCACTCCAAGTCGAACTGCAGATTTTGGATCTTCCTGCAACTGTAGTTCATGGCTTGAATAAAATCCCATGCGGTCTTTGTACTTGGTCAAGCAGCGAAAGAACAACTCCACTTCAAGATAAGAACCACAGGTTTCATTAAAGCCCCCAATTTCAATCAGGAAAGACTTCTTGATCAACACACCTGATGCTTGCAACCCCTTGAGCAGGCTGAAACCTTTTTCGTCCAATTTCGCGCCTACACGGTCATTCGCGAAAAGAAGTTCAGCCTTTGGATGTTGGGTTTGAATCCAGTGGATACGATCCAGCAAATTGGAGGCCAGTTGACAATTCGGTTGAATAAGAAGCAACCATTCTGTTGTGGTCTGTAAAACCGCATTGTTTAACTGGTTGCAGGCTGAAACCACAAACACCTGAATATCGTTCTGACCAGGCAAGCTTTGCACCTTGATGGGCGGTGCTGATGCATTCTCGGGGAGAGACAGCGTAAACACAGTGACAGAATTGGATTGGCTCATTTGTATACTTTAAAATATGTTGAAATAAACGGGCAATTTCGAGACACGCTGCAATGGTTGATCACTGCGACGTGAAATGCTTTCGAGTCGCACTTAATTGGGGAAGCTTCAAATTTCCAGCCCAATGCATACCGGCCCCTTCAATGTACTGCCCTTGAAGAACAGGGACCAGTTCATAGTCCACCAAAGTGCACTGAGGTGGTTTGCAAAAATCGACATTACCCGAATAGTTGGTAGTTACCACTTCAAGCCCCAACATAATTGCTTCTGCGATACCCCGGCCATACCCTTCTGCTCGGTGCATTGAAAGGAAACAATCACAGCAACTGTACAAGGCCAGCAAATCAGGCCGGCTTAAAGTGTGCTCGATGATGTGAATTCGATCGTCAGTTGAAGCGAGTTTTTTCAGGTTTTCCCAATCTGCACTGTGCCGCTTCGGGCGGTGCGTCTTGATCACCAAACCCACGGCTTCACGCGTATAACGCTCATCCCCAAGCGGGAACGAGGTCAGGAATGCCTTCAGGCAATCATGAGGATTTTTTCGATGCACAGAAGAATGCAAATCAAAAGAAAATACAAACAATTTGGCCGTTTCGGGCAGACCAAAGTCCCGGCGACTCAAGGGGCTGATGTTGCTGACATCCACATGCAAGGGCACAATTCGAAGCGGCTTTTGGAAAACCGGCTTCAAAGCATCATGAATGTGTTTGCTGCCCACCCAAACTTCATCAACAAGGTCGTTGCAAGGCAGCCATTTCTGCGGCCAATGATTCAACTCCCAGGGCCAATAACCGATATTGGTTCGATCCAAAAACTGCTCAGCACCCTCAAAAAGAAAATAACGGGCTGTTTCAGTGGCCGTCATGCAGAACAAATTGATACTGTAAGGTCCAGTCTTCAAGACATGGGCGTGCATTGAATAGTCATTCAACGGTATGGTGGGGCCCGGTTTAAAGTCCACCAAACAAAATGGCACACCCAACTTTTTAAGTGCCTTGGCCGTCATTCTGGCATCTTCACCGATACCCAATTGTCCATACGCATAACCAATCACATTGATGCCAAAAGGGTGCTTACTGGGCTGGGTTCTCTGTTTCAAATGTGCAAACAACCCCAAAGGCATGGGCTCCACCCCAAGCAATATTTTCGCAACACGCGCAAGTCCCCCATGGCCAGTCTGCTTGAATGTGTCTTCAAACCAAGAAACATACGCGGCCTCATCCCGGGGCAACTCATAGCGTTCATGCAATTCCTTTGCACTGATATACACCACTGTTTGCAAAACAGTCATTGAACGACCCATCATCATGGGCATTGCACAAAAGTGGATGAACTCGGGCTCTTCAATCAGACTCTTGAGCTGATCGTTCGCCGCATTCAATAACCAAACCGTGAAATCGAACAAACCGCTTTCGGAATCCAGATCAAATTTTTCCTGAAGATCAACGCGTGTGTTGTAAACCAAGCGGGCAACCCAAGGCAACTGGTGCTGTGTAAAAGCCAGGCCTGTGGTTTGCTGCCCCAGCAAGGCATCTGTTTCAACCGGTTTGTGCTGCTCATCGTTCATCAAAGCATTTGCACCTTTTAAACGCCTGCCTGGCTTTTTTCCCAAGCCCAGGCGTGTTCAATAATTTTTTTTAAATCGGCGAATTCCGGTTTCCAGTCCAACACGTCTGAAGCCCGGGATGAATCCGCCACAAGCACCGCAGGGTCTCCAGCGCGGCGGGGAGCATAGACAACCTTGATCTCCCGTTGTGTTACTTCAGCAGCTGTGTCTATCACCTGCTTGACGGAATATCCCAACCCATTGCCCAAGTTCAGATGCATGCTTTCGCCGCCAAGGCACAAATGATCCAAAGCCAGTGAATGCGCCTGACACAAGTCGACAATGTGAATGTAATCACGAATACAGGTGCCGTCGGGCGTAGGGTAATCGGTGCCGAACACGGAAATGGACGACCTTCTTCCGGAGGCAACCTGCAGTACCAGCGGAATCAGATGTGTTTCCGGTTCATGCCGTTCCCCCAGCTCCCCCTCAGGATCAGCACCTGCCGCATTGAAATACCGAAGGCACACGGATCGAATGCCATATGCCTTTTCGAAGTCAGGCAAAGCCTGCTCAATCAACCACTTTGTTTTCCCGTAAGGGTTAATTGGGGTTTGGGGATGTTTCTCGTCAATAGGCGTGTAAAGCGGCTCGCCAAATGTAGCCGCAGTGGATGAAAAAATGAAAACTGGAACCGATGCTTCAGCCATGGCCGCCAGCAAGTTCAAAGTATTGCTGACATTGTTCTCATAGTACATGGCTGGCTTTTGAACCGATTCACCCACCTGAATAAACGATGCAAAGTGCATTACTGCATCAAATGAATAGCGAGCAAACAGCTTCCGCAGGAAGTCTTGATCGGCCAGATCACCCACCACCAATTCGCCATACTTCACTGCATCGGCACCCCCCCCCCCCCCCCCCCCCCCCCCCCCCCCCCCCCCCCCCCCCCC
>JAIXTE010000104.1 GCA_027484315.1 Burkholderiales bacterium | reverse complement strand
GGTTTGTGGCGCCCCCCCAGTCCAGAGTGGTCGAAACTGGCAAAACCACTTACCTGGCCGTGCTCACCAAGGGTCCAGTAAAAACCATGCAGTGGCGAAAAAACGGTATTCCCCTTGAAGGGGAAACAGGTCAGTACCTGGAAGTGACTGCAAACCAAACTTCCAACCAAAATGAACCCGATCGATACGATGTGCTGATTCAGGATGCATTTGGAAAACAGGCGGTCAGCCAGGCCGCTACCGTGACCATTCACGCGGCGGATTCCCACAATGTGAGCACCAGCCTTCAAGTGGAAGAATCACTGAAGCTTCAAAGTCTTTTGAATGTGGTTGATCTTTTCAAGCAGGCGACATTTCGGATTGAGGAAGCCTGGGATGGTGTGCCCCTGAGCGAGACAGTACTGCATCGTTATGAGGTCTGCCCCGGAGAGGTCATCTCCGAGTTAATGCCCACGGTGGAAGACACCAACAGTTCACACAAGGCAGTGAAACTGGAATTCAAGAACTGCCACATTTCCAGCACAGATTTCATGGGCAATGAAGCAGGTACACTTGTCTCGGGTACCTATATCCATTCCGCGAAAAAAACGACTGTGCTCAATGCAGAAACCTTGCAAACAGAACTGTTTGCCAAAAATCTGAACTTGCGATTTCCCTTCACGACCAGCACCCCAGACAGGTCAACGATTGATTTTGACATTCGACTGGACGGCAAGTTGATCCAAACCATTCACACCACTTACATCGGTGAATTCAATCAGCGAAGCCTGGAGGAATACCAGTGGACTTCGGGTACTCGCATTGAAAATCCGCAAACCGGGGTGGTCGCCACAATTTTGTCTGGCAAGTATTCGATTGAACGGTTTGGTGAAAAAAGAGCTGGGCGCTATAACCCGATTCGAGAAACCCGATATTTCAACAACTTGAAGCTTAAACTTGGCGACGACAATGTGAGCATTCGTGGACTTGTCAGCAAAATGGGCGACAACACCGAGCCGCAACGCAGCGGAAATTTTGAAATTTGGGTGAATGGGAAAGTCGTGGTTAAGGCAGCCAGTGCGGTCTCACCCATCAAGAAGCTGGATGTACAACTGCCCTACAGCCCCAAGTTGAACGGATTTTTCAACAATGACCACCGGGTCGTGAAAAGCAAAAAATCAAAAACGAACGAAACCGAGCGAAAAACAAATACAGAATTGCAGGTGTCCAGAGCCCAATAACAGTAAAAACTTAAATCAGATTGGGTTCTGGCTCCAACTCGACACCAAACCTGCCCATGACAGTCGCCCTTACATGCTCAATCAATCCCTTCAGTGCTGTGCCTGAACCCTCACCCAGATTGACAAGAATCAATGCCTGGTTCTGATACACCCCGACCCCTGCCCTCTCAAAACCCCGAAGTCCACATTGGTCGATGAGCCAGCCTGCGGCAAGCTTTTCGAAGCCGTGGCCGGCCGGGTAATGCACCAAGCCCGGAAAACGCGAGGCCAAGGCCTCGGCCTGCAAGGAAGGAACCACGGGGTTTTTGAAAAAACTGCCACTGTTGCCCAACACAACCGGGTCGGGCAGCTTTTGGGCGCGGATGGAGCACACGGCTTTCATCACCGTCATTGGGGTGACCTCCCCTAGCTCACCAACGCACTTGGCCACGTCGCCGTAACCCAGAACAGCCTGCCATTTCACAGGCAAAGCGAAGTCCACAGCAGTAATGACATAACGCCCTTGGCCCGACCGCTTGAAAATGCTGTCGCGGTATCCAAATTCACAATCATCGCGGGAAAAAACACCTGTTTCAGCGGTATGCAGGTCATACACATGCACGGCAGAGACCCTGTCTTTCAGTTCTACCCCGTATGCACCAATATTTTGCACCGGGCTTGCCCCCACGCAACCCGGAATCAATGCCAGGTTTTCAAGCCCACCCCACCCTTTTGCCACGGTCCATTCAACGGTTTGATGCCAGTTTTCGCCCGCCTGAACACGCAGGTGGTGATGCATGCCGTCACACCCAAGGTATTGGCGACCTTTCAAAGCAACTTTCCACACAGTTGCATTCACCTTGGGATTCACAAAGACGGTGTTGCTACCCTCACCAAGCAACAGCCAGGGTTGCCCTGCCTGCCTCGCTTGCGCCAGAGAATGGAGATCGTCTAACGACTCGAGCAAACGCATGTCGAGGGCCTCAGCAGGCAAACCAAAGGTGTGCAGGGGTTGCAGATCGACGCGGTGGGTGGCAGTGAGGGCTGACATAGAGGAGGGTCTAGCGATTACAATGGGGCATTATGCTTGAAGGAATAAACTATGCCGTCTTTTGATGTGGTCTGCAAACCGGACTTGATCGAATTGCGCAACGCAGTGGATCAGGTAAACAAGGAAATTGGTACGCGATTTGACTTTAAGGGATCCGATTCCAAGGTCGAATTGAATGAAAACACCATCATGGTGTTCGCCGACGATGACTTCAAACTTGAGCAGGTTGCTGAAATCATTCGCAACAAGTGCGCCAAACGCAATGTGGATGTTCGGTTCCTGGTGTTCGACAAAAAAGAAAAAATGTCGGGCGACAAGATCAAACAAACCGTGACGGTCAAAAACGGCCTGGACAAAGACCTGGCCAAACAAGTGGTCAAGGAAATCAAGGACAGCAAGATGAAAGTGCAGGCCAGTATTCAGGGTGACACTGTTCGCATTCAAGGTGCCAAACGTGACGACCTGCAAGGTGCAATCGCGCTGCTGAAACAGAAAGTGACCGAAACACCGCTGGGTTTCGAAAACTTCCGTGACTAAGACACATACCCACACACCGAGGACTTCCCCATGAGCGCAGAGCACTCACACAATCATGACCACGATCACGATCATGACCACCCGCATGAACATGGCCCGGATTGCGGCCATAACCATGCTGTGGTGTACAACAAAGTGGTGAAGGCGGACCACAAAGTGGCTTCAGTATTGCTTCGCAAGGCAAAAACCATTGAACTGACCTTTGATGAACGCCAGGAAGTGCCTCATGATGTGAAGGCCACTGATGGCAGCACGCTGATTTGCCACCTCCACGACACGGTGGAGGTGGGCGACAAACTGGTTTCCAACACCAACGAATGGGCAATTGTGGCTGCTGCTGCTGAAGAATTGTTTGAAGTGGCCCGCGGCCAGAAAGGGTATGAGGCATTCCTGCACGTGGCGGGACTGGAATTCTGGCCGGTTCAGTTGACTGAAAACGGACTGAGGGTGGTGGCCAGCCACGAATGCATGCACATGCTGGAACACTTCGAGTTGAAGTTCGACACGGTGACAGCTGCGATGCAGGAAATCAGCGTGCCGGAGATCAAACACCACGATTGCTGTGACCACGACCATGGTCACGACCACGGCCACGCACACGACCATCCGAATGAACACGTGCACGGGCCCGATTGCGGCCACGACCACTAAGCCAAACCCACGCAGCAACAAGGACATTCCGGCATGAGAGACGCACAGGCACCGATTACCTTCTATCGCAAAGATTACACGGCGCCGAACCATCGAATCAAAAGCACCGATTTGATCTTCACGCTAAACCCTTCGCGAACGAAGGTGGAAAGTCGCCTGCAGTTCGAGAGCTGGAGCGAATCCAACCCCGACAACCTGCCCCTGGAACTTGATGGCGAAGACCTGGAACTGGTGCAGGTGTTGCTGAATGGTCAAAAGCTTGCGGCCGACCACTACACGCAAACTACCACAGGGCTGACCATTCACAACCCGGGACGACAAGGTGTGCTTGAGTTGACGGTTTACATACAACCGGACAAGAACACGCGCCTTGAAGGCTTGTATGTATCAAACGGCAATTTTTTCACGCAGTGCGAAGCGCAGGGCTTTCGACGGATCACCTATTTTCCCGACCGCCCCGATGTACTGAGCCAATTCACAGTCACCCTGATTGCCGACAAAACCACGCACCCGGTCAGCCTGTCCAATGGCAACCTGATCGAGGAAAAGTCGTTGGACGAAGGTTTGCACCAAACCCGCTGGGAAGATCCGTTTCCAAAACCAGCTTACCTGTTTGCCTTGGTGGCCGGGCGCTTTGTTTGCCAGGAAGAAACCATTCAAAAAGGCGACGGGAAGCCTGCCCTTCTTCAAGTATGGGTAGAGCCAGGGAACCTGGACAAAACAGACTTCGCCATGCAAAGCCTGAAAAAATCCATCGACTGGGATCGCGCGCGCTTTGGACTGGACCTGGACCTGGATCGCTTCATGATTGTGGCCACCGCCGACTTCAACATGGGCGCGATGGAAAACAAGGGCTTGAATATTTTCAACACACGGTTTGTATTCGCAAACCCGGAGTTGGCCACCGATGTGGACTTTGAGAATGTAGAAAGCGTGGTGGGACATGAATACTTCCACAACTGGACGGGCAACCGGGTGACTTGCCGGGACTGGTTTCAGTTGTCGTTGAAAGAAGGCCTGACCGTGTTTCGGGACCAGGAATTTTCCGCCGACATGATGGCCGAGGGCTTGGACGAAAAACAGGCCGAATCAGCACGCGCTGCAAAACGAATTGACGATGTGAAGGTGCTGAGGGCCGCCCAGTTTCCAGAAGATGCTGGCCCCATGGCACACCCCATCAGGCCTGACAGCTACCAGGAAATCAACAACTTTTACACGGTGACTGTGTACGAAAAAGGCGCTGAAGTCATTCGCATGCAGCACACGCTGCTGGGTGAAACACTGTTTCAGCGCGGGATGAAGATCTATTTTGACCGCCACGACGGTCAAGCTGTGACCTGTGAAGACTTTGTCGCAGCCATGGAAACTGCGCTGCAGGAATCCCATCCAGAACTGGATTTGAAACAGTTCAGGCACTGGTATGCGCAGGCCGGTACGCCTGAAGTGTTTGCAAGCTGGAAACAGACTGACAGCCGCCTGGAACTGACACTGAAACAAAGTTGCCGACCCACACCCGGGCAGGCCAGCAAACCAGCTTTTCACATCCCGGTGAAACTGGGCTTTGTGGATGTAGCCAGTGGCAATGACATGCCATTGGTGCTTGAAAGTAACGCCGCTGCCTTGCACGGTGATGTGCTGGACTTCACGCAGGCCAGCGAAACCTTTGTGTTCACGGGCTTGAACCAGCCTGTTGTGCCCTCGCTGATGCGTGGATTTTCCGCCCCCGTGATTTTGCACACCGCGCACAACACAGAAGACCTGATTTTTCTCGCGGGTCACGACAACGATCCCTTCAATCGCTGGGATGCCTGCCAGAAAGTATATGGCAAGGCCATTCTGGACATTTACAAATCCGAGGGCCACACTGGTACAGCCAACACACAGGCGGCTGTAAAAGTGGTGGGCAGTTTGTTGAACGACGCGCAGTTGTCTGACGGATTTTTGGCCCTGGCCTTGCAACTGCCAGGCGAAGGCACCTTGCTGGAATCTTTCGAAGGCCTGGTTGACCCCGTTGCCATGCATTTTGCCCGCACCACATTGCGTGACCTGCTGGCCTGTACCTATGCAGCCGAATTCAATGCACTGTATACAGCACGGAATCTGCAAGGCCAGCCCTACGAATACAATGCCATTGCGGCAAGCCAGCGGGCTTTGAAGAATGTGGCCTTGAGCTATCTGCTGGCTGCAGGCGGTGAAGAGGAAATGTCGATTGCCCAGGCCCAGTACGCCCACGCCAACAACATGACTGATCGCATGGCGGCACTCAGCAACCTGGTCCACACCAGCGCGGAAAAGCCAGCAGAACTGGCTGATTTTTTCGAGCGCTTCAAGCAGGAACCATTGGTGGTTGACAAGTGGTTCATGCTGCAGGCGACAATACCTGCCAGCAATGAGAATGCGGACACGCTTCAAATCGTTCGCGATTTGCTCAAGCACCCGGCATTCACCTTGAAAAACCCGAACCGTGCGCGTTCAGTGCTGGCTGCTTTCGCCATGCAGAACCCCAGCGTGTTTCACAATCACGGGGGTGAAGGCTACGCACTGTGGGCCGACCTGGTCATCGAGCTGAACACCATCAACCCGCAGGTGGCGGCACGCATGGCTCGCGGGCTGGACCGCTGGACCAAGCTGTTACCCGTGCTCCAAGACAAGGCACGCGTGCAACTGGAGCGTATTTTCAATACCGATAAACTCTCGCCCGATGTGCGCGAAGTGATTGGCAAGGCGCTGGACGCGGTCACCCATTGATTTTGAATTTGAACAGAGGACAAGAATGAACATGAATTTGGCGCAGTACCTGGAACACAACACGGATGCGCACATGAATGTGCTGATTTCAGCGATTGCGGATGTGTCGCAAGCCATTTCAGCTGCTGTGCACAAAGGTGCCTTGGGCGGTGTGTTGGGCAGTGCAGGCTCAGAAAATGTGCAGGGTGAAACCCAAAAGAAACTGGACATCATCGCCAACGACATGATTCTGGATGCGTTGTCCGCGACCGGTGTAGTAGCCGGCATGGCCTCCGAAGAACTGGATGATTGCTCGCCAGTGCCAGGTCATTCGGACAGGCCATTTCTGGTCTTGTTCGACCCACTGGACGGATCCAGCAACATTGACGTCAACGTGTCGATCGGTACGATTTTTTCCGTTTTGCCCAATCCCGATGTGGGCGAAATTACCAATGAAAGCTTC
Organism: Burkholderiales bacterium; assembly: GCA_027484315.1. GTDB lineage: Bacteria > Pseudomonadota > Gammaproteobacteria > Burkholderiales > Burkholderiaceae_B > Limnobacter. Next base: position 48,000 of record JAIXTE010000104.1, on the reverse strand, counting down.
CTTCAACCGGGTACCGAGCAACTGGCTGCAGGTTACGTGGTGTACGGTCCGCAAACATCGCTGGTGCTGACTTTTGGCAAGGGTGTAGTGGCTTTTACACTGGACCGGGAAGCAGGCGAATACATCCAGACCAGCGAAAGCATGGACATTCCGGAAGACACCAAGGAATTTGCAATCAACATGTCGAACCAGCGCCACTGGTATGCGCCTGTGCAAGGCTATATTGCGGAATTGCTGGAAGGAAAAACCGGCGTGCGGGGCAAGGACTTCAACATGCGCTGGATTGCATCCATGGTGGCCGATGTGCACCGCGTTCTGACACGTGGCGGTATTTTCATGTACCCCAAAGACCTGCGCGACCCGAACAAACCGGGCAAGCTGCGCTTGATGTATGAAGCCAACCCGATGAGCCTTTTGGTGGAACAGGCTGGCGGCAAAAGCTTTGATGCCACACAACGGATACTGGACATTCAACCCACAGACCTGCACCAGCGGTGCGCGGTGATGCTGGGCTCAGCCAATGAAGTTCAGCGGGTCAGCGATCGTCACCACAACTGATTTCCGGCGATCGCCGGGATCAATCAATTGCCAAACTTCGTGAATTCGCGCTCGGCATCTGCCTTGCGCTTGTATTCACGTTGTTTGGCGTCAATTTCTGCAAGCAGGTAATAATTGTCACTCGCGAAACGCTTGGCAATTTCTGCCTGCTCAATGGCGGGAAGGTAAGCCCCGCGAATGTTGTACGACTGAGCCAGCGCCATGTGATGGTCAGCTGGCCTACGCAAAGCCAGTGCGCTTTGTGACAGTAAATCAAAAACTTCGGGTACTGAGCGATAGGCTTGCGACAAATCTTTCAAGTAAACATCGGATTCAGCGAACAGACCCAAGCGCTGCAAACCCTCTGCATACAGCAAACGCACCGACATCTCATTTCTGAATTCGTTGCGCAGCTCAGTCAATTGCCCCAACAGTACCGTTTCTTTGGCATTCAAGACAGACCGGTCGCGAACTGGCCGCTGATCAAGCGGCGCCGACGCCAAAGGCAAACTTAAATCCATGGCCATGCGCATGCGCTGACTTTGCAACAACAAGGGCACTTCCGATTTTTTGATGACTGGCTGGCCGGCCTTGTACAACTCAATCGCCTTGTCACCGGCAGCCAAAGCGTCCTGTTTCTTGCCCATGGCGTTCAGTACCAGGGAGCGACCATACATCAATGCCGCTGGGTCCTTGATGCCGTCCTGCTCATTGGCCGATTCAAAGGTCCGCAAGCGATCTGCCAATTGCTGGTTGCTTCTTTCAGCAAATACAAGCGCCTTGACTCTGATCAGCTCAAACTCCAGGCTTTCCTGCTTCAAGTTGCGGGTTGGTCTGCTTTCCAGTCCAGCCCTGTTTCGAATGTCCGCAATTCGTTCGGTGGTGAGTGGGTGGGTACGCAGATACGATGGCGCGTTGTTTTCGTACAGTCGGGAAGCCGATTGCAAACGCCCAAAAAAATCGACCATTCCTTGAGTATCAAAACCTGCTTGCTGAAGCGTCAGGAAGCCGACCCGGTCTGCTTCCCGCTCGGCATCACGCGAAAAGGACAATTGCTGATCAATCGAGTAACCAGCGCCCGCAGCCATCAGGCCAGTCGCAGCTTGCGGGTTGGAACCTGCGACCAGCAAGGCCGCAATCATGGCCGCCGTGGCCACCAGGCTGCTCTGCCTTTGCTGACCGAACCTGCGGGCAATGTGCCGTTGGGTGACATGCCCTACTTCGTGGGCCAACACAGAAGCCAATTCAGACTCGGTTTGAGATGCAGCAATGAGCCCGGTGTGCACACCGATGTAACCACCCGGCATGGCAAAAGCATTGACTGATTTGTCGGTGACCAGGAAGAACTCGAAGTTGGAAGGTGATTCCGAGGCAGCTTGAACAATCTTGTTACCCAGTTTGCTGATGTAGCCAGTCACCTCAGGATCCGTATTCACCGCGCCAAAGGTGCGGTAATCTTTCATGATCAAGGCACCCAGACGACGTTCATCCTGAACGGAGAGTTCAGCACCACCGGCATCCCCCAAACTGGGCAAGTTGCTTAACCCATCCGCGTACACTGCAGGCGAAAGCGATGAAGACAGCATCAAGACACTGCACAAGGTAGTTGCAACACTTTTACGAAAATCAAAACGCATGTCGGGCTTTTTGCGGTGGTAGTGTGGGTATGATAGCGCGATGAAAAACAAGTTCAACCAACTTCAAGAAACACAGGTGCATTCTTGAGTAAAGTTGGGTAAATGAGGTTGGCTAAAATGACGTTCGGTAAATGACGTTTGGTAAGTGACGCCCGCCAATGAGCTTGAATAAGAATGCATGGATGGAGTAAAAATATGACCGGTTTGACACATTTTGACCAGGAAGGCAACGCACACATGGTGGATGTGGGCGGCAAAACTGAAACAGAACGCAAGGCCGTGGCCATTGGTACGATTCAACTGGGTGCGCCAGCCTACGCGGTGCTGAAAGCCGGTAGCAGCAAGAAAGGTGATGTATTGGGCGTAGCCCGCATTGCGGCCATTCAAGGCGCCAAGCGCACTTCGGATCTGATTCCATTGTGCCACCCTTTGCCTTTGACCCGACTGGCAGTTGATTTTGAGCTGGATGACGAAGCCTGTGAAGTGCACTGCACCTGCACGGCGCAAACTGTTGGAAAAACTGGGGTGGAAATGGAAGCCCTGACCGGTGTTCAGGTAGGGCTTCTCACCATTTACGACATGCTCAAGGCGATTGACAAAGGCATGGTGATGCGTGACACGCGCTTGCTTGAGAAGCGCGGTGGCAAAAGCGATTTTGATGCGCTGTAATTAGCTTGTTGCCACAGAATTGCGGCAAATGGCGGGGACAAATTCGCGAACTTCATTATCCGCGGTACTTCCGTCATCCGTGGTCAACGAACAGCGCCAGTTTCCAATTCGTTCTCCGTCGCTGATTTGATTATTGTCTGGGTCCAGTGGCTGAATCACGATCACATGGTCTCGTATTTCGTTGGGCAATGGTGCTGCATCCACCAGCCGAACTCGAATGGCTGGGGCATTTGCAGCGCCTGACCCTGAAGTGATGCTGACTGATTGAACGTTGTCAGTCGAAATGGTGGGGCAGTTGGCATCGTCGTTGCTAGTGGGCAAAGTGCCACTGGTCGCATAAAATTCCATGTACCCGGTTTTGCAGCTTTGCGCATAGTTGATTGCTTCCGCAATTCGTGCGCGCGCCAGGTAGTTTGAAAATGCGGGTACGGCAATGGCTGCCAGCACACCCACAATGGCAATGGCGATCATCAATTCAATCAGGGTAAAACCTTTGGCATTTTTAGGCCGTTTAACCGTCATCAAAGTATTCATTTGAGCATCCCTCACATCGGAAGTGGTGTTGAATGCCCATTCTTCGATGTTCGGTCAGCGTGAAGTACCCCCACAGGAGTTAAAAACAAACACCCCACCATTCAGAGTGAATAATGGGGTGTTTGTCTTTAGCCCGGCCTACAGAAGCAGGCTGGGTAAATTACCGTGTAAAAATCAGGCGCCGATGGCTTTCTTCAGCAACTGACCCATCACGGATGGATCTTTGGTGACGGTGATGCCGCATTCTTCCATGATGGCCAGTTTTTCCTGGGCAGTGCCCTTGCCGCCAGAAATAATCGCACCAGCATGGCCCATGCGTTTTCCGGGTGGGGCTGTTACACCAGCGATGAAGCCGACAACTGGCTTCTTCATGTTGTCCTTGACCCACAAAGCGGCTTCTTCTTCATCGCTGCCACCGATTTCGCCGATCATGACCACAGCGTCTGTGTCAGGATCTTCGTTGAACAGGCGCATGACTTCAATGTGCTTCAAGCCATTTACAGGGTCTCCGCCAATACCCACGGCAGTGGACTGGCCCAAGCCCAATTCAGTCAATTGACCAACGGCTTCATAGGTCAGCGTTCCTGAACGGGACACCACACCGATACGACCTTTTTTGTGAATGTGACCTGGCATGATGCCGATCTTGATTTCATCGGGAGTGATCACGCCAGGGCAGTTTGGGCCAACCAGAATGGTTTTACGACCTTCACGGCGCATGCGCTCACGTACTTCCATCATGTCGCGCACTGGAATACCTTCAGTAATACAAATCACGAGGTCCAGATCTGCTTCCACCGCTTCCCAAATTGCAGCAGCAGCGAAGGGAGGTGGAACATAAATAACGGACGCATTGGCACCAGTCTGCTTTTTGGCGTCAGCCACGGTGCCGTAAATTGGCACACCTTCAAAATCCTCACCCGCTTTCTTGGGGTTCACACCCGCTACGAAACAGTTTTTTCCGTTGGCGTATTCACGGCACATGCGTGTGTGAAACTGGCCTGTCTTCCCGGTAATACCCTGTGTGATTACCTTGGTGTCTTTGTTAATCAGAATAGACATTGTCAAAATCCTTTTAGTGGCAACCCCGTTCGAATGGCGTTGCTTTCAATCGTGTTGGATGGCTGTCAAATGCACTGCACCGCAGGCTTTAGGCGCCCTGGGTCGCAGCCACCACTTTTTGTGCGGCCTCACCCATGGTGTTGGCAGCAATAATAGGCAAGCCGGATTCAGCAAGAATTTTCTTGCCCAAATCTTCGTTGGTGCCTTTCATGCGCACGACCAGTGGCACAGTCAAGCCGACTGCCTTGGAAGCAGCAACCACACCGTCTGCAATCACATCGCAACGCATGATGCCGCCAAAAATGTTCACCAGAATGGCTTTCAGGTTGGGGTTTTTCAACATGATCTTGAAAGCTTCTGTCACTTTCTCGGTGGTTGCGCCACCGCCAACATCCAGGAAGTTGGCAGGCTCGCCACCGAACAGCTTGATGGTGTCCATGGTCGCCATGGCCAAGCCAGCACCGTTGACCAGGCAACCAATGTTGCCGTCCAGGCTGATGTAGCTCAGGTCAAACTTGCTGGCTTCGATTTCCGCTGGATCTTCTTCATCAAGATCGCGCAGTGCCACAATTTCGGGATGGCGATGCAGTGCGTTGGAATCGAAGTTCAGCTTGGCGTCAAGCGCGATGATGTCTCCTGAACCAGTCAGAATAAGGGGATTAATTTCGGCCAGGCTGGCGTCTGTTTCCCAGAATGCCTTGTACAAACCCTGCAAAGCCACGCGTGCTTTGGCCACAGAAGCAGCAGGAATTCCAATCTTTGTGGACAAATCGTCGGCTTCTGCGTCGCTCAGACCAACAACAGGATCAACGTAGACCTTGTGGATCAATTCAGGGGTATGCTCGGCCACCTCTTCAATGTCCATGCCACCTTCACTGGAAGCCATGACGCACACGCGCTGGGTAACGCGGTCTACAACCATGCCCAGATAGTATTCTTTCTTGATGTCCGCACCTTCTTCAACCAGCAAACGGCTGACTTTCTGGCCTTCCGCCGATGTTTGGTGAGTAATCAGTTGCATGCCCAAAATTTGGCTTGCATAGGTTTTGACGTCGTCCATGCTCTTGGCGACCTTCACGCCACCGCCTTTGCCACGTCCACCTGCGTGAATCTGAGCTTTGACAACCCACACCGGGCCGCCCAGCTTCTCAGCGGCGGCCACAGCCTCTTCAACTGAAAAACAGGGATAACCGGTGGGCACAGCCACGCCGTATTTCTTCAGAATTTCCTTGCCTTGATACTCGTGAATCTTCATTTGAATTCCTTGCTGGGAAAGTTAATGCAAATCGGCTAGACGCAACAAGGCGGCTGAACTGACAACATCGTAAAGTGGAGAGTGTTTTTTTCGCGTGACAGTGCAAGCGGGTTCTCGGACGTAAAGCCGAGGCAAGGACAAGGCATGACGGGCATGCTGTGAAGGGTTTTCATCCATCTCTTTCTTTGCTTCTTGTGTCGTTGAATAACGCTTCGTTATCAAACTAGACTATCACTTCTATGGAAACACATAAGCCGGGAAGGATAATATCACGCATTGGATTTGAACTCAGCTAAAATACGACGCCACGCACGATCGATGTTGCCAAATTCAAACCCGCGCGACGACAGACCCCGAAATACTTTCGCTTTCAGTGCCATTTCATCTTGAGGGGTGGAATCGGTCTCTTCACCGAAAAGTTGCTGCAAACCCGCGTGTTGTCGGCGCTTGATCCAGTCGTAAGCGCGGTCTTCTTCAGATTCGAGCGGAATGTCATTCTCTTGCGCCGGCTCCATTGATTTGAGATCACCCAAACCATGCTGCCCCAATTCAGCGGAAATTGCACGATCACCGAAGGTGGGTGCGCGACGCCTGAACAAGCTTAACTTGAACCGTTCATCCGATTGAAACTGGTGGGAATTTGCCCATTGAATGGCTTGCTCCACTTCTTCCATGGAATAACCACGTTGCAACAACTTGGTACGCAATTCAGACTGGCTGTGCTCACGACGGGCAAGCAGTGACACCGCCTTGGACTTGGCCGACACCAAGGGCTTTTTAGGACCCTTGGATGCGGAGAAACTTGAATTATTCGCTGTCTTCGACTTCATTCTTCTTTTTGGCAACCGGCGCTTGAGCTGCGGCATCGAGGAGACGAACGCCAAGCTTTTCACGAATCTTGTTCTCGATTTCAGCAGACATGGCCGGATTAGCCTTCAGGAAGTCGCGAGCATTGTCTTTACCCTGCCCGATTTTCTCGCCATTGTAGGAATACCAGGCACCCGCCTTGTCGACAAAACCATGCAACACGCCCAGATCCACCACCTCGCCCTCGCGGGAAGTGCCCTGACCGTACAAAATATCAAATTCAGCCTGTTTGAAAGGGGGGCTGACCTTGTTCTTCACAACCTTTACCCGCGTTTCACTGCCGATGACTTCATCACCTTTCTTGATGGAACCCACCCGGCGGATATCCAGACGAACCGACGCATAGAACTTCAGCGCGTTACCGCCAGTGGTGGTTTCCGGGCTACCGAACATGACACCAATTTTCATGCGGATCTGGTTAATAAAGACCACCAGGCAGTTGGTACGCTTGATGTTGGCCGTCAATTTGCGCAGTGCTTGGCTCATCAGACGGGCTTGCAAACCGGGCAAGGAATCGCCCATGTCACCTTCAATTTCCGCTTTGGGTGTCAATGCGGCAACCGAGTCGATGACAACCAGATCAACAGATCCGGAACGCACCAGCGCGTCGACAATTTCTAGTGCCTGCTCTCCCGTGTCGGGCTGGGAAATCAACAGATCGGGAAGATTCACGCCCAATTTGGCGGCGTATTGAACATCAAGGGCGTGTTCGGCGTCGATGAAGGCACAGGTACCGCCCAGCTTCTGCATTTCAGCAATAACCTGCAACGTGAGGGTAGTTTTACCCGATGATTCCGGACCATAAATTTCAACAACCCGGCCACGCGGCAAACCGCCAATACCAAGTGCCACGTCAAGCCCCAAGGAACCAGTTGAAACAGACTGAATGTCGTCAATCACCTCGTTTTCGCCGAACCGCATGATGCTGCCTTTGCCGAACTGCTTTTCAATCTGGCTAAGCGCGGCGGCCAATGCCTTCACTTTTTCCGAGGACTGGTTCTTGGTTCTGAGATCTTCCATGGTTGCCTTCAACTAAATTGGGTTTCGATGTTCGGATTATTGCACAACTTTTACTGTAAATCTATACAGCCTTTTTGAGTGACACATTGGATAAAATGGTTAACCCTTCTTGTACCGCCTGAGCGCGCACTGATTCCCTGTCTCCCACAAACACAAAGTGATGTGCCTCGATCGACTTGTGCCGCACTGCAAGACCAAACCAGACTGTGCCCAGAGGTTTATCTGCCGAGCCACCACCGGGTCCAGCGATACCGGACACTGACAGGCAACAGTCCACACCCAAGGCAATCATGCCACCATTGGCCATTTCCTTGACGCATTCTTCGCTGACGGCACCGTGTTGGTCCAGCGTGGATTCCCGCACGTACACCGATTTGGTTTTTACCCTGTTCGAGTAGGTGATCAACCCGCCTTCGAACCACTCGCTGGAACCAGCGATACTGGTGAGTGCTGCACCGATGGCCCCACCCGTACAGGACTCAACGACACCCAGTTTTGCACCGGCGGCAATGAAGCGCTTTGAAATTTCAAGCAACAACGCCTGATTGGAATTGCTCACAGCGGGCCTCCGTCAGTCAGTGAACGACGTGAATGTAAATGGCCAGGGTCAACAGCGTCATGAACGCAGCCACGATGTCATCGAACATGACACCGAAGCCATTTTTCCAATGACGGTCAAACCAGCGTATGGGTGGCGGCTTGACCATGTCAAAAAACCTGAACACCACCACGCAGACGAGTTGGGCTGCAGGGCTTTGAAAATGGGCCGAGGCGACAAACAGCACAAGCCAGATTGCAACAATTTCATCCCAGACAATACCACCATGATCGATTACCCCCAATGCCCTGCCGGTGACATGACAACAGACTGCCCCCAGCGCAAAGGCACCCAGAATGACCCAGGCCCATTGCGCACCTTGCAGATAGGGATCCATCCACACATACAGCAGCCAACCCATCAGAGTGCCGAATGTGCCCGGTAAAAACCAGGCCAAACCACTGCCGAACCCCAGGGCAATTGCATGTGCGGGATGAGACAGCATGAAACGCCAGGTGGGCCGTTTGGAGGGAACTGGATTCACTGCGACCCTTGAGAAAAATGAATATAGGACTGTGATTGTAAGGGAGTCGGAACGCTGTCTGGGTGACACTGCAACCACACGCCCTCACCAGTTTCCAACTGCCCAACACAACTTTGCACAACACCCGATTCGACCATGGGTGGGCGATGCCCCGGTTTGCAGGTCCAGCACAACTCAAAGTCGTCGCCCCCCTGAAGGGTAGTCAACACCAGCGTGTCCAGCAAAGTTTCCCTGTCAACATGGTGCGTCAGCTCTGGCCATTTATTCAACCACAAAGCCTGCAGACTGCGCTGCGACAACACCGCACGCAATTTGCTTGCCTTCGTGATGTGCAGGAGGTCGCCGCTCAAACCATCTGACAGATCAAGGCAGGCATGCGCAATTCCATGAAGGCCATGACCCAGTTCAAGACGGGGCAAAGGCCTTTGCAAGGCTTGTAAAGCTGAGTTCTGCAAGTCATTTGGCATGGCCTCCAACAAAGCTTCAACACGCGGCAAGTTTGACAGTTCACAGCACTTCTCAAGCTGCCCTTGGCGCTGGTATTCCAGCAAAAGTCCAAGCCGCGCCAAACCCGGCGTGCCGCTAACCCAAATTTCATCGTCTGCCTGCGCAAGCGATCTGTGAAAGCCTGTGTGGGTGTGGGTGGCCTGACCAAATACAGTGATGGAAATGGTTTTCAGGACGTTGGTTCCGGCAGAGGTTGTGTCACCGCCAACCAGTGGGCAGTTGTAGCGACTGGCTGCTTCAAGCAGGCCGCTTGAGAAGCCGGCCAGCCAAACCTCATCCAGCTTGGGCAAACTCAGGTTCAGGGTAAAGCCCAGCGGGTTTGCGCCACAAGCTGCAAGATCGGACAAATTGGACACCAGAGATTTCCAGCCAACCACCGCCGGATCATCGGTCTGAAAGAAATGGACAGATTCAACCAGGGTGTCTGTTGAAACATACAGAACATGGTCCGCAGCTGGCCGCAAGGCGGCACAGTCGTCACCGATACCCGCTATCACCGTTCCGCCGTTCGCTTGGGCAAGGGCGGAAAACGGTGTAGCAAAGTGTCGGTGAATGAGGTCGAACTCCACGCCTCTCCTTGGGTGACGTTCAGTCTGATTGAGCGTCGGACTGCGCGTTGGACTGCGCCTTGATTTCCGTGTCCCGGGCCTGTGCTGCCACCTTGTCGAGAACACCGTTGACGAACTTGAATGCGTCGGTACCACCAAAGGTTTTGGTGAGCTCAACGGCTTCGTTGATTACCACCCGGTAAGGAATCTCGGGATGGGTATTCATTTCGTGGCTGGCCAACACCAACACTGCTTTTTCAACAGGACTGAGATCGATCCATGGACGGTCAACAAAGGGCTGAATCTGTTGCATCAGGCTTTCGAGATGGTGCACAGAACCATGCAAAAGAGACTCGTAATGTTCGCGGTCAGCCTTGTCAAACCCGGGTGCATCGCGAATGTGAGCATCAATTTCACCCACTTCACTGGGATTGAGAAACCACTGATACAGGCCCTGTACTGCCAATTCGCGTGAACGGCGGCGTGCATTGCGTGTGTGACCCTGCCTTTTTCCTGAATCAGGTTTGCCTACTTCACTCATCGTCTTCGACCTCATCGTCGGCACCGGGCAGATTGTCATCCAGCGTCATCATGAGGTTTCCCATTTCAACCGCTGCACGGGCAGCATCCACGCCTTTGTCTTCAATGCGCTCAATGGCCTGATCTTCGGTGTAGGTGGTCAGCACCATGTTCACCACTGGCACGTCGTGCGCCAAGGCAACACTGGAAATACCCCGCGCGCTTTCTGCACACACAATTTCGAAGTGGTAGGTGTCGCCCTTGACGACCGCGCCCAGAGCAACCAGCGCATCAAATTCGCCAGAAAAGGCCAAACGCTGCAATGCGATTGGAATTTCCATGGCACCAGGCACAGTGATGTGCAAGATGTCTTCGTTCAGTACACCCAAGCGCAGCAATTCGCTGCAACAGGCTGCCCAAAGGCCGTTTGTGATGTCTTCGTTGAAGCGGGCCTGAACCACACCCACGCGAATGCCATCGCCATTCAAATTAGCAGGCACACTTCCTGGACTGTTGCTCATTTCGTTTCTCCGTTGACATAACCTGACACTTCCAAATCAAACCCGGTCATGCTTGGCATTTTCCGTGGTCGGGACAGCAATTTCATTTTGTTCACACCCAGCTCGCGCAGAATCTGCGCGCCAATTCCATAAGTGCGAAGGTCCGAACTGGAACCTGCGCCTTTGCGTGCGGTGGTACCCCGCTGTTCGATTTCGTCGAGCGAGGCGAACTGCCCCAGCAGGCGGTCTGAAGAGACATCGCAGTTCAACAGCACAATGACACCGGCCCCTTCATCCACCACTTTTTTCATGGCTGCGGGAATTGAAAATGAGTGCTCAGACAGATTCACTTCCATGAAGTCAATCAGCGAGGTGGGCTCATGAACCCGAACCAGTGCTTCTGTATCAGGATTCAACTGACCATACACCAGCGCGAAATGGGCACTGCCTGTTGGTTTGTCGCGAAACGAGATGCAGTTGAACTTGCCCTGCACTGTGTCGATTACCCGCTCATGCAGGCGCTCAATCAACGATTCCTTGGTGCTTCGGTATTGAATCAGATCGGCAATGGTGCCGATTTTCAGATTGTGCTCTTTCGCAAACTCGACCAGGTCGGGCAAACGCGCCATGGTGCCGTCGTCTTTCATGATTTCGCAAATCACGGATGCTGGGCTCAAGCCAGCCATCGCCGACAAATCGCAGCCCGCTTCCGTGTGCCCTGCACGCATCAACACGCCGCCATTGACCGCAGTCAAGGGAAAAATATGACCAGGCTGTACAAGATCTTCAGCTTTTGAATTTTTGTTGACCGCCACACGGATGGTGTGGGAACGGTCTGCCGCAGAGATGCCTGTGGATACACCTTCGGCCGCCTCGATGGACACTGTGAAATTGGTACCGTGGGACGAACCGTTGGCAGCCACCATCGGGCGCAAGCCCAATTCGCGGCAGCGTGCTTCGGTCAGGGTGAGGCAGATCAACCCACGGCCATATTTGGCCATGAAATTGATGGCTTCGGGGGTTACGAAATCGGCTGCGAGCACGAGGTCACCCTCATTTTCACGGTCTTCTTCGTCGACCAGAATGACCATGCGACCCGCGCGCATTTCTTCAACAATTTCGTTGATTGGACTAATTGACATGGCTGTGCAGCTTTTCAGATTGATTTAATGGGCTCTATTGTAAGCCTTCAAGCGCCATTCACGCACGCACAGCAGTAGAAGGACTGCTCCCCAAATTGAAAACCACAGGCGATCGCCCCACTTTGCAAAGAAGGTTTGCCCCAGGCGACCTTCAATTTGACCAGCCCAGACCTTTGACTGGCCAGCGTCTACCCGTGTTGTCCATTGCCCGTATTCGTCCACCAGACCAGACAGACCAGTGTTCGTGACACGCAACCCAGGTTTTCTGTGTTCCGCCGAACGCGTGCGGCCCATCTGTGCATGTTGATCAAGGGCCCAGGATTGGCCAAACCAAGCGAGATTGCTCAAATTGACAAATGCCGTAGGTTCTTGAGTAGATTTGGCAACCAAACCTGCAAACTCACCACTGAAAATGTCTTCGTAACACACAGTAGATGCCAAGGCGTTGCCCTTCACCATGAACGGTTGTAGCGGCCCGGAACCGGATGTGAACTCACCCATGGGCATGTTCAGCATGGCCACAAACCACTTGAACCCCAAAGGAATGAACTCGCCAAAAGGCACCAAGTGACGTTTGTCGTGGCGTAAGCTGGGAACAGCCAGGTCTTTGAGCGCTTCATCGCCATTGAACATGACGATGGAATTGAAATACTGCGGTCCCTCCTGAATTGCGGAGCCCATGATGACCGTGGTGTGCCCTGGCACTGCGAAATCACGAAAGCGGGTTTGCCATTCCACTGGCGTATCTGTCCACACCAATGGATTTACTGTCTCAGGAAAAACCAGCAAACCACCCTTATCTGCCAAGCGTTGTTTGGCCACATCGCCAAGGGCAAACGCTTTTTGCATGTTGGACACAATCAGGTCGGGATCGAATTTGATGCTTTGATCCACATTGGTTTGAACACCAACCACAGGCAATTGGCCCGCGCTTTGGGTATGAACAGGCAATTGAAGCAGCAGGAAGACAGCCAGAGAACCGCTGACAACGGCCATCGCTATGCGTGCTTTACGCTGCAGCAACAACGACACACCCAGATGCCCCAACACCATCAGAATAAACAAGCTGCCATGGCTACCTGCCCAAGGCAACAGACCAGCCAAAGGTGAATCGACAAAGGCATCACCCAGGCCCAACCAGGCAAACCCGGTCATGAACGTGCCACGGGCCCACTCAAAAAATGTCCACAATGCAGCCCACAGCAACGCATTGAACACTGCGCCATTTGCTGATTGAGCAGGGGCAGAAAACCGGGCATAAGCCCACAGTGCAAGTGCAGGGAAAATGGCCAGGTAGAAGGTGAACGCGGCAATAGCCGCCCATGCGAGTGCCGAGGGAAGGCCACCATAGGTGTGCAAACTGATGTGCAGCCAGGACACCCCCACCCCGTAAGCCGACCAACCGAAGGCCAAGCCAGCCAAGATTGGCCTGCTTGTTCGAAGCGTCACAAAGGGCAGCACCGACACCAGCAGCAGGCCCAGCCACCAAAGGGACATGGGTGCAAATGACAGCACCCACGGCGCACCTAGTGCGGCCCCCAAGAAAAAAGCCAGCATCAGGATAACCTGTCGGGCGGAAGCGACTGTGTGGCCGCTACCGGGGCTACGGGAGACTCGGCGAGTTCTTCGATGCGCTGGACTTTCAGCAAATGGACTTGACGGGCATCCGCTCGCAGCACAGCAAAACGGAAAGGTGGCAAATCCACAAGGTCGCCTCGGACTGGCAGGCGGGCAAGATGATCGGTCAACAAGCCACCCAGGGTGTCTGCATGCTCACTTGAATACTCGGTGCCAAATGTTTCATTGAACTGTTCAATGGTGGTCAACGCTTTCACTCGGTAGCGACCCACCTGGTCGCCACCCAGGCTGATGATGTTGTCGGCATCCTCGTCAAAGTCGTATTCGTCTTCAATGTCGCCCACAATTTGTTCCAGCACATCCTCGATGGTGACAAGACCGGCCACACCGCCGTATTCATCGACCACCAACGCAATGTGGTTGCGATTTAACCGAAAGTCATGAAGCAGTACGTTCAAGCGCTTGCTTTCCGGGATAAATACTGCCGGGCGAAGCATGTCCCGAAGGTTCACTTCGGAATTTGCGTGGATACGTAACAAATCTTTGGCCAATAAAACGCCGATGACGTTGTCGCGCTCGCCTTCATAAACTGGAAAACGGGAATGGGCTTTTTCAACAGCGAAAGCAACAATTTGATCAATGGAGTCTTCAGCGTTGATGGCGTCCATCTGGGCCCGCGGCACCATGATGTCGCCTGCAGCCAAATCACTGACCTGCATGACACCTTCAATCATGGACAGTGCATCTGCGTCGAGCAAATTTCGCTCGTGGGCTTGCTGCAAAACTTCCAGCAGTTGTTCCCGGTCTTCAGGTTCACGCAACAACAGGGAGGAGAGACGTTCAAGCAGGCCCCTTTCTTTTCTGCCAGGGGCCTGCAAAGGACTCGATTCAGACATACGGGAGGATGGACCTCTGTAAACAATAACGCCCTAAGAATAACCGAAAAAAATGACGAATATCATCACGGGCAAAGGCGCGGGTCCAGCTTACTGCGCAAGTGGGACACGCCCGCGCAAAGAATTGGGATAAGCCTCCACGATGTCAAGCTCGACAATCTGACCCAGCATTCTCGAATGGCCCTGAAAATTGACGACCCGGTTGTTTTCGGTTCGCCCGGCCAATTCAGAGGGGTCTTTCTTGGAAGGCCCTTCCACCAACACTTTTTGGCGTGTTCCCAACATGGAGTGACTAATGCTTGTGGCGTGGTCCTGGATCGTTTTTTGTAAGCGGGCCAGCCGTTTCAGTTTGGTGACCTGATCGACGCCATCTTCCAGGTCAGCCGCCGGTGTGCCGGGGCGCGGGCTGTATACAAAAGAAAATGAGGTGTCGAAACCAATCGACTCAATCAGATCCATGGTTTTTTCAAAGTCCGCCTCGGTTTCACCCGGGAAGCCGACGATAAAGTCTGATGACATCGAGATATTGGGGCGAATGTCACGCAGCTTTCGCACAATCGATTTGTACTCCAGTGCCGTGTAGCCCCGCTTCATGGCAGCCAGAATACGGTCGGAACCCGCCTGAACAGGCAGGTGAAGATGATCCACCAACTTGGGCAAACGGGCATAGGATTCAATCAACCGGGGGCCGAACTCTTTGGGGTGTGAGGTGGTGAATCGAATGCGCTCGATGCCCGGCACTTCCGAGACATACTCAAGCAACAAGGCGAAGTCCGCAATTTCAGCCGTTTCTCCCATCTTGCCCCGGTAAGCATTCACGTTCTGCCCAAGCAGGTTGATTTCCTTGACGCCTTGATCAGCCAAATCCGCGATTTCAGTGAGTACATCGTCGAAAGGACGGGATATTTCCTCGCCTCGTGTGTACGGCACCACGCAGAAACTGCAGTACTTGCTGCAACCTTCCATGATCGACACAAATGCCGTGGCACCGGTGTTTTTGGCCAAGGGCAGGTTGTCGAACTTTTCAATTTCGGGAAAAGAAATGTCCACCTGTGGCCTGTGCGTGTCCCGGCGCTTTTGAATGAGATGTGGCAAACGGTGCAAGGTTTGCGGCCCAAACACCACGTCCACGTAGGGTGCACGCTCAACAATCGCTTTACCTTCCTGACTGGCCACGCAGCCACCCACGCCGATGATCAGGTTGGGATTCAGCTTTTTCAGGTGTTTGACTCGGCCAAGGTCGCTGAACACCTTTTCCTGCGCTTTTTCTCGCACCGAGCAGGTGTTGAACAGGATGACGTCTGCGTCTTCCGGCGAGTCGGTGCGCTCTAGCCCTTCGGAGTCGCCAAGCACATCGGCCATTTTGTCGGAATCGTACTCGTTCATCTGGCAGCCAAAGGTTTTGATGAAGAGCTTTTTCTTGGAAGTCATGGTTTGCCTGAAAAATTGCCACCATGAAGCAGACCGGTTTCCGAACAGAAACCAGAGCAAACACGGGGACGTTGTAAATCGTTGCGCGTTGTCGCGGATTTTACGTGCTTCCCTTGCTAAAATGAAGACTTCGTTGAAAAAACACAGGATTGGTGAGTAGTAATGCCAAATCAGCCCCCCCATTTTCCGAAGTTCCCCGCCTTGCCCAAGCTTCCTTCCATCGACGCTGTACTGGGCGAGGTAGACAAAGCCTTGAAAACCCTTGCAGCAACACCAGTTGCACAGCGCCCCAACCCGGCTGGTCGCAATTTGCCAACAGACCAATTAAGCGAATCCGAGAAGCGGCAGGTCATTGGCTTGATGCGTGTAAACCACGTTGGCGAGATTTGCGCACAGGCGCTTTACCAGGCCCAATCGCTGGCCAGCAACAATCCAGACAAAAAAGCCCTGTTCGACCATGCCGCCAAAGAAGAAGCGGACCATCTTGCCTGGACCCAGGAAAGGCTTGACCAGCTGGGAGCCCGGCCAAGCCTGCTAAACCCCTTTTGGTACGGTGGCGCATTTGCGCTTGGCTTTGTCGCGGGCACATTGGGTGACAAGGTAAGCCTCGGATTCATGGCGGAAACTGAGAAGCAGGTGGAAAAACACCTGAACGACCACTTGGGCCGCCTGCCTGCCGGAGACCAGCAGTCGCGGGCCATCCTGGAGCAAATGCGACAGGATGAAATTGAACACGGGCAAAGTGCAATTGATCAAGGCGCCAATCAATTGCCTTTGCCCGTCAAGTTGGCCATGACCGCCATGTCGAAGGTCATGACCACATTGGCACAAAAAATCTAGTCTTCAATGATTTCGTGAGTGAATACCAGCTCAGCGGTTTTGCCCAACATGGCAGACGCTGAACAGTATTTCTCATGTGACAACTTGATCGCCCTGTCCACCAGGTTTGGCTTCAACCCGCGGCCAATGACCTGAAAATGGAAATTGATGCGGGTGAATACCTTCGGCGCTTCTTCTGCACGTTCGGCACTCATTTTCACCTTGCAATTGCGGATATCTTGCCCACTTTTGCGCAAAATCAGCACCACGTCATACGCTGTGCATGCTCCTGTGCCAGCCAGCACCACTTCCATGGGACGAGGTGCCAGATTATTGCCTCCACCATCAGGAGCGCCATCCATACACACCATATGACCACTGCCGGTGGTGGCCACGAAGGACATCCCGGGTAACCCGGACCAGCTAACTTCCGCTTCCATAACACTCCTTATTTATGATTAATCACTCATTGTGCCACGCACAATAAACTTCGAACTGAAACTGAAAAGATGCTCTATTTTTAGTTAAAGCGTCTAACAAATAACCAGTCAGTCATTTTATATTCACACAAGCCATTGTTTTTATTGTACTTATTTTAACCACTTTAAAATTGTGGGATAAGTTGCTTTTTTCGGACAACAAAGTCAAGCTCTTGCGCTGCAACAGAAAACTCACTAGAATTTGAATTGTAGTCACTGCGATGAGCCACGAAACGAATTTCGAAGCGCTTTTCCCGCAGTGCAAGATTGTCTCCTCCACCCTCCTCCTTTGGTGGATTAAACCCAGGCACCTTACCGTGCTTGGGTTTTTTTTATCCCGAACCCGAAAAAGTTTAACCGAAAGCAAAAAACTTTGCTAAAATCGCGGGTTACCTGTTGGGAGAGCCCCTCGGCTGCCGACCTGCATTCTGATTGTGGGCTGTATGTACAAGTGGGGAGACGGGTAAAAAGCACTTTTTTATCTTTAAGGAAAAATCATGAAAACCTACTCAGCGAAACCCGGTGAGGTTAAACAAGAGTGGTTTGTGATCGACGGCACCGACAAGGTGTTGGGACGTGTAGCCAGTGAAGTTGCACGCCGCCTCCGTGGTAAGCACAAACCTGAATTCACACCGCACATCGACACAGGCGACTTCATTGTTGTTGTAAATGCCGGTAAATTGCGCGTTACAGGCACCAAAGGCCTGAACAAGAAGTATTTCCGCCACTCTGGTTACCCAGGCGGTATCTACGAAACGAACTTTGACAAGATGCAGGAACGCTTCCCTGGCCGCGCGCTGGAGAAAGCTGTGAAAGGCATGTTGCCAAAAGGTCCTCTGGGTTACGCGATGATCAAGAAGTTGAAGATCTACGCTGAAGCCGAGCACCCGCATTCCGCACAACAACCCAAGCCACTTGAAATCTGAGGTGAACCATGATTGGTGAATACAATTACGGAACCGGTCGCCGCAAAAGCTCAGTGGCCCGTGTTTTTATCAAGAAAGGTACTGGTCAGTTCATCGTGAACGGCAAGCCTTTGACTGAATACTTCGCTCGCGAAACAGGCCAGATGGTTGCTCGTCAACCTTTGGTACTGACCGAGAACGTTGAAACTTTCGACATCAAGGTAAACGTGCGCGGCGGCGGCGAAACTGGCCAGGCTGGCGCAGTTCGTCACGGTTTGACACGTGCCCTGATCGACTTCGACGCAGAACTGAAGCCAACCCTGTCCAAGGCAGGCTTGGTTACACGTGATGCCCGTGAAGTTGAACGTAAGAAAGTGGGTCTGCGTGGCGCGCGTCGTCGCAAGCAGTTCTCCAAGCGTTAATAAGCAAATACGCTTACACCCAGCAGCCCTCCCAGCTGGGTTACAATCGAAAGCCGCACGAATGTGCGGCTTTTTTTCTTTTCAGCGCAAGGATTAAACATGATCAAGGTAGGCATCGTCGGCGGAACCGGTTATACAGGCTCTGAGCTTCTTCGCCTGTTGGCACTGCACCCACAGGCCGAACTGAAAGCCATTACATCGCGTGGCGAAGTGGGTCAACCTGTGGCGGACATGTTCCCGGCCCTGCGCAAACGCGTGAACATTGCGTTCAGTGAGCCCACCTTTGAATCACTGAAAGATTGCGACGTGGTGTTTTTCGCCACGCCTCATGGCGTAGCCATGGCCCAATCGGCTGAACTGGTGAATGCAGGCATTCGCGTGATTGACCTTGGCGCAGACTTCCGCCTGAAAAATACGACTGAATTCGAAAAATGGTATGGCATGCCCCATTCGGAACCCGAGTTGCTGGGTAAGGCCTGTTACGGACTGGTTGAATCCGCACGAGAAGAAATCAAGCGATCAAAACTGGTCGGCCTGGCAGGCTGCTACCCCACAGCCGTGCAATTGGCACTGAAACCCCTGATCAGCAATGCAACCCCCTTGATAGACGAAAGCAGCATTGTGGCGGATTGCAAATCCGGCGTGTCCGGCGCTGGCCGCAAGGCTGCAGTTGGATCACTGTTTTCCGAGGCCAGCGAAAGTTTCAAAGCCTATGGAGTGAGCGGCCACCGCCACTTGCCAGAAATCGAGCAGGGGCTGGAGCTGATTTCGGGTCGCAAGGCACAGATTACTTTCACACCCCACTTGGTGCCCATGGTGCGAGGCATTTTGGCCACAACCTATGTCAAGCTGAATGAGCAGGGCTTGAACACTGATATTCAAAGCCTGTATGAACAGCACTATGCCAACGAGTACTTTGTAGACGTGATGCCCAAAGGGTCATTGCCCGACACCAAGTCGGTTCGCGGATCCAACTTTGTGCGGATTGCTCTGCATCGACCACAGGGCAGAGATACCCTCGTCATCGTGTCTGTAATCGACAACCTGGTGAAAGGTGCGGCAGGGCAAGCCGTTCAAGCGATGAACGTCATGTTTGATTTGCCCGAGCACATGGGGTTGGAACAGTTGCCTCTGTCTCCTTGAAAAAAAGGACATCCGGGCCTTGAATCCAAAAAAATCGCACCATTCACACCGCACCTTGTTGCCGGGAGTTCGCAGATCCTCCCGGCTCGCATTTGTTTACGGGTTGCTTCTCGGCCTATCCGTTCTGATAGCCTGTGCAGTGTTTGCTGTGTGGGGCCCTCAAGGAAATTTTATTCAAGGCGTGTTCTCAACGCAGGAAATCGCACTGCTGAACGAACAGGTCACCGAATTGCGCGCAAAAACAGCCGACCTTCAGGATGAAGTGTCCCGTAGCAACGAGCTGATCAAACTGGACAAAGAAGCGCGGAGCACCCTGAACCTGCTGATTACCAATCTTGAATCTGAAAATGCAAAACTGAAGGAAGACCTGGCGTTTTTTGAGGGTTTCATACCGGGAAGTTTGCAAGGTGGTATTTCGCTGAAACGCTTGCAAGTGACAAAAGATACGGTTCCTGATCAATTCCGATACAAAGCACTGGTTATTCAGGGTAGCCAGCGCCCCGAGATCAGCCTGGATGTGCAGGTTTTGATTAAAGTGTTGAGCAAAGGGCAATCCAGTGTCATAGTTTTACCCAGTTCAGGAGACATGGACGACCCACAATTCAAGATCAAATTGACGCGCTTTTCCAGAATTTCCGGCATGTTTTCATTGCCGGAAGACAGCAAACTTCAAAGCGTTGAAATGCGGATTCTTGAAGCTGGAGCCATTCGAGCCCAATCAACAATCAAATTTTGAAAGGATTTAAACATGTTTTCCAAGAAGAATACGAAAAGATTGTTGCCTATCCAGAGCTTGGTGGGCGCAGACATGGTGCTAAAAGGGGATCTGAGCTTTCAGGGTGGCCTGCGTATCGACGGAGAGGTTATTGGCAATGTCACGGCAGATGAAAACGCACAATCGCTGCTGGTAATCTCGGAGACCGGTAAAGTACGCGGCAGTGTTCGCGTTGGGCACGTGGTGGTCAGCGGATTAATTGAAGGCCCCATCCAGGTTAACCAGTTGCTGGAACTGCACCCTTCCGCAAATGTGTCAGGTGACGTAAGATATAGGGCATTGGAGATGCATCCAGGCGCGGTAGTTCACGGCACCTTGCATCACGAAGGCGAAGAAGTGATGCCGGGTAAGCTGGCTTTGGCATCAAGCAATTAAAACTCAGCAAAAAGGCAGGACATGATGGACGTAACTACAGAACAACCCAGCGTACTGGTTTTCACCGACTCAGCCGCAGCCAAAGTGCGCGATCTGATCACCGAAGAAGGCAACCCCAACCTGAAGCTGCGCGTTTTCGTGCAGGGTGGTGGTTGCTCCGGTTTCCAGTATGGCTTCACCTTTGATGAAGATGTGAACGACGACGACACAGCCCTAGACAAGGGTGGCGTGACACTTTTGATCGATTCAATGAGCTACCAGTATTTGACAGGTGCCGAGATCGATTACAAAGAAGACATCAACGGTGCCCAATTCGTGATCAAGAATCCAAATGCAACAACCACATGTGGTTGCGGCTCTTCTTTCTCGGTCTAAGTTGGGCAAAGTAACAACTTGATCGGAACTGATCTCTAAAACCCACCTTCGGGTGGGTTTTTTATTGCCCGAACGATTAAATCCTTTGTCACCACTTCTTCTATTTCCTGATTTCGCCATCATCGCGCTGGGCTACCTGCTTCGGCGTTTCTGGATGGCACCCGCTGCCTGGGCCACGATTGAAAAGCTGGTGTACTTCGTGCTGTTTCCCTGCCTGCTGTTTTTTTCGGTGGTGTCCAGCAATCTGGATGTGAATACATTGGGCGCATTTGCCTTGGGTGGTCCGGCGGTGATCCTTTCCGCTTTCCTGTTGGGCTGGCTTGGTTTGCTGGTCAGCTCCATGGGGCGGGTAGATTTTGCATCGGGACTACAAACAGCCTACCGTTTTAACTCCTACATTGGCCTGGCCTTGGCCAGCCGCTTGGGTGGCCAAAGTGCGGTGGCCAACCTGGCCATTCTATTGGCCATTTGTGTGCCGCTTTGCAATGTGCTGGCGGTGAGCACCATGAGCAAAGGCGGCCGCTTGGGCGCCTTGCTCGATATTTTGAAGAATCCGCTGATAGTGGGTACTACGTTAGGTGTGGTGGTCAAACTGACTGGGGTTCAGATACCAGAACCTGTGATGATGACCTTGGAGCGACTCGCCCAGGCAGCAGTGTCCCTGGGCCTGCTGGCAGTGGGCGCAGGGTTGGTGTTCTCGGGGCTTCGGGGCAATTGGGCTGTGTCGATTTGGTGGCTTGCAATCAAATTGCTGTTTTCGCCTTTGGTGGCTGTAGTTTATGCCCACTTCATGAATCTGAATGATGCACAAACCCTGGTACTTTTGGTGTTTTCAGCCATTCCATCGGCATCGAGTGCCTACATTCTGGCGGCTCGTATGGGAGGCAATGCCCCCTTGGTGGCTTGCCTGATTTCCATGTCCACAGTAGGTGCGGCGTTCACGCTGCCACTGGTGTTTGCTATGCACCAGCGCTTTAACAACTGGTTCTAGGCCGAGTCGGTTTCAGGCCGAGTCGGTTTCAGGCTCGGTCGGTTTCAGGCCCGGTCGGCTTCAGGTGTAGTCAGGTTCAGGCCCACTCGGCGCGAGCCCAATTTGTTCCGCCAGAAAACCTGTGTTTCCCTTTTTGCTCCATCATGCGGCTCAGCGAGCTCGTCAAAAAAGATGGACGAGCTCGTTGTTGCCCTTCGGGCACACGCCGCATCATGGGGCAAACGGGCAGGTTTTCCTGAAGGCGAAACAATTGGGACATCGCTGCCGACTGGGCTTGAACCTGCCGGTGATTGACTGCACTCTGGCATGAACCGAGAGGTGATCAAACCTGACCCGTACCCGCGGTGGATCAGCCTCCTTAGCCAAGTCTGCCCTGCGATGCGCTTGCTCATCCCACACTTTCGAGAAAACCGTCCCGATTTGAATAAGGCTTGAATGGTCGCGCACGGCGCGACACCCAAGCCCGACCATGTTTTTTGTCGGGCTTGGGTGAATTCAAAGCCTTGATTCAAGAAGGGATAAACGGTTTTCTGTGTGGAATGAGCAAGGTATGCTGGGCAGGCATCAATAGAAGGCGGAAACCAGTAAGACATGCCGAGGACTGTCATGGCTGATCACTTGGGCAGCAACAATTCCAATTGCTGCTGCAACCACGGCTTCACGGTTTGTAGCCAATCCGCTTGCAGCGGATCGATGACCTGCTTGTTCGAGGTGGAACGCAACCAGGTAATTTGCCGTTTGGCCAGTTGCCGGGTGGCGGCAACACCCCTGTCGATCATCTGTCGGCGTGTGCTGTGTCCGTCCAGAAACTCCCACACCTGCCGGTAACCCACGCAACGCATGGATGTCATGTCAGCATCCAGAACATACCTGCGGCGCAGTTCAGAAACCTCTTCGACCAGTCCTTGCGTCAACATGTCATGAAAACGGGATTCGATCCGCTTGTGCAGCACTGCGCGGTCTGAGGGTTCTATGGCCAAGGTGGGGATCAAGGCGTCGGCAGTCTGATTGCGCTGGTGAAAACTGGACAACGGTTTACCGGTGATTTGAAACACCTCCAAAGCACGCTGCAAGCGCTGTGAGTCATTCGGCTTCAAGCGCTCAGCAGTCACTGGATCAATTTCAGCAAGCTGAGCGTGCAACGCTGGCCAACCTTCCAGAGCAGCCCGCGATTCAATGGCTGCGCGAATATCTGCGTCGGCTGGCGGCAAATCATCCAGACCGCTAACCAGTGCCTTGAAGTACATCATGGTGCCCCCCACAATGACTGGCACCTTGCCGCGTGCACGAATGTCGCCGATCAGAGTATTGCAGGCACCAACAAAATCAGCTGCACTGAATGTGTCTGTGGGCAAGATGATATCAATCAAATGGTGGGGCACTGCAGCAAGTTCCTGTGGGGTGGGCTTTGCAGTGCCGATGTCCATGTCACGAAACACCAGCGCAGAATCCAGGCTGATAATTTCAATCGGAAAGCCGAGTTCAGCCAGCCACAGGGCCAAGGCCGATTTGCCAGAAGCGGTTGGGCCGAGAATGGCCAACGCAGGAATGGTTGGGGCAGTAATAGGGTTCATTCAGAGAGTTTGCCTTTCATTGGCCACGCAAAAACCATTTGTCCATTTCAGACAAACTGAAGTGACGCCAGGTGGGCCTGCCGTGATTACATTGGTCTGACCGCTCGGTGCTCTCCATGGACCGCAATAAGGCATTCATTTCCGGAAGGGTCAATTTCCGGTTGGCGCGCACAGCGGTATGGCAGGCCAAGCCAGCCAACCATTCATTGCGCTGGCGCTCCAGCACATGCGCCACGCCATATTGATGCAAATCTTCAAGCCATTGCTGTAACAAGGCAGAAAAGTCTTGTCCAGCGAGCATGGTAGGCACGGCGCGCACCGCGATTTCCTGGGCTGAAATCAGGCTGAGCCGAAAACCGAGCTTTTGCCACAGGTGCTGCCCGTTGTCCACTTCACTGGCCAATCGGGGATCAATTTGCACCAGCAGGGGCACCAGCAGTTCCTGCGAAGAAATGGTTTTCTGGGTATCCAGTGCATTTTTGAACTGTTCGTATAGCACCCTTTCATGGGCTGCATGCATGTCGACGACCACCATGCCATCAGGCCGCAAGGCGAGAATATAAATACCGTGCACTTGGGCAATCGCCTGACCCAGGTATTCCTGATCCGCTGATTCCGCTTGATCCGCGAAGCCTGAAGAACTTCCGGCTTCCACGGCTTTGGGCTGGGCGGTAATTTGCGCAGGCCTTGAAACAGAAGAGGAATTGAGTTCCAAGGGCCGGTAGGCTTGAATGTAATCGGCCAGTTCTTCGCGCAAAAAAGGCAGTGCAGCACTTTTGGGCTGCGCGGGCATGGTCCCATAAGGCCCCGAAACGGCAGACGATGAACGCCAGGTATTGCTGCTACCCGTTGATGTGGACCGACTTGAATCGTAATCCTCGACGATATCGGAACTGGCAACGGCCCCACTGACGGGTGCAACTGCACGGGAAGGCGCAAGGCAAGCTTGAATGGACTGACGCACCCACTGATGCACCGCCCGCGCATTGCGGAAACGCACCTCGGTTTTGGCAGGATGCACATTCACATCGACTTCCGTTGGGGGCAGATTCAGGAACAAGACAAATGCCGGGTATTTGTCGCCGTGCAGCACATCTTCATACGCTGAACGCACAGCGTGAGCAATCAGCTTGTCTTTGACAAACCGGCCGTTGACATAAAAAAACTGCATGTCGCCTTTGCCCCGAGCCGCGTCGGGCAAGCCCACCGCACCATGCAGCTGCATGTCCGCAACCTGAACCTCGATGGGCTTGGACGCACCGTTGGCCATGGGCTCCAGAATGCTGAAGACACGCGCACTCCAACTGCTTTCCTGAAAACGGCTTTGCAATTTACCGTCGCGGTAAACCAGCCAGGTCACAGTGGGGTTGGCCAGGGCCATGCGTTTGACTACATCGAGACAGTGGAAAAACTCGGTTTGCTCGGTCTTCAAAAACTTGCGGCGCGCCGGGGTGCTGAAATACAGGGATTGAACGTCGACGGTGGTGCCGGGGCTGGCCGGAGATGGTTCTATTTGCCATTGCCCACTTTGGTTGCTGATGCAATAAGCGCTGGCCTGCCCCGCCGGGTAACTGCTCAAACTGAATTGGCTGACGGATGCAATGGAAGCAAGGGCCTCGCCCCTAAACCCAAGACTCAATACACTTTCAAGTTCATTCAATGACAGAATCTTGGAGGTGGCATGACGTGTCACCGCCAGCTCAAGTTCGTCTTTGGGAATGCCCTTGCCATTGTCTTGAATGCAGATCCGCTGAATGCCACCGCCATCAATCCGGATGGTGATTTCTGTGGCACCCGCGTCCAGTGCATTTTCAAGCAGCTCTTTGACTACAGAGGCTGGGCGGTCAACCACCTCGCCTGCGGCGATCTGGCTGATGAGGACATCGGGCAACAGGGAAATGGGGCGGTGTGTCATTGCCCCATTATAAGTGGCTACAGGTGCTGTTTAAGTCAGAGGGGTGCGAGCCACGGGCGGGTTCTTCGCAAAGTACTTGGCTATGCCCTGGGCAATAGCCTCCGCCAATTCCTGCTGGTGGGCGGGGTTAGCGAGTTTCTGCTCTTCTTCCGGATTGCTGATGAACGCAGTTTCAATCAGGATGGAAGGAATATCCGGTGCCTTCAATACCGCAAAACCAGCCTGCTCCACCTTGGGTTTGTGCAGACGATTGACTTTGCCCAAGTTGCCCAAAACAGCATCACCCAATTTCAGACTGTCATTGATCTGGGCCGTTGTGGAAAGGTCTAGAAGCACCTTGGCCAATTGAGAGTCTGTGCCCTTGATATTGACACCGCCGATCAAGTCGGACGCATTTTCCTTGTTGGCAATCCATTTGGCCGCAGTGCTGGATGCGCCCCGTTCAGACAGCACATACACCGATGAGCCACCAGCCGTGGGGCGAATGAAGGCATCGGCATGCACTGACACAAACAGGTCGGCATTCACGCTGCGGGCTTTTTGAACGCGGGTGTTCAGCGGCACAAAGAAGTCACCATTGCGCGTCAGCATGGCGCGCATGCCTGGTATCTTGTCAATCTCCGCTTTCAGTCGCTTGCTGATGGCCAGAACCACATTTTTTTTTTTTTTTTTTCCCTTGCCCACTGCGCCGGGGTCTTCACCGCCATGCCCAGGGTCAATCGCAACGGTCACCATGCGTTTCATCTCAATGCCTGGCTTTTTCTCCACTGGCGCGTTGGGTTGCGCTTTGGCCACTTCAGTCTTTGAGGATTTGTCGACCGCTGCTTTCTCGGGTTTATCGGATTTGTCGGTTCCCTTGGTCTCAGATTCCGCCAAACGCAGTGCCCGAGAAATTTCATCATCCCGCATCACGGGATCATCCGATTTTTCCAACAGTGACAGCAACGGGTCTGTGCTTTTCTTGGGATAAAAATCCACAACAAATCGGTTCTTGTATTCTGCGATCGGATCAATCGTAAAAATTTCTGGTTTGACTTCCGCTTTCAGATCAAAAACCAGGCGCACTGTATTGGCATCGTACTGTGCGACCCGAATTTGCTGCACGTAGGGATCGTCAGGATGCAAACGGCTGGTCAGTTCTTTGAGTGTGCTGTCCAGACGAAGATCCAGCAGGTCAATCACCATTCGCCACGGGTTTTCAATCAGGAAGTGCTTGTATTTGATGGCACCCGCATGTTCCAGCGTCACCCGCGTGTATTCATCGGCAGGCCACAGGCGCACGTCGACGAACTTGACCAAATCGGCCGCGAAAGCACCAACCGGGATCAGCTTCAAGAGCATGCCTGCTCCAACAGTTTTCAACAAATCGCGACGTGACTTCATAGGCTATTGTTGTTCGTTCAATTGATCTACCAATGTTTGCCCTTTGTCAGAAAGGGCACGGATTTCAATACGCCGGCCGGCTGATTCAGTTCTGTTTACAGAGTCCCCCCGAGGGCTGGGTTCAAACTGATAAGCAAGCTCGATTTCCAGATCCGCAGTGGGTAACAGGCCACCCGCCTTTTCAGGCCACTCCACCAAGCAAACAGCATTTTCCTCGAAGTAGTCCCGAAAGCCGGACTCTTCCCATTCATTCTGATCGAAGAATCGATAAAAATCAAAATGATACACTGAAAAATTCGATAAATTGTAAGGTTCTACCAACGCATAGCTTGGGCTTTTGATGGCCCCCTGCACGCCCATGGCGCGCAGGAAAGCCCGCACCAATGCTGTTTTTCCCGCACCCAGGGGCCCGGAAAGGTAGATGCGAAGCGGTGCCACGGCAAGCTGGGCCAGCTTTTCCCCTACACTGTGGGTTGCGTGGTCATCGGGTAAATAGCGGATATACATTGTCATGCGGGCTCATCAAGAACAAGAAAACTGGGCATTGTTGCAACGCGTCGCCGAAGCGCAGGGGTTGGGCTGCCTGGGCGTGAGCGACACCAACCTGCAAGCCTGCGAACCCCATTTGCAAGGCTGGCTGGACCGGGGCATGCATGGCGAAATGGCATACATGGCGCGCCACGGCCTGAACCGCCTGAATGCGGACACAGTGTTTCCCGGTGCGATTCGAATCGTATCATTGCGAATACCCTATGTGCCTGTAGAAACGTTGAACCAGCCCGATGCGACGACATACACCGAGAAAACCCTGACTGAACTTGGCGATCGCAAGAACCCCTATGTCAGTGTGTATGCACGAGGGCGCGACTACCACAAGGTGATTCGACAGCGTTTGAAACGATTTGCTGAGGCCGTGAATGCCGAGCTTGCAGGTTTTGGATTTCGCGTGACCGTGGACAGCGCACCGACACCCGAGGTTGAAATTGCACGCAAAGCGGGCCTGGGGTGGCGGGGAAAGCACACCTTGCTGATCCACCCGGACGAAGGTTCGCTTTTCTTTCTTGGCGAAGTGTTCACCAACATGCCCCTTCCGGTGAGCAGCGAATTTGCCAAAAACCACTGCGGCAGCTGCAACAGCTGCATGACCGCCTGCCCCACGAAGGCCATTGTGAAACCGTATGAGGTGGACGCGCGGCTTTGCATCTCCTACTTGACCATTGAACACGACAGCGAAATTCCACTTGAATTGCGCCCCATGATTGGTACCCGTATTTATGGCTGCGACGATTGCCAGTTAGCCTGCCCATGGAACAAGTTTGCCAAGCCAGCCCAGTTTGCCGACTTCAAGCCGCGCAAGGAGTTCGATGAGCCAGACTGGTTTGCAATGATGAAATGGACCGAGGACGAGTTTTTGAAACTGACCGAAGGCAGTGCGATACGGCGAATTGGTTACCGGCGGTTCAGAAGAAACCTGGCTGTGGCTGCAGGCAACAGCGTGGGTGTTGCGGGCATTGAAAGTGCATTGCGGGAAATGCGGGAAAGCGCAGACTCTTTTCTGGCAGAGCACATTGACTGGGCGCTGGCGCGATTGAGTTAAGCGAGTGGGAATTCGAACCTGAATCAACCTGCGGTGCTTGGCCTTGAGATTCAGCCGCCCATCGGCCCGCGAAGAAATGAATTGGCCTGAAGGGCCCCGGAAGCCGCTATTGCGGTTCCGGTTTAAATACAGATGCCTTGCGCGCTCAATGACGAATTCAGTTTACTGAGCAGGCCTGACAATCGTATGGGCCTCACCCTCAACACGAGGGCGCACTACACCCACCTGGTAAACCTGTTCACCAGCGGCTGCCAGTAAATCCATGGCAGCTTTCGCTTGTTCAGCGGGCAATACGATGACCATGCCAATCCCGCAGTTGAACACCCTGTTCATTTCATCGAAAGGCACCTGGCCATTTTCCTGAAGCCATTTGAACAGCTCGGTTTCAGGCCAGGACCCACGGTCCAGTTCGGCCACCAGGTTCTCGGGCAATACGCGGGGAATGTTTTCAACCAGACCACCACCAGTGATGTGCGCCAAGGCATGCACCGGCACTTTCTTGATCAATTCAAGCACTGGTTTCACATACATGCGTGTGGGTGCCATGATGGCCTCGCGCAGGGGCATGCCGTCGCACAATTGATTCAGATCCGGTTGGGCGCGTTCCAGGATTTTACGCACCAGTGAGAAGCCATTGGAATGAATGCCGTTGGAAGCCAGGCCCAGTATCACATCGCCGGCCTTCACTTTGCTTGCATCCAGAATCTCGGATTTCTCGACAATGCCCACAGCAAAACCAGCCAGGTCATACTCGCCATCGGGATACATGCCAGGCATTTCAGCGGTTTCACCGCCAATCAGGGCACAACCGGCTTGCTCGCAACCAAAGGCAATGCCACCCACTACGCTGGCTGCGGTTTTGACATCGAGCTTGCCGCAGGCAAAGTAGTCCAGAAAATACAAAGGCTCAGCGCCTTGCACCAGAATGTCGTTGGCGCTCATGGCAACCAGGTCAATACCCACCGTGTTGTGAATATTCCACTCAAAAGCCAGACGCAGTTTGGTACCCACACCGTCCGTACCGGAAACCAGCACAGGCTCACGATACCCCTTGGGCACTTCAAACATGGCGCCAAAACCGCCAATGCCCGCGAGCACACCGGGGCGCATGGTTCGTTTGGCCAGAGGTTTGATGGCATCCACCAGGTCATCACCGGCTTGCATGTCTACGCCAGCGTCTTTGTAGGTCAAGGGAGAATTCATTGAAATTCGATCCGAAAAAATGAGGGTCGGGCAGCTTGCATCAGGTTTCAGGCCACAAGCGCGAGTGTTTGTATTTTAACCGAGACAAGACTCAAAAAGTGTCATTCAAGGGTATTATTGGGGGTTGCTTGATACGCCCGGCCCCAGTGAGTGAGCCGCCTGCTTGAACGATTGCGTGAACGGTTGCATGAACGCGCCCTTAAACGATGCGCCCTAAACAGTTCAATTAACTTCCACCAAATCCCAGCTTAGCAATGCCCATGCAACAGTTGCTCCTTGATGTATTCACGCCGCCCAGGCCCACACTGACCAACTTCCTGGTAGGTCAGAACGGTCAGCTCGTGCATGAACTGCAGCAACTCGCCACACTCGAAAGCCTGAGTCCTTTCATGTATGTCTACGGGCCTGCCGGTTGCGGAAAAAGCCACTTGTTGCGTGGCGTGGCCGACGAAATGGGTGTGAATGTTGTGGCAGGCGGCAACCGGTTTGTCTTCAAGCCCAGCGAACAGGCCTTGGTGATTGACAACATCGAGCAACTGACGCCCTACTCCCAAGTACAGCTGTTTAATGCATTCAACTCAAGCCTTGCAGAGAACAAACCCGGTAAAATCATACTGGCCAGTGAATTTCCACCGGCCGAGCTCAAGTTGCGGGATGACTTGCGCACACGAATCGAAGCGGGTCTTTGCCTGCGGGTTCACCCCTTGAGCGACCAGGAAAAACACGAAGCCCTGCAATCCATGGCGAAATCCCGCGGGCTGCAGCTGAGCGAGGAAGTGATTGAATATGCATTGCGCTATTTTCAGCGCGACATGGGCTCGCTCATGGCCGTCATGGATGGATTGGATCGCTTCTCCCTTGAACAACAAAAACCGGTGAGCGTGAATTTGCTGCGACACTGGATGAAACGACGAGAAAGTCTGGTAATTCGGGAATATGAAACTCGCACTGTTTGACCTTGACAACACCCTGTTGCCGATTGATTCTGACCACGGTTGGTCGCAATTTCTGATCAACAAAGGGGTGCTCGACCGCGCCGAATTTGAAGCCCGGAACGACCAGTTCTATGCTGACTACAAAGCCGGTACGCTGAATATTGACGAATTTCTCGACTTTCAATTGCGCCCCCTGCGCAACAACACGCGTGCGCAGTTGGCCGTATGGCACAACGAGTTCATGGCTGAAGTGATTCGCCCGAACATCAAGCCCTCTGCGATCGAGTTGGTCAAGAAGCATCAAAATGAAAACGCCGTGTGCGTCATCATCACGGCAACCAACAGCTTCATCACCCAACCGATCGCCCAGGCTTTTGGCATTGAAGCCTTGATCGCTACCGAGCCTGAGTTGCTTGATGGCGAATTCACGGGCAAAGTGAGCGGCATACCCAGCTTCCGGGAAGGCAAGGTGACACGACTGAACGAGTGGTTGGCCCAAAAGGGATGGACCATGAACAGTTTCGAGACCAGCCATTTTTACAGCGACTCTATCAATGACCTGCCGCTGCTCGAATGCGTCAGCCACCCAGTGGCTGCGAACCCTGACGAGAAACTGGCCGGCATCGCGAAGTCGCAAGGTTGGCCCGTACTAGAGCTGTTCAAATGATCAAAAAACTATTCAAACGCATGTTTTCAAAACCGGTCACGCTGGGGCGCGAAGCCCCGGGCCCCGCTGCGCATCTGAACCTGGGCACGCCCAAAAAGGTCAAGGTCAGCTATGGCGTCCACAAACCAAAAGTATGGAGTGTGGCCGAACACAAAATCGACAAGCGATTGGTCAGCCACAATGCCATTCGTGTTTGCGAAACCCTGCAAAGTAAAGGCTACAAAGCCTTTGTGGTGGGCGGTGCAGTGCGCGACCTGCTTTTGGGCATGCGCCCGAAAGATTTTGATGTGGCCACAGATGCCAGCCCGGAACAGACCCAGCGTTTGTTTCGCCGCGCACGCGTAATCGGCCGACGCTTCCAGATTGTGCATGTCATGTTTGGCCCGGAAACCATTGAAACATCCACTTTTCGAGCATTGGCCAGCGCCAGCAACGAAAAAGATGAACATGGCCGCGTGCTGCGCGACAACGAGTTCGGTCGTCAGGATGAAGATGCATCCCGCAGGGACTTTACTGTCAATGCCATGTACTACGACCCCAGCACAGAAACCGTGTGGGATTACCACCATGGCATGGAAGACCTGCGCGCCAAACTGCTGCGCATGATCGGTGAACCCAGCTTGCGTTACCGGGAAGACCCGGTGCGCATGCTGCGCGTGGTGCGTTTCGCCGCCAAACTGAATTTCGACATTGAGCCGGCAACCTACGCCCCGATCGCTGAATTGGCAGATTTGCTGCGCAATGTGCCTGCATCCCGGCTGTTTGACGAAATGCTCAAACTGCTGATGAGCGGATCAGCACTGGCTTGCCTGAAAGGCCTGCGCAAAGCGGGTTTGCACCACGGCGTGTTTCCATTGCTGGATGCGATCCTGGAACACGAGCGGGGCGAACCTTTCCTGACCGAAGCGCTGGCACGAACCGACCAGCGTGTGAAAGACGGCAAGCCGTTGAGCCCTGGCTTCCTGTTTGCCTGCCTGTTGTGGCACCTGGTCCTGGAAAACTGGGAAGCCAAGCTGGAGCAAGGCGAGCTGAAATTCCCGGCACTGTTCGCAGCCATGGATGAAGTGCTGGCCGAGCAGGCGGAGCGCACAGCGATACCACGCCGCCTGACTGGCGACATGCGTGAAATTTGGGCATTTCAGCCACGCTTTGAAAAACGCGCGGGCAAAGCCCCGTTCCGCATGCTGGAACAGCAGAAATTCCGCGCATCGCTTGATTTTTATGAATTGCGAGCCAAGGTGGGTGATGTGGATGCAGACACTGAACTGGCCGAATGGTGGCGTGAATTCAGTGACGGCGACGTCAACAACCGCCAGAGCATGCTCGACGGCTTACGGGGAACACCCGCGGGCCAGGAAGGTGCTGCACGCAAGAAGAAACGCCGCAGGAAGCCCAAGACGGCTCTGGCTGGTCAAGGTGGCGGATCGCCTCAACAGGGATCTTCTGGCGAGTGAGCAACAGCACGCTTTGCTATTTGGGCTTGGGTGGCAATCTGGGCCATCCGCTGGCTTTGTTTGATGAGGTGGTTCAGCACTTCGCTGCCCACACACTTGCAGCAGGCACACGGGAATCGCTGCGCTATCGAAGTGCGCCGGTGGACGCCACAGGA
The DNA here is from genome assembly GCA_027484315.1 of Burkholderiales bacterium. Taxonomy (GTDB): domain Bacteria; phylum Pseudomonadota; class Gammaproteobacteria; order Burkholderiales; family Burkholderiaceae_B; genus Limnobacter. The sequence continues at coordinate 15,049 of JAIXTE010000104.1, read as the reverse complement.
CCAGACTACGTGAACTCAGTCCTGGAAATCCAGTGGCTGGGCAACGCCGAATCGCTGCTTCAGACCTGCCTGGCCTTGGAAAACCAGCTTGGCCGGGTGCGCACCACCCGCAATGCGCCCCGCCCTATTGATGTGGATGTACTCCTGGTGGGCAATGAAACCCGACACACTGAGCAACTGACAGTACCCCACCCCAGGATGCATTTGCGCAGATTTGTTCTTGAACCGCTTTTGCTGTTGAACCCCGAGGTTGAAATACCCGGGCTTGGCCTGGCGAGTGGATACCTGCCCGCCACGCAAGACCAGGACGTCAGCCCGATTTGAACTGTTTTTCCAATTCCGATATTACCCGTGCGCTACACTGAGGCCGCACGCAAGCCATTCACTGGAGAGCCAAGTTGTTGTCAGAGAAATATCGCCACATCGTGATTGAAGGGCCCATTGGCGTGGGGAAAACCTCGCTGGCCCGCTTGATTGCCCAGCGATTCCAGGCCGAAGTGTTGCTCGAGAAGCCGGACGACAATCCCTTTCTTGAGAAGTTTTACCAGGAGCCGGCCCGCTACGCCTTGCCTACCCAGCTGTTCTTTCTGTTTCAACGAATCGGGCAATTGCGGGACCTGACCCAACGTGATTTTTTCGAGAATATGGTCATCAGCGACTTTCTGCTCGAGAAAGACCGAATGTTTGCCAGCCTGACGCTGGATGAGGAAGAGCTGAAGCTGTATCAGCAGATTTACCAGCATCAAAGCCCGCAAACCAGCACCCCAGACTTGGTCATTTACCTGCAGGCATCGCCTCAGGCCTTGATTGAGCGTGTTCAAAAGCGTGCCACGCCCTACGAAGCCAACATCACCGAAGCGTATTTGTCGCAGTTAAGCGATGCCTACAGCCGCTTTTTTTATCACTATGACGATGCGCCGCTTCTGATTGTGAATACAGAACATTTGAACCCGATCGACCATGCAGAGGACTTTGACCTGTTGCTGAACCAGATAGACGGCATGAAAGGCCGGCGAGAGTTTTTCAACTGGTCTGAATAAGAACCCCAAGCAAAGACAGCACTGAGAGAAGCACGATGAGCGCACAACCCCAAGGTTTGGGCAACAGCAGCCCCCGCAAGGCAGTCACTTTGCCCGCACTGCTTGAGATGAAAAAAAATCAGGACAAGATTGCAATGTTGACCTGCTATGACGCCTGCTTTGCAAGTGTTCTGGATACCAGCGGAGTGGACATTCTTCTGGTCGGAGATTCTCTGGGCATGGTACTGGCTGGCATGCCAAGCACATTGCCGGTGAGTATGGACATGATGGAGTACCACACGCGCTGTGTGGCCGCGGGCAATCAAACTGCATTTATATTGGCTGACATGCCCTTTGGCAGTTACCAGGAAAGCATGGAGCAGGCTTACCGCAACGCAGCGCGTTTGATGGCCGCAGGTGCCAACATGGTCAAGCTGGAAGGTACTGCCTGGTTGGCCCCAACAGTTGAGTACCTGACCACGCGCGACATTCCCGTGTGTGCCCACCTGGGCTTGACACCACAATCCGTCAGCGCGCTCGGTGGTTACCGGGTTCAAGGCAGGGACGCCAAGGCCGCCAAGGTGTTGAAGGTGAATGCCAAAGCCATGCAGGATGCCGGCGCGCAACTGGTGCTGTTCGAACTGATCCCCGGAAAGCTTGCCGGAGATATTTCCAAAAGCCTGACCGTGCCTACAATTGGCATTGGCGCTGGAGTTGATTGCGACGGACAAGTTTTGGTGCTGCACGACATGCTCAATGTGTTTCCAGGCAAAAAACCCAAGTTTGTCCGCAATTTCATGGATAATCAGCCCTCAATTCAAGCGGCTGTGCAGGCCTATGTGTCTGCTGTGAAAGAGAAAACCTTTCCAACTGCCGACCACACATTCTGAGTATTTGATGAGACAGATTTCCTCCATCACCGAATTGCGAGATCAACTGCGCGGGCAAAACCGGGTGGCCTTTGTGCCCACCATGGGCAATTTGCACGAAGGTCACATGTCCCTGATGCGAATTGCAGCCACGCATGGAGACCCGGTTGTGGCCAGCGTATTTGTCAACCGTCTGCAGTTTGGGCCAAATGAAGACTTCGACAAATACCCGCGCACCATGCGGGAAGACGCGGAAAAGCTTGAAAAGGAACATGTGTATGTCATGTTCGCACCCACCGAGCGTGACTTGTACCCAGAGCCCCAGGATTACCGGATCAAGCCACCAGATGATTTGGGTGGCACCTTGGAAGGGGAATTTCGCCCCGGCTTTTTCGAAGGCGTTTGTACAGTAGTCACCAAGCTGTTCAACTGCGTGCAGCCGAAAGTAGCGGTATTCGGTAAGAAGGATTACCAGCAGTTGATGATTATTCGGCGGCTGGTGGCTCAATTGGCCATGCCGATTGAAATCATTGCGGCACCCACGGTACGGGCTGAAGATGGGCTGGCTTTGTCATCACGAAACAGATACTTGAGTGAAGAACACCGTGCTGAAGCGCCGTTTTTGTATCAACTTTTGAATGATCTTTCAAATCAGGTGAAAAGCGGTCGCCCGAATTTGGACCAATTGGTACAATTGGAACAAGATTGCGCCAAAAAATTGGTCAGCCGTGGCTGGAACCCGGATTATTTCGAGGTTCGCAGACAAGCGGACTTGCAACGCCCCACCAATCAAAACCTGTCCGATCAAATACCGCTGGTCATTCTGGCCGCGGCCAAATTGGGACAAACCCGTTTGATCGACAATCTGGAGATTAACTGATGCATCGTGAGATGTTGCTCGGAAAAATTCACCGAGCCAAAGTAACCCACTGTGAACTGCATTACGAGGGCTCCTGCGCGATTGACGAAAATCTGCTGGACGCCTCGGGCATTATCGAGTTTCAACGCATCGATATTTATGTCATCGACAACGGCGAGCGATTTTCAACCTACGCCATTAAGGGAGAGCGTGGAAGCGGAATGATTTCCCTGAACGGTGCGGCAGCACGTCGCGCGCAAAAGGGCGACCTGGTAATCATCGCAGCCTACGGCAGCATGGACGATGCAGAGTGCAAGACATTCCAGCCTAAACTTGTTTTCGTGGATGACAACAACGTGATTGCCGAACAACGCGGCCACATTCCAACCCAGCAAATGTAACCCGCTCAGTCAAGCCGGTGACTCAATCCTGAAGTCTATCGGCTTGTAACTGAAATTGTTGGACTGACCTGCTGAACAGGCACTAAGTCCAACAATCAGATCCATTTCTGCCTTGAATCGAACGAAGTCCCCAGGCTTGCTCAATGGCGGAAGTACTGCCAGTGCCCCGGTGAACGGGTCGATGCCCACATTCATGAATACATTGAATGCAGTAGGAATGTTGTCGCGACCAATGCCATATTTTTTCAGCACCTTTTCCAGATTGCCCTCACATCCTGGGCGCCCTTCTTTTTCGCCATAGATGGTTTCAAACATCTCCTTGGAACAGGGTGCCAAGGTGAAATCATGGCGGCCACAGGTGTCTTCCAGAATGGTAAACATTGGGGTACTCCGGTTGGAGTACAACACATCGCCAGTACTCAGCCACAATTTGGACGCGTAGTCCAAGGTGCGCCCTGAGGACAGGTATTCCCGAATATCCGACTTGGCAAAGGCGACAAGGTCACTGACCTGCTGACCTTGTGGATCGACCACAATCAACTCCTCCCCAGCGTTCAATTCAAAAGCATGCGCAGAACAGGGACGTATGCGAGTGTTAACTTTGAATTCAACCAATAGATCGTTCATGATTTACGTGCCTTCTCGAAATCAAATGGGCATTTCCAGTTTGCATCCACCTTGCGACCACTGTATTGGCGGGCTTCGCTGTTGGACCCAAAGTCGGCCAGGTTGGGATTGATGGAGCCTTGCAAGGCAATGTCGCGTTTGCGGATTGCCTTTTGCATTTTGGAATAACGACCATCCGCACGCAGGGCTTCAAATTGCCGGTGAGAATTGAAAACCAGAACCGGACTGCGAAAAGTTCTGGCCAGTCGGGAAGCACCCGGGTGTAGACCGATCACGAAAAATGGATGCCCCGCCAAGCTCAAACTGAACTGGGGACTTTCAGGATTGCTGCTGATGTCAGAAGCGGCAGAAAAGCCACGGGTGACATCCAGAATGTGCAGGTTGTACAACTGCGTCCACAACAGGTTTTCAAACTGCAATTCACTTGTGATAAAAGGTCCTTTGAACACCGCCACGAAGGAATGTACCTTCAATGGGTCTTCATCGGCGGACTCCATTGTTTTGACAAACAATTCCAGTGAATTCAGCAATTCTGCGTCATGAGTGGCGTCATTCAGCATGCCAAACTCATGCACAAACATCTCACCCCTTGCGAGCGCGGCCTTGGCCCCCACACAGGGAAAAAAATCGTCATCGACCAAGCTCAAAAATTGCTCGGCCAGCGTTTCATGGTCATCGGAACGCCCACACGATCGACTTCCGCTGCGCAGTTGCAACCTGGAAGCTGGCGATTTTGATGAAACTCGACGGGAAGACCCAGCTGGTGGGTTTAAGGGAAGCATGCAAACTCCTTTCAGTTCGAAGCACAAGCCACGCATGCAAGCCAATGTGGCTCAGGCGCTGGGCAAAGTGAAAATCATGAACTGATCGTAGCTGGCAGCCAAAGCTGGGTATGTGGGAATAATACGAAATGCGTGTAGGCGAATTCTTGCAAAGCAGTTCAGGCAGAGGCTCTTTTGAGGCGGTCCGCGACTGCTTCCCAGGCAACTTCTGCTGCGGGACATTCAAACAGGACATGCTGGCAGCCGAACTCGTCAGCCTTCCGAAGTGTGGCGTACAAGGCTTGAGCCACTGCAGCAGGCCTGTTTCCAAGGACTTCCACCAATACACCAGGATTTCTGTCTCGCAGAGCATGGGCCTTCTGTAAAAAAGAATCGGTCCAGCCCACACAAATAACCTTCTGTGACAAGGCTTGCTCCGGGGACATGGGCCAAGCCAACAATTCACTTGCCGAAACAATATTGACCTTGGCATCCGGGCTGTAATGTTTTTCCAGGGCTCCGGAAACCCGTGGGTTTGCATCGGGTGTTCTGGATACCTCAGCGTGAGTAGACACTGAAACACCCAAGACCGCTTCGATTTGGGCAGCAGTAATTGCACCGGGCCGCAATATTGCCGGCTGCGCATTCAGCAGAGAAACAATGGTTGATTCAATGCCCACATCCGGTACCTGACCGTCCAGAACAAAGGGGATTCGATCCCCTAGTTCAACCAGTACGTGGGTTGCCCGGGTGGGGCTGACCTTGCCAAAACGGTTGGCAGAAGGGGCAGCCACAGGCACACCAACGGCTTTCAAAAGGTCGATTGCCACAGGGTGCGACGGGCAACGAATGCCTACAGACTGCTGCCCACCGGTGACCTGAACGGGCATGCGATCCCCCTTTGGCACCACCAGCGTCAGCGGACCGGGCCAAAAGGCATTCATCAGTTTTTGCATGACCGGAGTCACCTCAGCCACCCACCCGGTTAAATTGGCACCAGGTGCCACATGGGCAATCAGGGGGTGCTCAGAAGGACGGCCTTTGGCTGTGAAAATGCCCTGCACCGCATTCAGCTCAGTGACTGCGGCACCCAGACCAAACACGGTTTCGGTAGGAAATGCCACCAGTTGGCCGTTCAGCAAGGCTTCGGCGCAGCGTTGAATATTGCCCGGACTGGGCTCGAGCAATTCAGCCTGCTGAGAAAATGCAGGCTGATCAGTCGTCGTCATCACCAATGCCCAGAATGTCACGGACAGATTGGGCCACCAGCAGTGCTCGCTCCATGGTTTCTGCAATCACGGTGATGTGGCCCATTTTGCGCCCCACGCGGGCTTGCTCTTTTCCGTACAGGTGCAATTTCACTTCAGGAATGGCCAAGACCTTTTCCCAAGCCGGTTCATTCTCGCTGCCATCTTCGCCGTACCACAGGTCTCCAAGCAGGTTGACCATCACGGCTGGGCTGTGTTGGCGGGTGTCGCCCAAAGGCAAACCGGCCAGAATGCGGGCCTGTTGCTCAAACTGGCAAGTGACGCAGGCATCAATCGAGTAATGGCCGCTGTTGTGGGGTCTGGGTGCAATTTCATTGACCACCAAGCCCAAGTCATCGACGACAAAAAACTCGACACACAACACACCCACGTAATCCAGTGCGCCGGCAATCGAGATGGCATTGGCGCGAGCTTGTGCAGCCATGGCGTCGTCAATGCGTGCAGGCACAATCGTGGTGGCCAAAATGCCTTTGCGGTGGTGATTTTCAGCCACGGGAAAAGTGGCGCACTCCCCCTTGTGGTCACGGGCCACAATGACCGACATTTCTTTTTGAAGGGTAAGGCGCTTTTCCAGCACGCATTCCACTTCATTCAAATCGGAAAAAGCCTTGCGCACATCATCCAGGGTTTTAACACGTACCTGCCCCTTGCCGTCGTAGCCCAAACGGGCTGTTTTCACGATGCCGGGCAGCAAACTGGTGAGCGAATCGTCGATGTCAGCTGACTTGCGGATGGGGGCATGGGGTGCAACTGGAACACCGCAGGCGCTGATATAGGCTTTTTCTTCAAGCCGGTTTTGGGCTACGCCCACTGAAAACGCCGAGGGGCTGACCGGAATGCTTTTGGACAGCGTATCCAGGGCCAGCGCAGGCACATTTTCAAATTCGGTGGTGACGCCCACACAACGCTGCGCGAGCCGGGCCAGGCCTTGATCGTCCATATAATCAGCGAGAATCTGGTCATCGGCCACGGAACCCGCAGGGCCGTTGGCCACTGGGTCAAGTACCAACACGCGGTAGCCCATGCTTTGTGCTGCCATGCAAAACATGCGCCCCAATTGGCCACCGCCCAGAAGGCCCAACCACTGGCCGGGCTTCACTGTTTTGAATTCGATCTTACTCATGTGTTGTGTGGCTTAAAAAATCAAGGCGTTGGGGGCAGTGTCATGTCGCGCGCCACGTTGGATTGGGCAACGCGAAACTCCTGCAGTTTCTGGTTCAATTCGGCATTGGTCAAGGCCAGAATGGCCACGGCACCCAGTGCAGCGTTAGCCGCACCTGCTTCGCCAATGGCAAAGGTATGTACCGGAATGCCTTTGGGCATTTGCACAATCGACAGCAGTGAATCTTCGCCGCGCAGGTACTTGGAGGGCACGGGCACTCCCATCACCGGCACAATGGTTTTGGCAGCCAGCATGCCTGGCAAGTGGGCTGCCCCACCTGCTCCGGCAATAATTACCTGAATGCCACGCGTGCTCGCAGTTTCAGCGTAGGCAAACATTTCATCAGGCATTCGGTGGGCTGAAACCACGCGCGCTTCATAGTCCACGCCAAAATCGCGCAGCACTTGAACAGCATTTTTCATCACATCCCAATCCGAGGACGAACCCATGACCACGCCCACTTTGGGCTGGTCGGAAGCGTGCAGGTGTGTGGCGTCGGTCATGTCTTTATCCAATCCAGAGGCGGCCAGTCAGAATTTCATACGCCTGACGGTATTTGGCTGCTGTTTTGTCAATGATGTCCTGGGGCAATACAGGGGCAGGTGCTTTCTTGTTCCAGCCAGGCACGCTTTCCAGGTAATCGCGTACAAACTGCTTGTCGTACGATGGAGGAGAAATACCCACCTGGTATTGGTCTGCTGGCCAGAAACGGGACGAATCCGCAGTCAGCACTTCGTCCATCAAGGTCAGGGTGCCGTTTTCATCCAGACCAAACTCGAACTTGGTGTCGGCAATAATGATGCCCTGGCGGGAGGCGTAGTCGCTGGCCTTGGTGTACAGCGCGATCGACACCTCGCGAATCTGCTTGGCCAAATCACGGCCGACCACATCGCTCATGGTGTCGAAATCAATGTTTTCATCGTGCTCGCCCATCGCAGCCTTGGTGGCAGGCGTGAAAATGGGTTCTTCCAGTTTGGCAGCCATTTGCATGCCGGAAGGCAACTTGATGCCGCACACCGCGCCGGTGGATTGGTAGTCTTTCCAGCCTGAGCCGATCAGGTAGCCACGTACCACTGCCTCAATTGGCAAGGCCTTCAGCTTCTTGACCACCATGGAGCGGCCCTTGATTTGTGGCGCTTCACTGGCCGAAACCACCGTTTCAGGGTCGATACCGGTCAGGTGATTGGGTACCACATCGGCCAGAATATCGAACCAGAACTGCGCCATTTGGGTCAGCACCATGCCTTTTTCGGGAATGGGCTGGTCCAGGATGACATCAAACGCAGACAGGCGGTCGCTGGCCACGATCAGCATTTTGTCATCGCCGACAGAGAAGTTTTCCCTCACCTTTCCTCGATGCAACAACGGCAGGGATGTCAGCTTGGTTTCAAACACAGTACTCATTCAACAGGCCTCTTGCGGATTCAGGCTTTAAAAACAAAACACGCGGGGCGCAGCCCGCGTGAGCTTCTACTTGCGGATCGAGCCGCTATTACTGCACGATCTGGGCCAATTCACCCTTGGCATATTTTTGAGCGATTTCACTCAATGCGATTGGCTTGATCTTGGCACCCTGGCCTTCACAACCGAATTCCATGTAACGCTGCTTGCAAATCTGCTTGGCTGCTTCACGGGCTGGCTTGAGCCATTCGCGCGCATCGAACTTGTCCGGATTTTCAAACATGAATTTGCGCACGGCACCTGTCATGGCCAAACGAATGTCTGTGTCAATGTTGATTTTGCGAACACCGTACTTGATCGCTTCCTGGATTTCTTCCACAGGCACGCCGTAGGTTTCTTTCATCTTGCCACCGTATTGGTTGATGATGGCCAACAAATCGGCAGGTACCGATGAGGAACCGTGCATCACCAGGTGCGTATTGGGAATGCGGGCGTGAATTTCCTTGACTCGGGAAATCGCCAGAATGTCGCCTGTGGGCTTGCGGCTGAACTTGTAGGCACCGTGGCTGGTACCAATGGCGATGGCCAACGCATCCAATTGGGTGGCTTTTACAAACACAGCGGCTTCTTCGGGGTCAGTCAGCATTTGGCTGTGATCCAGCTTCACATCGGCGCCAATGCCGTCTTCTTCACCAGCCTCACCAGTTTCCAAATTACCCAGGCAACCCAGTTCGCCTTCCACGGTCACACCAACCTTGTGCGCCATGTCCACGACTTTGCGAGTCACTTCCAGGTTGTAATCGAAAGACGCAGGGGTTTTGCCGTCTTCCATCAAAGAACCATCCATCATCACTGAGCCAAAACCAAGGTCAATTGCGCCCTGACAAATTTTCGGGCTGGTGCCGTGATCCTGGTGCATCACCAATGGAATGTGCGGGAACGCTTCTACCGCAGCCTGGATCAGGTGCTTGATGAAGGGCTCACCTGCATACTTGCGGGCACCCGCACTGGCTTGCAAAATGACGGGAGCACCCACTTCATCGGCCGCCGCCATCACAGCTTGGACCTGTTCCAGATTGTTGACGTTGAAGGCAGGAATACCATAACCATTTTCAGCGGCATGGTCCAGCAATTGGCGCATGGATACGAGAGGCATTTCAAGGTCTCCAAAAAATAAAATTAGATAATCAATTAGTTAAGCAGGCCAATGTGTTCGCCAACGCGAACAATTTTCATGGTGTTGGTACCGCCAGACTTTCCGATCGGTTCACCAATGGTGATCACGATCAAGTCGCCGAGTTCCACCACCTTGGCATCAAGCAGAGCTTTCTCTGATTTAGCCAGCAAGAGCTCGCGGTCTTCTGTTTCGTATTGCATCATCACCGTGCGTACGTCGCGATACATCGACAGGCGACGGCGGGTTTTTTCTTCAGGGGTCAGTGCAAAAATTGGCACGCCGCTGTTCAAACGCGACATCCACAAGGCCGTTGACCCAGACTGAGTCAAGGCAGCAATCGCCTTCACTTCCAAGTGATGGGCAGTAAACAAGGCGGCCATGGCGATGGACTGATCCACACGCTTGAACTTGCGGTTCAGAAAGTCGGTATCCAGGCTAATGGTGGCTGACTTTTCTGCTTCAACACACACCCGAGCCATGGCTTGAATGGTTTCCACCGGAAACTTGCCTGCTGCTGTTTCTGCAGACAACATGACCGCATCGGTGCCGTCCAATACGGCGTTGGCCACATCGGACACTTCCGCACGGGTGGGCACGGGGCTTTCGATCATGCTTTCCATCATCTGCGTTGCAGTGATGGTCAGCTTGTTGGCTTCACGCGCTGCGCGAATCAGGCGCTTCTGGGCAGCTGGAACTGCAGCATCACCAATTTCCACGGCCAGGTCACCACGGGCCACCATCAGGCCGTCGCAGGAACGGATGAGGTCATCCAGATTTTCCAGGGCCTCACAACGCTCTATCTTGGCAATCATGAAGGCATGGCCGCCGGCTGCACGGGTCAACTCACGGGCCATGTACATGTCAGCTCCGCTTTTGGGGAAGCTGACTGCGATGTAATCGGCTTCAAAAGCCACCGCAGTACGGATGTCTTCCATGTCTTTGGAAGTAAGCGCGGGCGCAGACAAGCCACCACCCAGCTTGTTGATGCCCTTGCGGTTTTTCAACACACCGCCCACTTCCGTTTCGCAAAAAATCTGGCTGGGGCCAACTTTCTTGACCTTCAACACGATTTTGCCGTCGTCAAGCAAGAGGGTGTCGCCTGCTTTTACGTCGTTGACCAACTCAGGGTAGTCCAGCCCCACACGCTCGTCGTCACCCAGATCGCACTTGGTTTCCAGCACAAAGGGCTGACCATTCACCAAGGTGGTTGAACCGTTTGCAAACACGCCGATTCGAATTTTCGGCCCCTGCAGGTCAGCCATGACGGCGATATCGCGACAAAGCCGGGCCGCAATTTCTCGCACTGTTTTAACCCGGTCTATGTGTTCTTGGGCTGTACCATGCGAGAAATTGACCCGCACCACGTTCATGCCCGCGGCAATCATGCGTTCCAGCACAGCGGGCTCTGTAGATGCAGGCCCCAGTGTGGCCACGATTTTGGTTTGACGGGGCACGAATACGTTGGACATTGTCTTGGCCACAGTGTTAGACATTAAGCGGCTCTCTGCTGAAGAATTTCAACGGCTGGAAGTGTCTTGCCTTCAAGAAATTCGAGGAATGCTCCACCACCAGTTGAAATGTAACTGACCTGTTCACCGATGTTGTATTTTGAAATGGCCGCCAGGGTGTCGCCACCACCAGCAATTGAAAACGCCTTGGACTTGGCAATCGCCATGGCCAGGCGCTCGGTGCCTTTGCCGAACTGATCGAATTCGAACACGCCCACTGGGCCATTCCACACGATGGTGCCAGCCTTGTCCAGAATAGCCGCCAGTTCCTCAGCGGTGTTTGGACCAATGTCGAAAATCATGTCGTCTGCGGCCACATCCGCCACTTGCTTGACCGTGGCTTGTGCGGTTGGGGAAAACTCCTTGCCCACGACCACGTCTGTTGGAATGGGCACGGCTGCACCGCGTGCTTTCATGTTGTCAATGATGGTTTTGGCCTCGCCGAGCAATTCATGTTCTGCCAGCGATTTGCCGATTGGCAAGCCCAGTGCTGCCATAAAGGTATTGGCAATGCCTCCACCCACAATCAGCTGGTCCACTTTGTCAGCGAGGCTGTTGAGAATAGTGAGCTTGGTCGACACCTTGGAACCCGCCACAATGGCCACCATCGGGCGCTTGGGTGCGGACAAGGCGGCACCCAGGGCATCCAGCTCAGCGGCCAACAGCGGGCCAGCGCAGGCAATGGGGGCAAACTGGGCTGCACCGTGGGTTGTGGCTTCAGCGCGATGCGCTGTGCCAAATGCGTCGTTGACGTAGATGTCGCAAAGCGCTGCAATTTTCTGAGCCAGTTCCGGGTTGTTCTTTTTTTCGCCCTTGTTGAAGCGGCAGTTTTCAAGCAGCAGGATTTCGCCCGCTTTCACATCCACGCCATCCACCCAATCTTTGACCAAGCGAACTGGGCGACCCAGCAACTCGCCCAATCGGGCAGCGACTGGAGCAAGGCTTAGTTTTTCATCGTACTCGCCCTCGGTAGGGCGACCAAAATGGCTCGTCAGCAGGAGCGCAGCATTGTTGCTCAAGCAATATTCGATACCGGGGAGGGATGCGCGAATCCGGGTGTCTTCCGTGATGTTGCCACTTGCGTCCACAGGCACGTTAAAATCGACGCGAATGAGCACGCGTTGGTTGGATACGTCTTGGTCGGTCAGGCGCAGGAAACGCAACATGCTTTTCAACTCTCAAGGAAGGTTATTGGAAACAATCCGCGATTATAACGCCACCAGAAGACTTTTCATGGGGTATGCCTCGTCCTTTGTGATCGGAATATTGGCAATTGCGGGGCAATTTTTGGCGCCTGAATTCCCTCAGCAAGGGCTTGATTTAATTGACTCATTTTTTATTTATGCCCTGTTGGCACAATTCACGCACCTCGGTTGGGCACACCTTGTCCTGAACCTGCTGGGCCTGTTGATTGTGAACTGGGGGTTTACGGGACAGTGCACCACCCGCGAATGGGCGGCCATTCAATTGGCCTCGCTATTGTGGGTCGCTTTTTACCTGAGTGGCGTTGAAAGGCTGGACTGGTACTGTGGGCTTAGCGGGGCCTTGCATTTCCAGTTTGCGTGCTGCCTGCTTTTGGCCTTCAGTCGAAGCGCGCATGGCCTTCGAACTAGCTGGCCATTGTGGGTACTGCTGGCAGGCTTGTGTGCGAAACTGCTGCTGGAATGGCATTCGGGCCCAAGCACCGATGCACTGGTGGGGGGCCCTGTTGCCCACGCTGCGCACCGGGGTGGCGCATTGGGCGGATTTCTACTGGGTTTGCTTATGCTTGCTTGGTCATTTTTCTCAAGGCGACGCTATTGCGCCTGAAGGCAATAAGTAGCAAGCTCAAGCCCAACAAGCCTGGCAAGGTATTTGAGCCACCACCCCCACCACCACCGCCGCCTGCGGAAACTGCCGCCACCGAGCCAGCACCGTTGTCCGCGGCAGGTGAAGATGCACCTCCGGAAGTGCCGCCTGAGCCGACACTGGCCACTGAAGTGGGTGAACTGCCATTGGCACCGCTGGCCAACACACGGAGGGCCGTGTAGCTGGAGTGACTTTCGCCAACCGAATCAGTCACAGTCAACTGGAATACCAGGTCGGATGTAGAACCTGCAGCAGGCAGATCGACATCTGCAGTGGTCGATGTTCCCACAAGGACCTGCTCACCTGAAACCTGGGTCCACGTGTGCGAAGCTACACTGCGTCCGGCAGCCACACTGCTTGCCGAACCACGCAGGCGAATAGGGTTCAATCCTGTGGCATTTTCCTGAAATCCGCTACTGATGAGTCCGTTGGCGGAAACCGACGCATTGGCAACAGGGCGGTTACCTTTGGCGGCTGTCACCGCGGCAAACGCATTCAACATGCCTACCCCACACACGGCGCTTGTGCAATTGCAGGCACCTGAACCCTGATTGGCCGTGCAAGTACTGCTTCTTGGGGTCAAAAAAGCTGAAGTTGTGGAAAGAATCTGGCTGCTCAGTTGGGCAGGCGTCAATGCCGGGTTGATGGCACGCATCAAGCCCGCTGTGGCGGCCACCAGGGGTGAAGAAAATGAGGTTCCGGTTTTATTCACCAGGCTGGCGGAAGTTGGTGTGGTAGTACCGGAATTGCCCAGACCTACCAAACCATTGCTGAAACCGCCGGGAGCCATCAGGCTGACCCCGGTACCAATCGCGCTATAACTGGCGCGGCTTCCGTCGCGATCAAGCGCCCCTACGGACAGCACGCTGGCACAGTTTGCCGGAGAGTCCACAGCGCCACCGCTGTTACCGGCTGCGGCAACCACCAGAGTGCCTGCTGCATTCACACGATTCACGACTGTTTGCTCAAATCCACTGCACGTGGTCGAACTGCCCAAACTCAGGTTGATGACATCGGCCGGGTTGTTGTTACGGGGAATGCCCGGCACATCGAGGCCGGCGGACCACAACATGGCATCCAGAACATCCGACAACAGTCCACCGCATTTTCCAAGCACGCGCACAGGCAACACCTTGACGTTCCAGTCGGCGCCGGCCACATCGGAATCGCTGTGGGTATTCGCAGCAATTTGACCCGCCACGAATGTGCCATGCCAGCTTGAATTCTTGACACTGCAACCTGAGAATGTGGCCGTTTGCGCATCGGCACTGCTGATCCAGTTGCCGGGGTCTGATGCATCGGAATCACGGCCATTGCCATCGTTGGCAGTGGACACATCCGAAATAAAGTCGTAACCGCTCAACAGGCGACCCATCAAATCAGGGGTTTCAAAAACCACGCCTGTGTCCAACACCGCCACAACGACGTCTGCACTGCCGCGTACCACGTCCCAGGCCTGGTCAAATTTGGCGCCAGCCGTGTTCACGGTTGACCGAAGTGCCCATTGATTGGCAAAGGTGGGGTCATTGGGGGTTGCAAATGCACGCATGGGGCGGTCTTCAATCGCAAACTCGACTTCGGGATCACTGGCCAAGCGATTCAACAAGGCCTGCTTGTCGGAGGACCGGACACTGCTGCCCCAACGCAAAACATGTGTACCCACGGACCCTGCACGCAGCCAGGAAGCATCCAGGTTGTTTCTAGCGAGCACATCTGAAAGGAACTCACCCTCTTTTTCAAGGCGGCGAACTGTGGGGCTGCTACCCAGCTCAACCGAGTTTTTGAGTTTCAGAATGAATTGGGAACTCTCATTTTGTGCGTAAGCCGGGTTGACCAGGAGAAACCACGCGAGGCAGAACGTGAGAAGGCCCAACAACCTGGGCACTGTCAGATTTGATTTGTGCGGACGGAAAATCAACATGGCATAACTCACTGATAACAATGAGTTCAGAGTACCGAGCCAGGTCAACAATCAATTGCGGGAAAAGAAAGCAGAACGGAGTCCACTTCTCAGAGAACCACAAGAAAAAAGCCGGGCACATGGCCCGGCTTTTTTCTTGGAAAAACGCGAGAAATTACTTCGCGTTCATCAGGGCCACGGTGGTGTCCAACATGCGGTTGGAGAAGCCCCACTCGTTGTCGTACCAGC
>JAIXTE010000039.1 GCA_027484315.1 Burkholderiales bacterium | reverse complement strand
CTCAGAGGTGAATGCAAAAAATGTCAAGTGGTTCAAGGGTGAGCTGTATCTGATTGTGCTTGATATGACCGGGGCCCACCTTGCGCACCCCACCAACCAGAAACTGTTGGGCAAGGCAATGCTGGAGGTGCCCGATGTGGACGGCAAAATGTTCCGCCAGGAACGCGTTGACATTGCCAAAGGAAAGGGCGAGGGCTGGGTTGACTACAAGTACAAAAATCCCGAAAGCGGCAAGGTCGAAGACAAAACGCTGTATGTGTTCAAGCAGGGCGACGTGATTTTGTCTGCCGGCATTTACAAGTAAAACGCTTGTAACCCACAAAGAAATCGACCTGATCCAACCAGATCAGGTCAACCCCTGCTTTCTACAGCATCCGTTACACAATCTTCGCGTTTCTAAACAGCTGATCCACGGTAAGCCGAGCCAAGCTGCTTTCATCACGCGGATCGGTTGAGGAAAAAATACTGACCTGCAAGGCGTCGAGTACCGCAAAAAAGCGGTTCACGCTGATCGACCCCGGATTTTTTTCCAGTGACGACACCGTGCGTTGGTCAATACCCAGCTTTTCTCCCAATTGTTTTTGAGTCAGGCCGAGTTCCCTGCGACGCGTGCGGATCAGCACGGTCACCTCATTCAGATTTACTTTTTTCAGTGCCATAGTGTTTCAAGTTTGCAATGTAATTAAAGCTTGATGACCGCCATCTTTTCCTGAGTCATGTCACGCAAGGAGTGGCCTATGCCACCTACCCCATAGCCCGAGTGTCGACGGCCGCCAAAAGGCATCCAGTCCACACGAAATGCGGTGTGGTCGTTCACCATCACCGCGGTAGCATCCAGTTCACGCACACAACGCAGGGCCACATTCAACTTCTGGGTAAACACCGCTGCCTGAAAAGCAACCGGCAGGCTGTTGGCTCGCGACACTGCATCTTCAAGGGACTCAGTGCCGTACACACACACCACGGGCCCGAACACTTCAAGTGTGCTGACTTTGGCCTTGGCTGGCGGATCAAGCAACACAGTGGGCGCATAGGTGGTTTCACCCAGCCGATGTCCGCCACACAGCACTTGCGCGCCTGCACAAGCAGCCTCATCGACCCACTGTTCAACGCGGTCCACTTCTTTGGGGTTGACCAAGGGACCGCACTCGGTTTCGGTCACGATCGCATTACCTACTTTCAGTTGGGAAGCTTTGTCTGCAATGGCCTGCGCCACCGCAGTGGCCATGTCCTCGGGCACATAAACACGTTGCACGCTGACACACACCTGCCCAGAATGATAAAAGCCACCTTTGACCAGGGCGGGGATCATTGCATTCACATCGGCACTTTCGTCCACAATCACTGGGGCCACGCCTCCATGTTCAAGCGCACAACGCGTGCCCGCAGCCAGCCTGCTTTTCAGGCGCCAACCCACTGCCCCTGAACCAATGAAGCTGAAAAACCCGACACGGGGGTCGGTGACCATTTGCTCCGCAACATCGCTTGTGCAGGGGGCAAAACGACACCATTCTTCTGGCAAACCAGCTTGATACAGCAGGTTGACGAAGGCTTGGCAGCTCAATGGCGTGGCACTGGCCGGTTTGACCAGAACCGGGCAACCTGCAGCCACGGCGGGCCCTACCTGATGAACAATCAGATTCAAAGGGTGATTGAATGCAGACACAGCCACCACCGGCCCAATGGGTTCGCGGGTGGTGAAGGCCAGGCGACCTGCCCCGGCAGCAGTTAAATCCATGGGGATTTCACTGCCGGTGAGGTGACCGAGTTCCTTGATACACAGCTCTACACCATCAATGGCTCGGGTCACTTCAACCCTGGCATCTATCAATGGCTTGCCGCCTTCATTGGCGATTTGAAAGGCCAGTTCATCAAACTGACCCTGCATCAATTGTGCGGTTTTCTTCAGAATGGCAATGCGTTGGTGCGCGGGCAGCCAGTTCTTGCGCTGCCTGTGCAACTGGGTGGCGGTATTCAACCAGGCGTCTATGGTGCGCCAATCCACCAGCCTCACTTCGCCAATGGCTTTCAAATCGTAGGGGTTGACCACTTCAAGCAAGGTGTTGTTCATATCAGGCACACCTTGGCGGCCCATTCTTCTCTTCGCCGGGTACGGCAAAGATGTGTTTCACACCTTCTGCTTCAAGAGCCTGTACGAGCAGATCGGATGCTTTGGTACCTTGCGTAGACACTGGCGCTCTCCTGTGGGGTGAACGCCTAGTGTCTGCCTGTTATGCATCAAGATCAATAGCCATGTCCATTCTGCATTCGGACGCCAAACCAGTATGAATCAGGCTGATTTCAGCGCCATCAAACCAGTACTGAGATGGTCTGTAACACGCGGCTTGACGGTTTTGCCGTTGCTGCCTGTGAGCACATATTCCGCCGGGTTGAACCTGGCCACGCGCATGCGGTACTCGGCATTCAAACCAGGGTACAGGGTGTTGTTGCGGCCATTGGGGCTGAGGTACCAACTGGCACAACCACTTTTCCACACGGTGTGTTCACTGCGGAAATCCATGGAATTGACAAATTTCTGTTCAACCTCAGGCTTGACTGCGATGGCTTTCAATTTGCGTTTCTGGCGCAGCTTGATCGCCTGAATGACATAGCCAATTTGCGCTTCCGCATAAGCAATCACCGAGGTGTGCCCAGGACCGGTGAACGGGCCAACCAGGAAATACAGGTTGGGGAAACCAGCGGTTGAAATGCCTTGATAGGCTTCCGAACCTTCCTTCCATTTCTGGTTCAGGCTGGCGCCGCCAATGCCCTTTGCATCGATGGGCGAACCGGTGTGGCGCACTTCGTAGCCGGTCGCGTAAATGATCACATCCAATTCGTGCTCGACACCATCGGCAGTGCGAATACCTTTTTCAGTGATGGAGTCGATTGCATTGGTTTCCAGGTGCACATGCTCTTTCTGCATGGTGGGGTACCAGTCGGAGCTGACCAACACACGCTTGCAACCAAATTTGAAAGTGGGCGTCAGTTTTTTTCGCAGTTCAGGGTCTTTGACCTTGCGCGCCAGGTAGCTGCTGGCCATTTTCTCTGGCTGGGCCTTGAACATGTCGTACTTCAAGATCAGGAAAGGTGCTGTCAGCTCGTTGAACCAGTACACGCCCAATCGATTCATCTTCATGTTGATGGGTGCTTTGCGGTTCAGTGCCTTTTCGGCTTCTTCGATGTTGCGATCCGGGCGCGGCATAATCCAGTTGGCCGTGCGCTGAAACACCACCAGGTTTTTTACCTTGCCGGCAATAGCCGGGCCAACCTGAACGGCTGTGGCTCCAGTGCCAATCAAGCCAACGCGTTTGCCTTCCAGCTCAACGGAATGATCCCAGGCTGCGGTGTGCACGGTTTTGCCCTTGAACTTTTCTGCCCCCTTGAATTCTGCAACCTTCGGTGCGCTGAAGGGGCCCACTGCTGTGACCACGTTGCGGGCCTGAATGGTTTTGCCGTCGGCAGTGGTGATATTCCACAAACCGGTTTGCTCATCGAACACGGAGCCGGTAATGCTGGTGTTGAACTGGATGTGCGGGTACACGCCGTACTTGGTGGCACAGTGGCGCAAGTACTTGTAAATTTCGCCCTGCTTGGCGTAGCTGTTGCTCCATTCGGCCCAAGGCTCGAATGAATAGCTGTACAGGCTGCTTTTGACATCGCAACCGCAACCCGGATAGGTGTTGTCGCGCCAGGTGCCGCCCACATCATGGCCTTTGTCGAAAATCTTGAAATTGGTTTCGCCGGCTTTCAGCAACTGAATGCCCATGCCTAGGCCGGAAACGCCTGCGCCAACAATGGCGACTTCAAGAATATTCTGTGCTTCCTTTTTCGCGCTACCCATTTTGTTCGTCCGTGTGATTTGGTTTTCGATGCATTGCAGTGTAGGGGCTGGGCAACAAGCTGCGTGAGTGTGAAAAGTGACTGATTTGGAGTCAATTTGGGCCAAAACATTGAACCGCAATTGCATCGTTGTTACCTAAGCTCAAATCAACTCTTTTCAAATTAGTAATCGATCGATTACAATTAATCAAAAATATGTACAGATTAAAAAGCCTCCCATCATTCAATCTTTGGCTCGCGTCCCTCGAAGACAAAATGGTGAAAGCGGCAATTTTGGGGCGTCTGCGGCGAATCGAGCTCGGCCTGAAAGGAGATACGAACATTGTTGGCGACGGTGTATCGGAACTTCGAATACATGTCGGGGCTGGCTGGCGAATCTATTACACCGAGAAGCACGGGAAAATTATTGTGCTGTTGGCAGGGGGAAGCAAAAAAACTCAAGCCAAAGACATCGAAAAGGCCAAAGCACTGGCATCAACGCTTGAATGAGGAAGCAGATCTATGACAACCAAATTGACACAAGTCAACGAACTGGAAGACTTCGACATTGCCGCGCATCTCGACAGTCCGGAAACCATCGCCGCATATCTGACAGATATTCTTGAAAGCAATAATCCAGCGCTTCTGGCGGCGGCACTGGGAGACATTGCCCGGGCGAAAGGGATGACTGAAGTCGCCAAAT
>JAIXTE010000149.1 GCA_027484315.1 Burkholderiales bacterium | reverse complement strand
TTTGGTGGAAGCCTGGCAGGTCGCCCATTCATTGCGCAGGAAACACTGAGCGACGTCATCAGTGTCAAGGGCAAAGTGGTGACCATGCAGTTGGGGAATGCCTCAGGTGTTGTGACCTTGACCCAAAACAACCCGGCATTGAACCAGACATTCACCGTGGGTGAAAATGAGTCCGCCGCCAGCATCGTGAACAAGTTGCGTGATGCACTTGCCGCAATGTACTCGAAGAATCCGAATGAGTTCGTGGTTTCAGGCAATCGTCTTGATGGCTTCAAGGTGACGTTCCCAAGCCTGATTTTCCTGAACGGCCTGAAAGGCAATGTGATGTTGCAGGGCTCCAATGTCATCGAACTTGGCTTTGCAAAAACCAGCACGTCGAACTTCGACATTGCCGAGGTCCTGAACCATGAAGCCGGTATTTCCGAGCAGAAGGTGATCGCCTTTACAGGAATTTCCAGTGGCACGTTCGAGCTGGAAATTTTTGGCAAGCGCTCAGGCCCCATTGTTTACCTGGCTGACCCAACCGTACAGGTCAAGCTGATTCAGAAGGCCATGGACAGCCTGTTGGGTGAAGGCAATGTGCTTGTGTCCTTCCCAGCCCGCGATCCGTTTGATCCGCTGGACCGCAACACCGGCACAGCACCGCGTTATGTCCTTGATTTCTCCCAAGGTCGCTATACACAAAGCAATGTGCCTGACATGCGCTTTTACCCAGGTGGCCTGAAGTTCAGCAACTTCGTTCCTGCTGGTGAAGAAGCGGGCATGGAAATCGTTGAATTCAAGTCAGGTAAAAATGCAACAGGCGAAGTGCAGTCCATTACCGTGGGTGCAGGTGTCAACCCGGCACAAACCACATTCCGTCTGTCCTTTACCCATGCCGGTAAAACTTACACCACAGGTGTGTTGAGTGCCGACCTTAGTGCTGGCAAAGTGCGTGAAGCACTGCTCAACGCGGTGGACGCATCCAACGTGAAACTGACTGATGGCATTGCGGGTGTTGATCTGAAAGTCACTTCGCCCAAGACAGGCGTGTGGCGTGTCAGCTTTGAAGGTGCACTGCGCGGTCAGGAAATTGCTGATATGTCGTTTGCCCAGACCCCCGTCAACACGGTGGCCAGTGCGGTCGGTTTCCGCACGGTTCAAACAGCCGAAATCCGTTCTGAAAGCCAGACCCTGCAATTAAATGCAAGCAGCGGTGAGTTCCGCATTCAGCTCGGCGAAGCCGGCCAGTTGTCAGCCGTGGTGCCTGCTAACATCAGTGCAAGCGCATTGCAATTGCTGTTGGAAAAGTTGCCCGAAGTGGGAACAGGCAACGTGACTGTTGCATCCAAAGCTCTGGGAGATGGCGAGTCACTGACTTTCGAGATTCGCTTCAAGGGCGAGTTGGCTGGCAAGAATGTCGGCGAGCTGCGTGTGACGCCGATTCAGGTCATTGGCAAGGCTGCCTTTACGCCGAGCATTGTTACTGGTGACACCACGTCGGTTTCTTTGGCTTTTGCAGACGAAGCTGCCACAGTGGTCAAGGTGAACATCACCGGTTTGACCCCAGCACAGATTTCAGCCGAACTTGAGGCCGCATTGAAGGGCCTCAAGGGCGTGGACGAAGCCAATGTCGTTGTTCGCGAGAATGGCGACTTTGAGATCATGTTCCTCGGCAGCCTTGCAGGACAAACCACCGCAGCGTTGTCGGTAACCCGCGAAGTGAAAGGTGTTGACCAGGTGGTTCGCAAAGACCCCACCATCACCACCAAAACAGTGGCTGCCAGCCTGATCCGTGTCAGCACATTTGAAACACGTCAGATCGGCAACCTGACCCACGGCAAGTTGCAATTCGTACCCATCAACCCGGACCAGTTCGAAGAGTTCACGATTTTGCCCGCGGCGTTTGCGGTGATTGTGACGGAGCAAGAGGGTGGCGTAGGTAATTCGAACGAAATTCAGCGCCTGGTGCTGAGTAATGCCGGTGGTGCAGCGGGTGCGAAAACATCCAGCTTCCAGTTGCAGTTGTTCAATGCACAAGGTGCGATGCAGACAACGATTGTATTGCCTTCCGATGCGACTGCCGCACAAATTCAAACCGCCTTGAACGCACGTTTGGGCGCCAATGCAGTCACTGTCAAAGAAGTGACTGAGATTGCAGACGACCCAGTGCCGTTTGGCATCACGATGTTTGACATTGAATTCACGGGTGATGCCGTGAAGGGCATCGACATTGCCGAGGGGGGGGCGTTCTTTACAACCTCGACCGATAGCGCCACATTGTTGAACGCCAACAATGCCTTGCGCTCTGCAACGCCGGTCACGGTTGTGACCTATGCCCTGCAGGAAGGCACAGCGAAGACTGCCACCAGCATCGCGAAGAACGAAGTTCAGCGCGTGGTGCTGGACAACATCGACAGCGGATTCTTTGGCACCAGCATTGTGGTGGATGGCGTGACCTACGCCACACAACAAGGCGTGAAATTTGGCATGACCGGTGCTGAACTTGATGAAGCCTTGGCAAAAGCTGGAGTCACTGTTGCTGCCGACGCCAGCGACACCGAGAAATACTCGGCCCTGTTGAGCAAGGTCATTACCCGCACCTTTGCAAACGCCGACAAGCCTTTGATTGGTGCCAACGCAGATGTTCGCGTGGTTCAGATGTCTGAAAACGCCCTGGTGTTTGACATTGAATACAACGGCACCCTGGCCGGCCGCAGCCTGCAAACCATTTCCGTGTTTGCAGACTTCCTGCAGGGCGTGGCCAGCCCAGTTAGCTTTGGCAATGGTGCACAAATGCTGGGCTTCTCGCCCTTGGGCAAGAATGCCACGGTGGAAAAAGGTCCGCGTTTCAATACGCTGGCCGACATTGGGCCGATTCTGCAGGACATGGTGTCCCAACTTCTGCCCAACGGTGAGGTGTTTAGCATCACACCACGATTTGACGTGGAGGCGATGGACTTCCTGTTTGATCTGAAGTTGATGCCCAAGCTGCCAACCATCGAAGTGCCCTTGAACCTGGACTTTGACCTGGATCCTCTCGCGTCACTGACCACAGAAGGAACGCTGACGATTGATGCGGGCATCAGCCTGCTGGCCACCATCGGTATCGACTTCAATCGCCCGCAGAACTTTGATGTCAGCATGGGTGTCAAGAAGATCAACACCGCGGTGGGCGACACCGTGATTCCCGCCAGTTTCAACTATGGCAGTGCGGGGTCACCTGCCCGTGCGTTCCGGTTTGTACTGGATGGCGAAACCTTCGACATCAAACTGCCCGCTGATGCAAACCAGACTACCCAGACCAGGGCTCAACTGGTGGACAGCATCAACGCTGCATTGATGAACGATCCAAAAGCTGTTTTGAAAGTGGGCTCCAAGCTGGCCACCGCCGGTTACACCAAGCTGGGCGAAGCACTGACAGTCAAGCTGACTGCTGAAAACAAGCTTGCTTTTGAACTGATTGCCCAGCAGGTCTTGAGTTTCACTGTGAGCGGTATAGACACTGGTGCGAAAGCGGTATTTGGCAGCAGTACGGTAACCGGTGATCCTGTTATCAACCGGGTTCTTTTGCCAAACAGCATTGTGTTTACCGACCCGCAAGTGTTCCAGCTGGCTATCGACGGTGCAGAAGACACCTTGGGCACCACCAGCAACCAGCGTGATGATGCCATCACCATTTCAATTGCTGCGGGCACTTACACCCAGGACCAATTGATCGTTGCATTCAATGCCGCTTTTGCGGCAATTTCGGGCGATGACTTGGGACCGCTGAATGGCGTGGACGGTGTCAACACCCTAGCCGATGTATTCCAGGCGAGAACGGCAATTGCCGAGGGCACAAGCCGTGTGATTCAGTTCAAGACATTGAACGAAAAGATCACCTCCCTGCGTTTCCTCGGCTCGGAGACAACGGACCTGGCCAAGGTGCTGGGCATGCAGTTCGGCGTCAATCTGGAAGCCTCCTCTGTGGGCGTATTCCTGCAAGATGCGTCCTTGGGTGGCAACTTTGATGCCCGCGTCGATGATTTCACCGGCGAAGCGTCACTGAGTATTCTGAAGCTGAAGCTGGATCACCTGACCGCCGCATTCAGTGCCGGTGTGTTGGTTCAATTGAAGGGCGGTCCAGACGGTGATGCGGGTGACCGCGTGTACGTCGGCGAGCTAATCAAGGCAGCGCAATTGCGCTTCAGTGACCTGGGCGTGCGTGGCGATGTAGTGGCTGCCAAAGGCGGACAGATCAAGCTGGACACGGGCGTCATGAATGCAGACCCAAGCAAATTGGGCTCCTTGAATTCCGATGTTGGTTTCAGCCTGAAGCTGACACCGGATGCACCAAGTGGTCAAACAGCCAAGCCGTTTGAACTGGTGGTGACCTTGCTGGCCAAGGACACTGCCAATTTCACGACCCTGGACCAATTGGTGAGCTACATCAACACCCGAATTGCGTCTGCAATTACCGCTTATAACCTTGAGCACCCAAGCGCCATGATGCCCACCAGCTTTGCATTCGGTGGTGGCGCAAGCCAGTTTGTGGGCAAGTCAAGCAACACCAACGTGTTGGGCAAAACCGTGGACGTGCTGGTGTTCAACGCACCCACAACGCTGGCATTGGAAGTAACCGGCCGCCGGTTGATTTCCGAGTATGTGACCGACTTCATTTTTACGGACTCCAGCTACAACCTGGACTCCACACCAATCGCCACGCTGCTGATTGACGGGGTGAGTGTGGATGCCGGTGGCATCAATATCCTGCCATCCGATGTAGTGCCGCAGATTGACATCTCGGTGCCTGTCATTGATGTGTGGAAAGGCACAGTTGCCCTGGCCGATGCGGTCAAGGTCAATGTGCTGGGTGCCGATTACCTGACCAATTTCAAGAACCTGTCATTCGCGCAAATTGTGGATGGCCTGCGCCTTGTGTCGCAAATGCTGGGCAAGCTCAGCACCTTCAGTTTCTTGAACCAGAAAATTCCGATCATCGACAAGAGCGTCAACGACATCTTCGACATTGCGGCCGACCTGACCAAGGCAATTGACAAGTTGGGTACCAACCCGGCGCAGGGTGTTTCTGAACTGAAGCGTGTGCTGGCTGAAGGCTTTGGTATTCCGGTCTACGATCCGGCCCAGCCCAATGTATTTGGCCTGGACATTGGCTATGACAATGTCAGCAACGCACTGCGCATTGACATTCCATTCCAGTACCAGCTGTTCAATCAGCAGTTCCCAATCAACATCGACTTGCAAACGCTGGGAGATTTGATCGGTGGTGACGCGTTCGGTGCCGTGTTGGGCACGGTCAGCAACCTGGTCGACGTGTCGGCATCGGCCACAATTACGGTTGTGCCAACGGCTAGTGTGAACCTGTCCCTAGGCTTCGATTTGTCGTCTGGCGAGTTCTTTGTCTACGACTTCTTCGACAACAACACCCCGACCGATTTCACCGATGACGCCGGTACATTTGCGCGTCTGACTGCGCTGATCAATGGCGAGTCCCTGAACTTCGCGGCCAAGTTGGGTCCGGTCAGCCTAGGTATCCGTGACGGTTCAGCCGACATCAACATCGAAGCGGGCCTGTTCCTGAAGGACGACCCCACCGGTGCAATTGGCCAGGGTGACGGCAAGCACTATTTCAATGCTGCCCTTTCAGTACAAACCCTTCAGGCTGGTACAGCCCAGGGCCTGATTTACGACAACACGCCTTTGCTGTCTACACAGGTGACCATTGGCGGTTCCGCCACACAGGGCGCGCCCCTGAATGTGGTGCCGAAAATGGACGGCAGCTTCCAGTTGCGGCTGGATGTGGGTGGCGTGAAGTACGCCAGCTCTCCAATCCTGAATACATTTGATGCGGATGGTGTCAAGGCGGCGATCGAGTCCACCTTGTTGTTCGGCCCAGCAGCCTTGCGCGGTGCAGTCACGGTAACCATGAATGATCCCAAGGACACCACCAAGGGTTTCAAGGTTGTGCTCAGCGGCTCAGGATTTGCAGGTAAAACCATCACGGCCACGGCCCATGGTTTGAATGCAGCCAACCCGGTCGACAAGATCAATACGATTCAGTGGCTGAAGCTGGTGTCAGGCAGTGCAGGCACCTTCAAGCTGTCTCTGGAATATGGCGACGACACCTACACCACAGGCGACATTGCGTACAACGCAACACCTGCAGCGATCAAAGTGGCGCTGGAACTTGCGTTGAAGACACCCTCTGGAAGCGCAAAGCCGCTGCCAGGTGCCTTGGTGAATGTGACTTACCACTCTGCCAGCAGCCCAGCTGAAGGCTGGGACATTGAGTTTGCAGGTGCCGAGTTTGCAGGCAAGAACGTGGGCCGGCTGGACGCCGATGAAGGCAAGATCACCTTCAAGGGACAGATCAGTGTTGTGCCTTTGACCATGGGCGGTGTGGCTGGTGCCGTGGCGGCCAGCCGGGTCACCATGGTGGCCGGTACGGGTGGTACATTTGACCTTTCATTCAAGTACGGTAGCGTCACCAAAACAGTAGCCGATATTGATTTCGATGTCACCGCTGAAGAACTGGAGCAAATGTTGAATGCCCAGGTTTCAGCCACCTACAAAGGTATATCAGTGGAAGTGGACCGCGATTCAGGCGGCTTCAAGATCACCTTTGGTGGCAGCGTATTCAAGAACAAGGCTGTCAACGTCACGGTGAACACCGACAACCTGACTGCCACGGCATTCGGTTCCGTGTTCCGTGACCTGGAAGTTGATTTCGATGGCAGTGCGCAAGTCAAATTGCCCACGTTTGTCGAGTTGCCTTCGGAAATCTTTGACCTGGGTCAAAGTCTGGGTCTGTTGCCAAGTGGTATCGACAACCCGATTTCAGTGGGTGACATTGAGCTGGGTATTGGCAGTCTGCGCACATTCTTCACGCGCGTGTTTGACGGCCAGTCAATTCGTTCAGAAAGTGTAATGGGTCAATTCCCGAGCATTTTCGAAGCGAACGTGGATGTGTATTACAAGCTGCCGGGTGTGGGTCAATACCTGGAAATCTTCAGGCTGAAAAACCCGCTGTTCCAGTTGCTGCGCGATCCTTCCGTGTTGTTCGACGGCATCAATTTCGCTTTGAACAACATCAAGAGCGGCATTGAAACCCTGACCAAGATTCCTTTGCCATTGATTGGCGACCAGTTGGCCAAGGGCGCTGATTTCATCAGCCTGTTCCAGGAAAAAGTGCTGGGTGCCATTCAGCGTGTGCTGGATGAACAGCTCGACAGGTTTGGTGGCCTGGACAATGCGCTGCGCGAATTGCTCTACACGATTTTTACGGAAGACTCCAACAACGACGGCTTCATCAACCCGGCCAAAGATGTGATCGAGTATTTTGCCAACAAGGACAATGCAGGGTACGCATTCGACAACCCGCTGCTGAACTTCCTGAAGGACTACAACTTCGATGGTTTGGTGACGTCTGACGACATCGTGCTGGAATACATCGCCCTGGGCAACGCAACCCGCACCAAGGGTATTGAAGACGGCACCCGCCTGGGCTATGTGCTGGCGGGCGAAACCAGCAATGAACGTGGCAACAAGAAAGGCGGTGACATCATTGACGTGGTCGAGGGCATCACAGCCCTGGACGACGCGGGCGCCTTGCAACTGCGCATGCACCTGGGTCAAAACCTGTTGTCACGCGATGTGGATATTTCCTTCGATATCGGCTTCCCCGGTTTGAGCCTGGAAGTGGACGGTGGCCTGCAACTTGACCTGGGTTGGGACTTCTTCTTCGGCTTCGGCTTGAGCGCCGATGATGGCCTGTACCTGATTAGCAAGATGACCGACCACGCCGGTTTGGGTGATTCCGAGTACTTTGACGCCGATTACCTGGCCGACATTGGCATTCCAGCCAGCCAGTTGCCTGCAGAAGGCTATGTACAGGACCTGGTGCGCAATGAACTGATCGACAACGTGTTGGATCTTCCTGACAGTGGCGTGAATTCCGCGGTCAAGGAAATTGCGATCAACTTCGATGCCTACCTGCAAGGGCGCGACCGCAATGGCGATGGTGTGATTGACCCGGCCCAGTTAAAGGCCAATATCTTCTTCCTGACCGGCACCATCATCGATGACTGGAGTAATGAAATCCGCTTGCCCGATGAAACCATGGTTCAGTCGGATGATTTGTTCGACCGTGGCATTGGCTCACGCACTTACTTCCGTGGCAGCTTCACCATCGATATTCGTGACCGCAACGACGATGGTCGCCTGACATTCAGTGAAATGAATTCCGGCAAGTTCCTGGACAATTTCAAGACCGAGTTGAATGCCAGGGCGCAAGCCAACTTCAACATGGACTTGTCGATCCAGGGGCAGCGTTCTCTGCCCCGCTTGCTGGCCGATTTTCACCTGACTTATGCACTGAAGAATATCGATGTCAGCGACTTGATGGCCGACAGCCCCGAGTCGAAGTACCGCAAGCTGTTTGGCCCCACGCCCACCATCTGGATTTCCGATCTGGCTTTGGATGTGGGCAGTTTTTTCAGTGACTTCCTGAACCCGATCGTCAAGGAAATTCAGCCGTTCACCGACGAAATCAAGAAGATTACGGACATTCTGGACAAGCGAATTCCAGGCACGGCCTTGTTCAATGGTGGCGAAGACCTCACCATCCTGGGCCTGGCCGAAGTGTTTGGCCAGGGCGGCACGAAGCAGGTTCAATTCTTGAAGCAATTCAAGAGCCTGATTGATCTTATCAGCGCGATCCCGACCGATGCAGGCAACCTGATTATTCCAATCGGAGCCGTGTTCACCTTGAGCGGCAACGTGAATTCGTCGTCGAACAAGTCAAGTGCTTCCCTGTCGGGCAATGTGTCCTCGATCACGAGTGCATTGAACACGCCTGTTTCACCCAAGGCGGCCGGAGGTGCAGGTGCTGCTGCACCTTCAGCCAATGCCAAAGCGGGTGTTCTGGGCTTCCTGTCGAAGTTGAATGACCCGAACAGTGCACTGCGCGTGCCTTTCCTGTCCGATTTCTCCAAGATTCTGGACGTGATCACCGGAAAAACGGTGGACTTGGTGACCTTTACGCCGCAGCCTTTGAAATATGACACTGAGATTGAGCTCAGCAGCATCTTGTATTCTGCTCCAACAATTGAAGCGGGTATTCGCGGCAAGTTGGGTGTGGAAGTGCACCTGGGTTTTGGCTTTGACACCTTTGGTATCAACAAGTATTTCCAGTCCAAGAATGTGAAGCACATCTTTGATGGCTTCTATATCAGCGACAATTTTGTCAATGGCCGCGACATGCCAGACATCATTTTCCTGGCAGGGCTCGAGGTTTTTGCAGAGCTCAATGCGGGTGTTGCCAGTGTGGCATTGGCTGCAGGTATTGACTTCATGGGGACTCTGGACTGGAACGACAACAACGGCAAGGGCGCCAATGATGGCAAGTTCCGTGTGTCAGAAATTGCAGACGTATTGTTGTGCAACCCGCTGGATATTTTTGAGGTGGGACTTGAAATTGATTTCCAGGCCAACTTGAAAGTCAAAGTGCCTATCATCGGTACTGTGTACAAAAAAGAGTTGTTCCGCGTGAACCTGTTCGAGTTCAAGCACACTCCCGCACCTTGCTTCCCAATCCTCACAGCAGACGATGATGGGGATGGCGTGTTCTCATTGCACATGGGCAATGGCTTTACAGACATGATCGTTCTGGAAGATGTCGGTGCGTCGCAATACGCCGACGACTTCGCAGCAGCCAAGGCCGAGAACCGTGTTCACAAGAATACGGAAGACGTGGATGAAACCTACGTCATCAAGCAAATTGGTACGGATGAGATCGAAATCACCGCCACCATTGATGGCACCGACTACACACGCACATTCTCGGGTGTGAAGAAAATTGTGGGTGTCACCGGTGCGGGCAAGAACAAGATCGACGTGTCAGGTTTGACTTCAATTGAAGCCATCCTGATTGGTACTGGCTCAGGCGATAACGAGTTGATCGGTGGCGGTGCAGGTGACACGCTGGTGTCGGGTGCCGAAAGCGGATCCAAAACCAAAATCACCGGCAACGCAGGTGCAGACCTGCTGGTGGCCCGCGGTGGCACAATTACCCTGACCGGCAATGCCGGTTCGGATTCATACCGCTTCCTGGGCAACTACGGCACGGTGACAGTGGATGACTTGACACCTGGCGACGCCAACGTGCTCGACTTCTCCAGGCAAACCAATGCAATTGTGTTTGACACCTTGAACATGAAGGCGACACAAGGCAGCAACACAGCCACATGGAACCGCACAACGTCCATTGGCTGGATTGCAGGCGGCTCGGCTTCAGACACCATTGACATGTCGTTTGAAAGCAAGCCTTTGCACATTGCAGTGAAGGACGAAGACTCATCAAGCCTGAAAGGCAAGCTGAACGCGGCTGCACAAAACCTGATTCGTGACACGGATGCGGCCAACCTGAACGACGGTGTTGTCAGCAACGCCACAACCGGCGCCATGGGTGGCACACAGTTCGGTGATGGTTCATTCCTCTTCACGGGAATCGAGAATGTCATTGGCGGTATCAACAGCGATGTGTTCGCCTTTGACCACGCGCATGCCTTGACGGGCAGCGTCTATGGTGCCGCCACCCGCACGGGTGGTGCCAATGTGGGCTTGAATACGGCCGCTGAACGCCAGACTTCACGCAACACACTGGACCTGTCGTCTTACAACACAGGGGTGAGCATTGATGAAAGCAGCGCTTCCGCCAACAGCAACTTCACCAGCGGTGCACAGTCAGTCAAGGTGGGTGGTTTCCACAACATCTTCGGCGGCCTGGGCAACGACACCCTTGCTGGCAACACAGCCAACAACCTGATCCTGGGTGGTGGCGGTGACGACACCCTGCGCGGCATGACAGGCAACGACCTGTTGTCGGTGGATGGCCTGCAGTTCATCAATTCGTCAGGCACCACAGTGGATATCGCCAAGGTCGGTGCCAAGTTGGCCTGGCAGCAATTGCCGAACCGCGAATGGACCTGGTTTGGCCAGGTGGTTGAAAACGTTCAGAAGTCGACCGGTGCACAAGTGGCCGAAGGCGGAGAGGGTGACGACATCCTGTTTGGTTCTGCCGGTGCAGACAACCTGAATTCAGGCGTAGGTAGTGACGTCATGATTGGTGACTTCGCACAGATCCGTTTTGCAGCCGACGGCATGGTTGACACCGTGACCTCGAAGCAGACCGGTGTGGGTTCCGCGGACACCATCGTGGGCCTGACAGGCCGACACATTGTGGCCGGTGGCCAGGGTGCTGACAACATTACCCTGGGTGATGGCGACAACGTGGTGCTGGGCGATTCCGGTGTCGTGAAGTTGAAAGCCTCAACCCGCCGTGTCACGGAAATCAGCAACTTGGGTGAACTGTTGAATACAGACACCAAGGGTGGTGCAGATGTCATTACCGTGGGTGCCGGCAGCAACATCATTCTGGGTGGCTTCGGTGCTGACCAGATTACCGCCTCCGACATTTTGGGTAGCCGAAATGTGGTCGTGGGTGATCATGGCAGCCTGACATTCTCGAAAGCCGAGAATGCGCAGCACTTCCTATCCCTGATCGAAACCACGAAGGTGGGTGTGGACGAAAGCGCCTCTGCCAGCGATGACACAATCAACCTGGCCAGCGGGCATGCGATTGTGATTGGTGGTGCAGGCCGTGACCGCGTCACGATTTCTGCCACAGGCTCCAACGCAAGCACTGAACGAATGGTAATCGGCGGCCACGGACGCATTGAATTCGATGCATTCGGTCGCATGACACGCCTGGTGTCCACGGACACAAGCGCCACGCAGGACAGCGGCGACACCATCACCATTGGTGCCGGCCGCAGCGCCGAAAGCGGTTCATTCGGCAGCAACATTGTGGTGACCGGCATGGGTGGTGACACCATCCTGATCGGTGGTGGCAACCTGATCAACGGCCTGAATTCCGGCCGGGGCATCAGCAGCGACATCGTGATTGCTGACAACGGTGAAGTGACGCGTTCCGCGCCGTCTGAAGCCGAACTGAATCAGTTGCTGGTGGTTCGTTCTATCCTGAATGACCTCGGTGGCAACGACACGGTGGCCACTGGTTCGGGCGACAAAACCCTGATCGGTGGCATGGGTGCTGACCGCATCACTGCCTACAACGGCGACCATTTTGTACTGGGCGACAGCGGTTCACTGAACTACGACAGTGCAGCAGAAAACGGCGTGTTGCGCAGCCTCGTGTCTGAAGGCCTGGTGTTTGGTGGCGACGACGACATCACCTTGGGCGATGGTTTCAAGATGCTGGTGGGTGGTTTTGGTTCAGACACCGTGCGTGTCAATGCAACCGGCAATTCCACAAGCAGCAACAGTGAGCAGCGTGGTCGTTTTGCACGTTACCTGCTGGGTGATGCAGCCACAGTGATATTCGATGTGGTGGGTGGCGTACAAACCGTGATGTCTGCAGACGTGATTGCAGCCACAGCCGGTGATGACAACATCACCGTGGGTGTGGTGGACAGCACTGCAGACCTGGGCCGCAACGTGATTGTGGGTGGTCTGGGTGCCGACCGCATTACCGTGCAGCCTGGTGCGTACAGCATGGACACGGTTGTGGGCGACAATGCCTTGATTGAGCAGAAAGCCCAAAGTTATGGCATTCAAACCATCACAACCCTGACCGATGAGAAAGGCGATGCCGACACCATCAACCTGGGCCGTGGCGTGAAAACCATTCTGGGCGGCTTCGGTGCAGACAACATTAACCTGGCCACAGCGGCAGGTATGGATGGCAAGCTGAACCGCAGCACCGTGCTGGGTGATTCCGGTACGCTGACTTTCGAGCCTGGCAATCCACAGCCTGAAGATCCAATCGATATGGCAATTGCCGACAGCCTTCGCACAGTCATCAGCAAATCACTGAACTTCGGTGGTGCCGATGTGGTGAATGTGATGGATGGTGACGTGCTGTTTGTCGGTGGTTCCGACCGCGACAAGCTGGTGGTGGATTCATCCCGCACAGCCTTCCGCCTGGCGGTGGGCGACAATGCCAGCCTTCAATTCACGGCGGCTGGCCTGGCCAGTGACGTGACCTTGATCCAGACTCTGGACAACACCGCATCGACAGGCGACGCAGACAGCATCACAATTGGCAATGGCAACCTGTTGGCCGGTGTGGAAACGCTGGGTAACGTGATTGCAATTGGCGGCATGGGTGCAGACACACTCAATGTCAACGCACCGCGATCATCAGCCGTGCTGGTGGGTGACAATGCCAGCCTCGTGCGCAATGCCCTGTTGGGTCAAATTACCCGCCTGGAATCTATCGCCCTTGAACAGGGTGCTGGTGACACATTGACTGTCCAGGATGGTGATCACATTCTGGTGGGCGGTGCAGGTGCCGATACTTTGAACGCTGGCAAAGGTGCTTTGGTGGCCGCAGGCGATTCCGTGCAGTACAGTGCACTGGCGGGTGCAAACAACAGCACGCTGTTAGGCACAGTCACCCTGCTGGCTTCGGTGGGCTTGCCCAACGGTGCAGCCGACACGATTTCTGCCGGTGCCGGTTTGAGCGTAGTGGACGGCATCAAGCTGATTCTGGGTGGTGCAGGTGCAGACACAATCTCCGTGTTGGCACAGGCCGGCTTCGAGCGTGTGATTGCCGGTGACAATGCCGAGATCAACCTGGATGCAGCAACTGGCCGAGTGCTTGGTGTGCAAAGTCTCGACAGTGGCATTACTTCCACGGGTGCAGACAGCATTACCTTGGCCATTGGTGATGATGCAAGCAACAAACAGGTGGCGTTGGACTTCAACGTGCTGGTCGGTGGTTTGGGTTCTGACACCCTGACCATCAATGCCTCGAAAGACACACACGATGTGGTGTCTGGCGACAACCTTGAAATGCGCCGTGCGCGCAATGCCTTGGGCGAATACCACTTGACCCTGGTCAACGCCTTGAACGGCATTCTGGGTGGCGACGACACCATTGCAATTGGCAGTGGCAACAAGGTGGTGTTGGGTGGCGCGGGTGCAGACAGCATTGATGTTCGTACTGGCACAACAGCAAATCAACAGGCTGTTGTGTTGGGCGATGCCGGTGCCGTGTTCTTTGAACAGGCGCTCACAGGCTTCATGAGCCGTATCCTCAGCACCAGTGAAAGCTTTGGTGGCAATGACAACATCCAGATCGCAGGTGGCAACGCCTACGTGGTGGCAGGCCGCGGCAATGACCGCGTGACCACCACCGCAACCGGTTCCGAGCGTGTGTTCCTGGGTGACAATGGTCAGATCGATTTTGTAAGCCGCGACGGTCGCC
>JAIXTE010000146.1 GCA_027484315.1 Burkholderiales bacterium | reverse complement strand
ATTTTTTTTTTTTTTTTCTTAGATAACTGCGTCTTTGCCGCTGGCCTTGACAGCAGCCGCAGCTTCTTTCACCAAGGCCACCGCCTGATCCTTTGTGGCGTTTTCAGCCATTACCGAGGTTCCTGCCAACGTCATCGAAAGTAGTACAGCCGAAAAAAGTTTACGCATCGTTATTCTCCTGTGTAGGAAGTGGATTGAAGACCCCGAGTTGATCGGGTGTCCATAGGGACTTCGATGATTTAAACCTTGAATTTCGCAATTTGAATGTCCATGTCCGACACGGATCCCCTCAACTCGCCCACCAGTTCATCTGCCTTCGTGGTCAGGTTCGAATTCAGTTCGATCATGTCTACAATTTTTTCCATCTCGCAGGCCATACTCTGGCTGGCCTTGCTTTGCTCGGCGATGGACGCACAAATGTTTTCCGCATTCACTTCGGTCAGGTGAATGTTTTCGGTGTTCTGGTCAAATGATTCTGTGACCACGGCAAGGGAATCACGGCATTGCGCAAGCGACTGCTCACCCTGCCCCAGGGCACTGCGCACATCAGCTGCCTTGGCAGAAATCTGCGTGGTGATCGATTCGATGGAATTCGCCGCCTTGGTCGATGACTCTGACAGGCTTCTCACCTCGTTGGCCACTACAGAAAAGCCGCGCCCATGTTCACCGGCACGTGCCGCTTCAATGGAGGCATTCAATGCCAGCAGGTTTGTTCGCGCTGCAATGTCCTTGACCACGGCGGTCATGCGCTCAATGGCCATCGCATTGCCCACAAACTCGCCCACATTGCATTGCACTTGGGAAAAGGCGAGGTTGACTCGGTCAATCTCGTTGGCCAGGCTGCCCATGCTGGCTTTGCCCTCATGGGTGGCCACGCCGGTGCGGTTGCTGATGGCCCGAAGGTCGGTGGCGCTGTCCGAAATGGAAGAAATGCTGACCGTCAACTCCTCCACCGTGGCGGCAATCGATTTACTGGCGTCCGATTGTGTGGTGGACCCCATGCTGATCTCTTTAAGACGTTCCGCCATTTCGCAACTGACCCGGGAAATCAGTTCTGCACAACCCTTGATTTTCCCAACCAGCGTTCTGAGCGATCCACTGACTACACCCAGTTGGGTTTCAATCTGGCTGATCTCATCTGTGCCTTCGCGCTGGCATTCGAAAGTCAAGTTGCCATCGGCCAAGTGGCCCAGTGCAGACTTGATCCGCAGAATCGACTGAAGAATGTTTCTTCGTATCATGTGGCTGAGAAACAGGGCCAGCATCATGGCCAATCCCGATGCACCAAGCCCGATTGCCAGTTGGGTATCCGACACCTCAATGGCCCTTTTCTGCGCGTCGGCACCCAGCCTGTTTTCCAGGTCGACAAGTTCGTTCACCAATGCGGAAAGTTTCTCAAACTGCGCCTCGGTCTTGATGAGGTATACGGCCGCCATGGATGCGTCGATTGCACTGAATTCAATGGTTTGTTCAATCACCTTGGCATAGTCGCCAATGGCCTGATGGGCTTTGGCAAACAGGGTTTGTTCGGCCTCGGTCAGGTCCATCTTGTTCGCAAGGCCCTGGACCCGCTTCGATTCAAGCGTCAAATTGGTCGTGATTTTACTGGCCAGTGGTGCCACGGCATCTTCCGAGGCGTTGGACAACACCTTGCTGATCATGGAGGCCGTGTCGGCCTGTATGCGCATTAGCGAACCATAAATTTCATTGGCCTGTTGGGCATACTGCATGCGCACGTTGTACGCCTCATCAAGCGATTGCCGCAATCCGAAGATGGACTGAACAGCCAGGTAACAAACCAGCAACACCACCATGGCCAGCAGGGCAGGCGCCAGAAAAAGTTTTGCACCGATGGTGAATCGAATTTCTCGACTTGCAGGGGTTTTCAGTGCAAAGCCATGGAGTCTGGCTTTTATTTTGCTCAACACGTCATCACTCTCCAGAATTGGTGGCGTCGGTTCATGGCCAGGTCTGATGGGCCAAGTCTTGTTCATCTTGATTAAAAAATTCGAGACAAAAAGGACGAGGAAAGCAGGTTTGATTCAGTATTTTGGTGAATTAGCCCAGACGAGTTAGCGCGCTTGACGCAGGTTCAGAAAGGCAATGCGTGGGGGATTAAAGCATGGGCACCTGGCGGTGCCTATTTTGGGGGCAGTTCTGGAATTTATTCGACGGAGAAGCTGGAGCCACATCCGCAAGTGCTTTTGGCTTGCGGGTTGTTGAACACGAAGCGTGAAGCCAGTGTGTGGGTTTCGTAGTCGATGGTGGTGCCTTCCAGGTAGGGCGCACTGACCGGGTCGATGTACAGGTGTATGTATGGGTTGACCTGAACCAGGATGTCGTCTTCGTCTGTTTCTCGGGCCAAATCGATTTTGTATTCAAATCCGGAGCAGCCACCGCCCTGCACGTAAAGCCTAATCATGGCGGGCTTGTGCATGTTGTCGCGCAGGTCAAGAATGCGTTCTTGGGCCGCGTCGGTCAGGGAAATATTGCAAGTCGGTGTGGCTAGGTCGGTATTCATGTCAAATCAGTTTGGTTTCCGCTTTCTCGGTTTCACAACTGGCAATACGCCAGCTGCCATCCGTGTGCTTTTGCAGAACATAGTATACGTTCCACAATGTCTTTTGTCGGTCAATCATTTGCACCGCGTGCAAGGCGCTTGATCCGTCACTCTGAAATTTCACAAAACGCACGGAGGCCGGCTTCAGAACCACATCGTAGCCATCGCGTACCATTTGCATGAAGGTGTCTGCATCGCCGAACAGACTTTGTATGGTGGGCGTTGCGTAAGAAAAGGCTTTGGGTGCATCGCCTTGCTGAAAGGCTTTGAGTTGGGCTTCAATCACAGCCCTGGAGTTCTTGCGGTCTTCCGTTTCACCTGCGTGGCTCATGCTGGTTGTAAACGCAGCGGCAAGGCCCGCCGCAAAAAATACCAGCCAAAGTTTCCAGATTCGTTGCCGAATGCTGCTTTCGCGGTCTAAACGGGGTTTACGCCTGGGTACTTCCTGAGATTGATCGGACATTGTAAAACTGCCTCCACTTCCAACCGAACATTTCTGTAGTTTGCCATGAAATTCAAAAAATTGGCTACTCCCTTCCATCTACCTGAAAAGCCGGCAAATTTTCAGTATTTGTAATTTCCGTTCTACTTTTGTGACAGTTTTTGACACCCCCGCTGCAAAACGCCTGTCATGTGGCTCACATAAATTCTCGGAGTTAATTAGTTGCGCCTCAAATTCAAGGGAGAGTCAGGATGTCGCATTATCAACAAGATGACGTAATTACCAATCTGTCCGACAACGAACATTTTCAGGAAGTGGTAGACCGTGCGCTGGCCAATCCCGCACGCCGCAACGTGTTGCGCGGTGGCGTTGGCCTGGCTGCAGCATCCACAATGCCACTGCTGGCGTCCTGCGGTGGCGGTGGTGATGCAGTAGCATCCACCAGTACAGGTGTTGCCCCCCTGCAGCAGGCTTCTGCCCTGACCTTTAACGCTGTGGCCAAGTCGATTGCCGACGATGTCATCCTTCCCCCCGGCTATACCTACCAAGTGATTCACGCCACTGGCGATCGCATCAACACGAGCATTCCCGCTTACAGCAACCTGGGTACCGAGACAGACGACTGGTCAATGCGAATCGGCGATCACCACGACGGCATGGATATTTTCTTCATCGACGCTGCCCGCCGTGCCACCCGTGAAGACACGGGCCGTGCCGTGTTGGTTGTCAACCATGAAAGCTCGGCTGATGCCCATTTCTTCCACCCTCGCGGTCAAACCACCGGGGGTGTTAACGGCAAGAAGTTCAGCCAATTCGGCGGCTGGGACCTGCTTGACCGCCCCGTGGACGAAACTCTGAAAGAAATCAACCACCACGGCGTGTCGCTGGTGGAAATTGTACGGGGCACCGATGGACGCTGGAGCGTCGACCTGACCTCCACACTGAACCGCCGCGTGAATGCGCAAACCTTGATGCGCGTGAACGGCCCGGCCGCACACATCAACGACATTCGCCGTTTCATGGTGACCCGGTTTGACACCACAGGTGTGTCCAGTCGCGGAACTTTGAATAACTGCGGCCATGGCACCACGCCATGGGGCACTTACCTGGCCTGTGAAGAAAACTGGGCCTTCTACTTCAACATGCCCAAGGGTTCTAACCCTGTAAGTCCGCGCGAGCAAGCCTCCCGTGCACGTTATGGCGTCCCATCTGCCCCCATCGCAATGGCGGCGACATCATCCACGTCGCAGGGTTGGTTCACGGCAGCTCGCGGCGATGACCGTTTTGACCGTTGGGACTTGTCTGCCGCCGGCGCAGCCGCCGATGGCAGCCAGGACTTCCGCAACGAAGCCAATACCTTCGGCTACAACGTGGAAATTGATCCCTTGGACCCCCGCAGTCTGCCCCGCAAGCGTGTGGCCATGGGCCGCTTTGCGCACGAAGCAGCGGTTGTTGGTATTCCCGTAGCGGGTCAGCCCCTGGCCTTCTACATGGGTTGCGATTCGCAAAACGAATACGTTTACAAGTTCGTGACTGCCGCCAACTGGGACCCAGCCGATTTTGGTCGTGGCCTTGTGGCAGGTGACAAGTATTTGTATGAAGGCAAGTTGTACGTTGCCAAGTTCAACGACACGGGTCGTGGCGAATGGATTGAATTGACCATTACCGACACACGCATTCAAAACTATTCCACCTACGTGTTTGCCAACCAGGCGGATGTATTCGTGAATGCACGCCACGCTGCTACAGCAGTGGGTGCCACCAAGATGGACCGTCCGGAATGGGGTGCTGTAAACCCTGCCAATGGCGATGTGTATTTCACCATGACCAACAACAGCAGCCGCAACATCGGGAACACCGACGCAGCCAACCCGCGCGCTTACACCGGCAGCAACGGTTCAACTGGCTCGGGCAACCCCAACGGCCACATTATTCGTTTGAAGGAAGACGGCACTCGCTCAACCGCCACTGCGTTTCAGTGGGATATCTTCCTGTTTGGCGCACCCGCTGCAGCACCTGCCAACTTGTCGGGTTTGTCAGAGAACAACGACTTCTCTTCCCCGGACGGTTTGTGGTTCAGCAAGAAAACCGGCATTTGCTGGATTCAAACTGACGATGGTGCCTTCACCGGTTCAACCAACTGCATGTTGCTGGCAGCCTTGCCTGGCAAGGTAGGCGATGGCCAGGCCCTTACCGTCAACAACACCTTGGGAGGCACTGAAGCACAGCAAACCTTCATCGGTGCTGCATTGGGAGATGCAAAATTGCGTCGCTTCCTTGTTGGCCCCAAAGGTTGTGAAATCACCGGCATTACGGAAACACCAGATGGCAAAGCCATTTTCGTGAACGTTCAGCACCCCGGTGAGCGTACAGCCGCATTGGGAATGGCAGCTGACTTCACTGCCGCGACATTGCAGTCCACCTGGCCTGCTGGCAGTGCCTCTGCTGGCAATTACGGCCCGGCCGGAAGCCTGCGCCCACGTTCAGCCACCATTGTGATTCGTCGCATTGATGGCGGGGTCATTGGCGCAGAATAACTCTTCCGGTTTTAGGTGTTGATCAAGCCCCGGCATCCTTATTGGAAGCTGGGGTTTTTTTTCAGGTTGAATCTGTTGCTTCAAAAGTGGGGTACCACTTGCAAGAACCTGCGTTGTCTGGAGTAAAGCTGTGTCTGCAAAAAAGCTGTTGATTGCTGCGTTGTGCGCAGTGCCAGTGTCGATCTCCCTTCCACTTCAGGCGCAGGGCTCCTCACAAATCACCCACTCCATTCCACTGCGCTGGGTGGTCAATATGCCCACCTCACCGGGCAATTCACAGGCCACAGGGATGGTGAATGCGGTGCAACTTGCGCTGGGCGTTCCCGTAAAAATGATCCGACCCCTGCTGCAACCTGATAGCTATTTGATCGAGATACAGCGTTTGCCGTTATTAGGCAGCTTGCAGACGGTGCAGTCCATCGCATCCGCATTGAATGCCTTGCCAGGTGTGCGGTTTGCCAGCCCTGACATTCAATTGAAGCGGGCGGCTGTATCCGCCCCAACCGATGCCCGCTATGCTGCCAGCCAGGCCAGCTACTTCCACAACGGGGGCTATGCTTCGCTGAGAATGCAAGACGTTTGGGAGCAAACCCGGGGCAGTGCCAGCGTGGTTATTGCGGTGCTCGATTCAGGCGTGCTGTTCGACAACCCCGAATTGAAAGGTCGTCTGTTGCCCGGTTACGACTTTGTCAGCCAGGTCACACCGCCCACAGGCAACCGTGAGCCAGGGGCCTTGCTCGATTCCGGCTCGAACGACGGCAATGGCCGCGATCCAGACTCTTCTGATCCTGGCGATGCGCCGCCCAATGGAACGACCTGCCCGGATGGGTCGTCCAGCAGCTCCTGGCATGGCACCACTGTGGCCTCGGTTGCTGCAGCCCAATCCAACAATGGCCAGTTCATTGCAGGCATGGACTGGAATGCCAAAATCTTGCCGGTTCGGGTTTCAGGGCGCTGTGGAATTGCCAGCAGTTCCGACATTGTCGACGCATTCTATTGGGCCACAGGTTCCGGGCGAGTTGACCCCTCCATTGGCGTGAATCCAAACCCGGCCGATGTCATCAACCTCAGCTTTGCCTCTGACACGCCTTTGCTGGGCGGCGGCTGTTCAGCCACAGACCCTGTTGCGCTGGCCATAGCGGATGCAAGAGCTAGCAATGTGTCCGTTGTTATTTCTGCCGGCAACAACTCGGGTGGCGGGATTCAGTACCCTGCCAACTGCGCAGGCACCATTGCGGTGGGCGCAGCGCAACAGAACGGTCAGCTCGCCAGTTACACGGCCAAGGGTGGCAGCGGTAACTACCTGACCATTCATGCCGCAGGCAATGCCAGTGGTTTTTATGCGGGTATCAGTAATTCGGGTGCGTCAACACCGGTTGCGAACGGCACTTTGGTTTCACTTTTTGCAGGCACCAGCTTTTCTGCCCCATTGGTGGCTGGAACAATCTCATTGATGAAGGCTGTTCGGCCTTCCTTAACAAGTGCTCAAATTGACGACCTGTTGCTCAACAACGCCCTGGCTTACCCGGCCAATGCTGATTTCTCTCCCGGGCTGTTTCAGCCGACGCGTCGCAATTGTTCCGCAAGCAGTTGCGGTGCAGGCTTGTTGAATCCTTTGGGTGCTATCAATGCGGCGCGTGCCCTGCCTAGTCCTTTGCCTGTAGCCAATGTGCCGCAGTCTGCTGTGGTGGGTAATAACGGGCCTTATATGGTTGATGCCAGCCTAAGCAGCAACAGCACCGGCGGCTTTGGTAATTTGACTTACCGTTGGCAGCAAGTGTTTGGTCAGCCAGTGGTGCTGGCTGGTGCTGAATCCAGTGTATTGCAGGTTCAGTCGGGCTTGGCAGGGAATGTCGCCGAGTTTGCCCTCAAGGTGACTGACACTGTTAATAACCGGAGCAATACCAGCGTGGTTCGACTTGTCGGCAATGGGGTCAATGAACGTGCATTCTCTCCCAGTGTTGCTGTGGGTGAGAGCAATGGCAACGGTGTGGCAGCAATCCCGGTGACCTCTGCTTCCCAAGGCGGTGGTGGCGGTGCATTCGGGGTGTATGGGCTCTTGGCGTTGTGGGCGGGTCTGGGGTTGTGGCGGTCCTCCCCTGCAGGGTCGCGGCGGGCGTGAACGAAAAATTGGGATAGAATCGTAAATAACTTGGTCATACCTCCGTTAATAATCAGCCAAGACAATTCATGCCCCATCCCGACACGTTTCAAGAAAAGATCGACATCCGCTGGGAATACGCATCCGTAATTGGCATTCTGCTGATCTGGATCAGCATTTTGTCCCTGAAAATCGGTGTGGGTCTCATCGCAGGCCTGGCTATTTTTGCCCTCACCCGATTCACGCGCCGCGGTTTTGGCCGCCTGCTGCAACCCCACATCAACAAGTTCAAAGGCCGGTTCATGCGCGGGCTGTTTGGTTGGCTCCCCACGTTTTTGACCACAGCTGTGGTGGCTGCTGCTGTGGTGCTGCTGGGTGTGGGTTTGAACAGCGGAGTTCGATTTGTACTGCAAACCATGACCCAGCAGGGGCCTCAGTTGGTTGAAGAGGCCCTGCGCAATTTGAATACCGTCACAGCCAGTCTGCCCGACGCCATTCGCGCCCATATTCCCGGCAAGCCCAGTGACCTGTTCAAGATGATCAGCAAGGACGACAGCGACTTCGTCGGCTACATTCGCAGCTTTGGTGGCGCCAGCTTTTTCATTTTTCTGCAATTTGTTTTTGCACTGATCCTGGGTGTGTCTGCCGCGTTGATGGTACCTGCCCCCGTGGTGGGCGGCGCGCCGAGGCCCCTAGCCACAGCATGGATCCAGACCCTTGAAAACTATGTGCGCTGCTTCACCCTGCTAATGGGCGCTCAGGTGTATGTCAGCATCTGGAACACGTTCTGTACCGCCATTTTTATTTACGGAATTTTGCCTGCCTTTGACGTGGTGTTGCCTTTCCGCGAATTGCTCCTGATGTTCACTGCGGTGGCCAGTTTGATACCCGCCGCTGGCAATATCATGGCCAACACTTTGATTTTGGTGCTGACTATCCGTTATGGTGTGTTCGTGGCCTTGGGTTCGGTGTTGTACCTGTTCGTGATCCACAAGCTGGAATACTTTGTGAATGGCTACATCATTGGTCGCAATGTGCGGGCTAGCGTGCCCGAAATGTTGATCGCCATTGTGCTGGGAGAAGTGGCATTTGGTTTGCCAGGCTTGATAACTGCTCCTGTGACCTATGCATTTCTGAAAATGCACTGGCAGAAGTGGGGGTGGGTGTGAACTGGGTTCAACGAATCAACCCAGCCTGGTTTCTGGCCGGGGCTGCTTTTTTTCTGCCGATCAAGCCAGCGCCGGTGAATTTGTTTT
Organism: Burkholderiales bacterium; assembly: GCA_027484315.1. Taxonomy (GTDB): domain Bacteria; phylum Pseudomonadota; class Gammaproteobacteria; order Burkholderiales; family Burkholderiaceae_B; genus Limnobacter. The sequence goes on along the minus strand of JAIXTE010000146.1, from coordinate 824 downwards.
TGCTCCTGGCTTTTGTCACCGCTCTTTTTTTTAAAGAGATCCGTTTAAATTTGTTGATGCTTCTCAAGCATCCGGTAACACTTTCAGCATTTGCATTGGTTTGCTTCCTGTTTTTCACTGCGCTTTATCCAGGGAGCGATTCACAGTTGGCTGGTGACTACGCCACCAAATACTTGCGGTTTGCGTTCATTCCCATGATTGCTGCCGTGCTAATGACGACAGAGAAGCCCTCGCGTTTGCTGGACTGGTTTTCGTTGGGGGTCTTTCTTAGCGTTCTGGCCAGCTATGGTGTCATTCTGGGGTTGTTGGAAAGCGACTTGCCCACGTATTTCAAAGCTTACTTGACACACAGTTTTTTTGTGGCAATTGCCTGTTCCTGGGCTGTTTACCGTATTTTCTTTTCCCCCGAGTTGAATAGAAGAACCGTCGTCAGAACATTCATTGCAATCGGTGTTTTACTCAGCCTCGTGAACTTGTTTGTATTCGTACCCGGGCGTTCCGGCTGGATGACTGCATTGTTAATCCCATTTTTATTGGGCCTTAGAGTTCTAGGGGTTCGCAAGGGCTTGCTGATTGGATTTGGGCTTTTTTGTATTGCTTTACTTCTGTTCGCGGTGAGTGACGTCGTTCGGTTGAGAGTCGTTGAAGTGTTTTCTGAGTTTCAGATGTGGTCTTCGGGAGACCCCCAAACCAAAGAGACCAGCTTGGGTCAAAGGATGTTGTATTTGACCATATCTCTTGAGGCAATCCAGACAAGTCCATGGTTTGGTCATGGTTTGGGTGGCGTGGTCGCTGCTGTTTCTGATGCAGCGATTTCTAAAAAT